>DAORUD010000099.1:0-8826 GCA_035433005.1 Arenimonas sp. | reverse complement strand
GGCCTGAGCCCGCTTGAGCACTGCTTCTGCACCGCCACCGTAGGCGACAAACTTTTTGCCGTAATCAATGTTCGATAGCGCATCCAGATTGGCTGGGTTGCCGTCGTACCAGCCTATGTACTGCTGATACACCGCCTTGGCATTGCGCTGCACCGAGCCGTAATAACCGTGCGTAGACAGCTCGCTGGCCAGGCTGGCCGGTACGTGATCGCGCATGTACTCGGCAATCTCCACCGGCTTGTAGCCCAGCTGGGTGAGGGCCACGCTGGCCACGAGCACCGGGTCGGCCGGCACCGCGCCGGCCTTGCCGGTGACCACCGCGATGCCGCCGGTGGCGAAGTCGGCGGCGCGGTCGCGCAGCTCCACCACCATGCGCTCGGCGGTCTTCTTGCCGATGCCCGGGATGCGCGTGAGCGCGGTGATGTCGCCGGTCTGCACCAGTCGCGCGAAGTCGTCCACGCTGGCGCCCGACAGCACGGCCAGGGCGATCTTGGCGCCCACGCCGGTCACCTTCTGCACTTCGCGGAACAGGCGGCGCTCGGCTTCGGTGAGGAAGCCGTACAGCGCCACGCCGTCTTCCTTCACCGCGTAGTGGGTGAACAGCGTGACCTCGCGGCCCACGTCCGGCAGGTCGTAGAAGGTGGACATGGGCGCGGACAGTTCGTAGCCCACGCCGCCCACGTCCACCATCAGCGCCGGCGGCGCCTTGTAGACCAGCAAACCCTTCAAGCGACCGATCATCGGCGACGTCTCCGGAGTAACAGGGCCGGCGCCACGCCGCTGCGGCCGGCGGTGGCGCTGGAATGGGCGTGGGTCAGGGCCACCGCCAGGGCATCGGCGGCGTCGGCCTGCAGTTTGCGCTCACCCAGGCTGAGCAAAAGCTTCACCATGTGCTGCACCTGGGTCTTGTCGGCCGCGCCGGTGCCCACCAGGGATTGCTTGATCACGCGCGGCGCGTACTCGCTCACCGACAGGCCGCGGCGCACCACGGTGGCGATGGCGGCGCCGCGGGCGTGGCCCAGCTTGAGCGCCGACATGGCCGACTTGTCCATGAACACGGTTTCGATGGCCACCACGGTGGGCTGCCAGGCTTCCAGCACTTCCTCCAGGTCGAACACCAGCTTGCCCAGGCGCGCCGGGAAGTCTTCGGTGTCCACCAGCAGGTTCAGCATCTGGCAGTGCACGAACGTGCACTTGCCCGCGGCATCGACGTCGATCAGGCCGATGCCGGTGCGCTGCGAGCCCGGGTCGATGCCGAGGATGCGGGTCACTGGAACGCGTCGGCGCCCAGGTCGGCGTTGGAGTAGACGTTTTGCACGTCGTCCAGGTCTTCGAGCATGTCGAGCATCTTGGCCACCTGCTGGGCCACGTCGCCCTCTACCTTGATGTCGTTCTCGGCGCGCAGCGTGACCTCGGCCTGCAGCGGCGCGAAGCCCGCGGCCACCATGCCCTGCTTCACCGCCTCGAAGGCGTCGGGCGCGCACAGCACCTCGATGGCGCCGTCCTCGGGGTAGACCACGATGTCGTCGGCGCCGCACTCAATCGCCGCTTCGGTGATGGCGTCTTCATTCGCGCCCGGGCCGTAGCCCAGCACGCCCTGCTTCTTGAACATGAAGCTGACCGAGCCGTCGGTGCCCAGGTTGCCGCCGCACTTGTTGAAGGCGTGGCGCACGTCGGCCACGGTGCGCACCTTGTTGTCGGTGAGGCAGTCGACGATGACGGCGACGCCGCCGGGCGCATAGCCCTCGTAGCGGATTTCCTCGTAGCTGACGCCTTCGAGTTCGCCGGTGGCCTTCTTGATGGCGCGCTCGAGCACGTCGCGCGACATGTTCACGGCCAGGCCCTTGTCCATCGCCAGGCGCAGGCGCGGGTTGGCTTTCGGATCGCCGCCGCCCATGCGGGCCGCGGTGGAGACTTCGCGGATGACCTTGGTGAAGACCTTGCCGCGCTTGGCGTCCTGGGCGCCCTTGCGCCCCTCGATGACCATCAACCTGCCCATGGAACCCGACCCTCGGAAGCGAAAGCGCGATTATACGGCCGGCTCAGGCCGGGAAACGGCCCTGGCGCAGGAAGCCCGCGGCCATGCCGGCCGCGGCGCGCGACAGGATCAGGCCGGTGTGGCTGACCGGCAGCACGCGGTGGTCGGCCAGGCCCGGCAGCTGGGTTTCCCAGATCGAAACGGTGCCGTCGCCGGGACCGTCCATGTCGTTGAAAAGCTTGCCCAGGCCCGCGGCGCGCGAACCCGCCAGCACGCCCACGTCGCGCCCGCGCGGCAGTTCGGCCAGGCCACTGCGCAGCAGGGTGCCGCTGCGCCCGAGCAGGGCCGAAAGATGGTGCCGGGCCAGCCCGCGCGCGGCGCCGCTGCCCGCCAGCGGCGAGCCCAGGCAGACCACGCGGCCCGGCGGCAGGCCGTGGTAGCTGGCCAGGGTTTCCAGGGCCACCAGCCCGCCCAGGCTGTGGCCCACCAGGTGCACGGGGCCGGACCCGAGCGCGGTCATGAAGGACGCCAGGCGATCCACCGACGGCGCGGGGCCCGAGAACAGGCTGGCGTAGTCGAAGCGGTGCGTCACGAAGCCCTGCGCCTGCAGCCGGCGCGCCAGCGGCACCAGGGTGAGCGCGCGCATCCAGACGCCGTGCAGCAGCACCACGTGTTCGGGGGGATCGTTGGCCAGGGCCGTGCTCGCGTGGAGACCAGCGCCGAGCATAAGCGGGCTAGGCGGCTTTATCGCGGCGCAGCGTGAACTCGCGGTCCACCACGCGCCCCACCGGGAAGGTGTGCTCGCCCACTTTCACGAACCCGTGGCGGGCGTAGAAGCGCTGCGCGCCGAGGTTCTGCGACCACACCCCGATCCACAGCGTGCGCGGGCCATCGGCCAGCAGCCAGTCCTGCGCCGCTTCGAACAGCCGCCCGCCCCAGCCCGAGCCCTGGAACGCCGCCAGCACGTACAGGCGCTTGAGCTCGCCGTCGCCGGGCTGCACGTCCGGGTGCGGCAACCCGCACGGGCCGGCCGCCGCGTGGCCCACCGCCACGCCCTCGTGTTCGAGCAGCCACACCGCGTAACCGGGCGTGGACAGGATGACGCGCTGCCGCTCGACCGGGTAAGACTCGGCGATGAAGTCGCGCAGGTCCTGTTCCGGGTAAAGGTGTCCGAAGGCCTCGGTGAAGGTCTGCTCGGCCAGCGCCGAGAGGATGGCGGCGTCGGCGGGGGTGGCTTGGCGGATGAGCATGGGGCGGAGCGGAGTGGGAACGAGACGGGGGATAGGGATAGGAAATAGGAAGTAGGAAATAGGAAGTAGAGAAGGGCAGGTCCTGGGCGTCCGTAGCTACTGATTCCTCTACTTCCTAATTCCTACTTCCTATTTCCTGCCCCCCTAAGGCCTCAGGCCTTGTCGGGCCTGGCGCGCACCGACACGTGCACCTCTGCCAGCTGCTTGTCCGGCACCGGCGACGGCGCGCCGGTCATCAGGCACTGCGCGGTGGTGGTCTTGGGGAAGGCGATGACGTCGCGGATGGACTCGGTGCCGGCCATCAGGGCCGCGATGCGGTCAATGCCGAAGGCGATGCCGCCGTGCGGCGGCGCGCCGTAGCGCAGCGCGTCCAGCAGGAAGCCGAACTTGGCCTCGGCCTCTTCGGCGCCGATGCCCAGCAGTTCGAACACCGCGCTCTGCATGTCGCTGCGGTGGATGCGGATGGAGCCGCCGCCGATCTCGTTGCCGTTGAGCACCATGTCGTAGCCGCGCGACACCGCGATGCGGGCGTTGGCCTTGAGGTCGGCGATGTCGTCCACGGCCGGCGCGGTGAACGGGTGGTGCAGGGCCACGTAGCGCGACTCTTCCTCGTCCCACTCGAACATCGGGAAGTCGGTGACCCACAGCGGCTTCCAGTCATTCGACACCAGGTTGAAGTCCTTGCCGGCCTTCAGGCGCACGGCGCCCATGAAGTCGCTGGTCTTGCCCCAGGCGCCGGCGCCGAAGAAGACGATGTCGCCCTTCTGCGCACCCGTGGCCTGCAGCAGCGCGGCGAAGGCGTCTTCGGCGAAGAACTTGGCCACCGGCGAAGTCACCGCGCCGGATTCGTCCAGCTTGGCGTAGGCCAGGCCCTTGGCGCCGAACTTGGCGGCGTGGGCGGCGTAGTCGTCAATCTGCTTGCGGCTGAGCGCCGCGCCGCCCGGGATGCGCAGCGCGGCGACGCGGCCGTCGGGATCGTTGGCGGCATCGGTGAAGACCTTGAACTCGCAGCCCTTCACGAGCTCGGCCACGTCCACCAGCTCCAGCGGGTTGCGCAGGTCGGGCTTGTCCGAGCCGAAGCGGCGCATGGCTTCGGCGTAGGTCAGGCGCGGGAAGGACGCGTCGAGTTCGACGCCGATCACTTCCTTGAAGATCTGGCGGATCATGCCCTCCACTTCGTCCTGCACGTCGGCCTCGCGCACCCAGGCGAACTCCATGTCCAGCTGGGTGAACTCGAGCTGGCGGTCGGCGCGCAGGGCTTCGTCGCGGAAGCAGCGGGCGATCTGGTAGTAGCGGTCGAAGCCGGCCACCATCAGGATCTGCTTGAACAGCTGCGGCGACTGCGGCAGCGCGTAGAACTCGCCCGGCGACATGCGCGCCGGCACCAGGAAATCGCGCGCGCCCTCGGGCGTGGCCTTGGTGAGGATGGGCGTCTCGATGTCCTGGAAGCCGCGCTGGTCGAGGTAGCGGCGCAGCGCCTGCACCAGCCTGATGCGCGTACGCATCATCTTCTGCATCTCGGGGCGGCGCAGGTCGAGGTAGCGGTACTTCAGGCGCGATTCCTCGCCCGGGTTCTCGTGGGCGTGGAAGGGCAGCGGCTCGGCCTTGTTCAGCAGCTCGATGGCCGTGGCCAGCACTTCGACCTTGCCGGTGCGGATCTTGTCGTTCACCGAGTGGCGCGCGCGCACCACGCCGGTGATGCGCAGGCAGTCCTCGTAGCCCACCTTCGCCGCGGCGGCCACCACGTCGGCGTTGCCGGCGTCACCGGACGGCTCGGCCACCACCTGCACGATGCCCTCGTGGTCGCGCAGGTCGATGAAGCAGAGGCCGCCCAGGTCGCGGGCGACGTCGGCCCAGCCGCAAAGGGTGACGGTCTGGCCGATCATGGACTCGTCGACGAGGCCACAGAAATGGGTGCGCATGCTTGCTCCGGGAGGGATCGTCGCGCCCCGGACGGGGCGGCGGAAACCTTTGAATTTTAAGGCCCCCGGGGTGCCCGCGGCAAATCCACGCACCCCTGCCGCCGCCGGGAGCGCGGCGCTATAGTCCACGGGCAGGCCCGATCCCCCTCAAGGCAAAGGAGATTCCCATGTACAAGCTGTTGCTGGCCGCGGCCCTCGCCGTTGGCTTCGTTTCCGTGGCCCCCGTGGCCCAGGCACAGTCGGGAACGCGCTCCTACGCGCCCGAAGACCTGCGCCAGCTCTCCCGGAACGACCGTATCCGCGTGCTGGAAGTGGAGTACGAGGAACAGTCCAACGGCCGCCGGCTGCCCACCGACCAGCGTGATTTCTACCTGGCCCAGATCAACTCCGGCTGGACCTTCAGCCGCATCAAGAGCGACATCGCCCAGTCCCTGCGCGGCAGCGGCGGCTGGGACGGCGGCAACCAGGGCGGCTACCCGGGCAACGGCAACAACGGCCGCGCCGTGCGCTGCGAGAGCATCAACCAGCGCTACCGCGAGTGCACCACCAACTTCCGCAATCGCGCCGAACTGGCACGCACGCTGTCCCGCGATTCCTGCCGCGAAGACTACAGCTGGGGCCAGCGCCGCGGCACGGTGTGGGTCAGCCGCGGCTGTCGCGCCGAGTTCGTGGAGTCGCGTTCGGGCTGGGGCCCGGGCCGCCCCGAGAGCAACTACAACGTCACCTGCAGCAGCGAAGACGACCGCTACCGCACCTGCGCCTGGCAGTCGCGCTTCGGCCGGCCCTACCTGATCGAAACCCTGTCGCGCACCGCCTGCGTGCAGGGCCAGACCTGGGGCTACACCAACAACAACGCGATCTGGGTGGACCGCGGCTGCCGCGGCCGGTTCGCGCCGCGCAACTGAGCCGCCGGCGGACGCCGGGCACCATAAAAAAGGCCGCCTCCGGGCGGCCTTTTTCTTTCAGCGGGCGGGGGGTGTGTCGCCCCAGGGCGCGGGCGGCGCCGGCACCGGCTTGGACAAGTCGAACTCGACCTGGAACAGGCGTCCGCCCGGGCGCGAGAGCTCGTACACGAACTGCTTGCCGGGCACGATCTCGATGGCCCAGGTGTTGGTGACCGAGGCGGTCATGCCCAGCCGGCCGAACATGGCCACCGACTCGGCGTCCACCGGGAACTCCTGGCGGGTGGCCGTGCCCGCGGAGGCGGTGTCGCCGCCGTACATCGTGGATTCGTCCGGGGTGCCGTCTTCGTGGCGGTGGTCGTGCTTCAGGCGCAGGCCGGTCGCGGTGCGGGTGATGACCCAGGTGCGCGAGCGGTCTTCGCCCACCTGGAAGGGAATGCGCAGCTCGCCTTCGCGGCAGCCGCGCACGTGCATCACCAGGGCCTTGCCGGCGAAGGCGTTGTCGGGCGTTTCGGGCACGTCCACCCGCACCTTGCCGGCGAAGGCCTGGCCGCAGTGGCTGGCCAGGGCGGCCAGGAAGGCATCGGCCGGCGCCGGCGCGGCCTCGTTGATGCCCGGCGGCGGCAGGGCTTCAGGCAGGCCCAGGGCCGACGAAGTGGAGGCACCGGAGGGCGAGGTTTGCTGGCCCGCGCAGGCGGCCAGCAGGAGGGCGGTGGCGAGCAGGCTCGCCGCGGGCAGGAAGGTTTTCATGGCCCGACCCTACCCCGCGGCCCGCTCGGCGGGCAACCGCGACGGTTCAGGCGGACGGCGTGGTCTTGGATTCGGCCGGCTTGGCGGCGGGTTCGGGCTTGGGCTCGGACTTCGCTTCCGGCTTGGCGCTGCCGCCTTCGGCGAGGTTGCGCTTCTTGTCGCCGTCCTTCTTGAAGTCGGTTTCGTACCAGCCGGCGCCGGCCAGGCGGAAGCTGGGCGCGGTGAGCTGGCGACGCACCTGCGGCTGGCCGCAGGCGGGGCAGTCGGTGGGGTCGGCGTCGGACAGTTTCTGCAGGCGGTCGAAGGAATGGCCGCAGTGGGCGCACTCGAAGGCGTAGATGGGCATGGCGGGGCAAGACTCGTGCGGCCGGGGGCCGAGTGGGCGCATTAGTGGGTATCCCGGGCCAGAGTTCAAGCCCGGCGAGCCCTTGCCGCGCCTGCGAGGGGCGCCGGCCGCGTCAATTCAGGCGGAAGCCACCGCCGCCGAACAGGCCGATCAGGCCGATCACGATCAGGTAGACGGCCACGATGTAGGCCAGCAGGCGCGGACGCACCAGGATGAGGATGCCGGCGATGAGGGCGAGGATGGGGGCGAGGGTGATGGTCATGGTGGGGCTCCGTGGGTGATTGGGGACAGACTGGACTTCAGGCGGGCACGCGTCCATGAAATCCGGGGCGATTCAAACATTCTTACAGGCCTGCCTTGAACCCTTCTGAGTAGACTCAGTTGCAACAGAACTTGCAGCAGCCCAGTGTTCGGAACTAGCCGAACTTGTTCACCTGGCAAACCAACAGGACGTCAGAGCTCAAGACTTCAATCCGAATCTCCCCATACGGCTTCTTCGACTCCTCCAACAGCTCGCTATCGATATCACTGTTTGGCTGGAGCTTCAGTATGATCTTGTAGCCGTTTCCGTAGCCCACAACCACTGCTTCGATGCTGCCGCGCCGCAAATCGCGATAATCAACACCCTTCCCATATAGCTCTATCAGGCCACGGTCTTTAGGAATTCCGAGGACGGCCCAATCAAGGCCCACGTCATCGTTGAGCCCGAGAAGCGGTCCACTCGCCCTGCGCCCTGAGGCAAGCTTGCTTGGGTCGTCAAGAGTCGAGGCGATCCAGTCACGAATCACGCCGACCTTCTCTACCGAGAGCCCTATCTCCCGCATGACACGACACTCCTCATCCTCGAGAGGCTTCGCTCTGCATCCGGAAAAAGGCAAAACAAGCAGACAGGTTATCAACAAGACCCTCAGCAGCAACATAGTCACGACCCCTAGTAGTCTTCGCTCACTTCGGAATATTGGTCATAGCCGTGATAAGCCCACGGCATCGCGGCAGACATTTGACGACGGTTATGATCTCCACCGCCGGTTGCATATTGCCAGCCATTCCAGACTAGAACGCCAGCCGTAACGGCTGACTTATCCATGCCATATGCGGCATACAGCGCCCCGACTCCTATGTAATTGATATCGCCGCCGCTCATTAGTCCGCGCCCGGCCACGTTGAATTGACGTGAAGCCAAGCCTTCTTTGTAGATGAAAGTATCGAATCCTATGAACTGATTTGTGAAGTCTTCCGAGCCAATAAAGTGTTTTGGCTCGTCTCTTGCTTGTATAACCATGTGATTCGTGATTGTCGCTATGTCTCGACGGCTGAGTTGTAAGGTTGCGTTCGGATCATCAGCCGCCTCTGTCGTCACACGATCCCTAAGGCGCTTGTAGCGCTTTGCAGCCTCGGCGGTAACGGGTCTTGATTCGCCGATGTCCGACCCGCTTCTCCTAGGCTTGATTGGCTGCTGGCACACCCCGACCATTTCACAGTAGCCCTTGTGCCGAGAGGTTCCGAATCGACCATCTGGATCAGTGAATCTGTATGTGTTGTTGTTCCCGTACCAATACCGGTTGAAATTCCCGCCATTGACCGAGCTGGCGGTCACCGGATCCACACTCAGGAACCGCCCCGCCCCCTGGTCGTAATAGCGCTGCTGCATGTACGTCAGTCCCGTCAGCGGGTCCAT
>DAORUD010000098.1:0-9089 GCA_035433005.1 Arenimonas sp. | reverse complement strand
GCAGGCTTCACGGGCGGCTGCGGCACGCGGAACCAGGCGGCGTACAGCGCCGGCAGGAACAGCAGGGTCAGCGCGGTGGCCACGATCAGTCCACCCATGATGGCCACGGCCATCGGCCCGAAGAACACGCTGCGCGAGAGCGGGATCATGGCCAGCACCGCCGCCAGCGCGGTCAGCACGATCGGGCGGAAGCGGCGCACCGTGGCTTCCACCACCGCCTGTTCCGGCGGATGCCCGGAGGCGATGTCCTGTTCGATCTGGTCTACCAGGATCACCGAGTTGCGCATGATCATGCCGCTCAGCGCGATGGTGCCCAGCATGGCCACGAAGCCGAACGGCACGCGGAACACCAGCAGGAAGGCCACCACGCCGATCAGGCCCAGCGGCGCCGTCATCAGCACCATGACCGTGCGCGGGAAGCTGCGCAGCTGCAGCATCAGCAGGGTCATCACCACCAGTACGAACAGCGGCACGCCCGCGGCCACCGAACGCGAGCCGCGGTTGGAGTCCTCGACCGTGCCGCCGGTTTCCAGCAGGTAGCCGCTGGGCAGGGAGGCGCGGATGTCCTCCAGCGTGGGCAGTATCTCGGCGGTCACGCTGGGCGGGGTCTTCTCGCCGTAGATGTCGGCGCGCACGGTGATGGTGGGCAGGCGGTTGCGGTGCCAGATGATGCCGTCCTCGAAGCCGTACTCCAGCGTGGCGATCTGCGACAGCGGCACGCTGCGGCCGTTGCCGGCCGGCACCGACAGGCTGCCCAGCAGGCTCAGCTGCTCGCGCTCCTGCTGGGGGCCGCGCAGCAGGATCTCGATCAGTTCATTGCCGTCGCGGTAGGTGCTGACCGTGGTGCCCGACAGCGAACCGCGCAGGAACGCCGCCACTTCGGCCGAGCTGATGCCCAGCACGCGCGCGCGCTCCTGGTCCAGCTGCAGGCGCACCACCTTGCTGGGCTCGTCCCAATCGAGGTTGACGTTGGTCACGGCTTCGTTGGCGCGCACCTTGGCGGCCACCTGGTAGGCCAGGCGGCGCACTTCGTCCACGTGTTCGCCCGAGACCCGGAACTGGATCGGGTAGCCCACCGGCGGCCCGTTCTCCAGCCGCGCGACGCGCGCCTGCACGTCGCTGAACTTTTCCTCGAACAGCTTGATCAGGAACGCCCGCGCCGACTCGCGCGATTCGATGTCCCGGGTCAGGATGACGAACTGGGCGAAGCTGGCCTGCGGCATCTTCTGGTCCATGGGCAGGTAGAAGCGCGGCGTGCCGGTGCCCACGTGGGCGACGTAGCTTTCCACGTCCTCGCGCTTGGCCAGCTCGGCCTCCAGGCGCTTGGCCACGGCCTCGGTGGCGTGCAGGGACGAGCCCTCGGCCAGCTCCAGGTCCACCATCAGCTCCAGCCGCGTCGAGGACGGGAAGAACTGCTGGGGCACGAAGCGGAACACCAGGATGGACACCACGAACGCCGCCACCGTCACCGCAATCACGGTCTTGCGGTAGCGCACGCACCAGGTGACCCAGGCGCGCACGCGCTGGTAGAAGCCGCTGGCGTAGGGGTCGTGCGCGGGGCCGTCGCCGTGCGGCTCGGGCGCGGGCAGCAGCTTGTAGCCCAGGTAGGGAATGAACACCACGGCCGCGATCCACGACAGGATCAGCGAGAGCGTGACCACCTGGAAGATGGAGCGCGTGTACTCGCCGGTGCTCGACTCCGCCGTGGCGATGGGCAGGAAACCCGCCGCCGTCACCAGCGTGCCGGTGAGCATGGGGAAGGCGGTGGACTGGTAGGCGAAGGCCGCGGCCTTCATGCGGCTGAAGCCCTGCTCCATCTTCACCGCCATCATCTCGACCGCGATGATGGCGTCGTCCACCAGCAGGCCCAGGCCCAGCACCAGCGCGCCCAGCGAAATCTTGTGCAGGCCGATGCCGAAGTAGTGCATGGCCGCGAAGGTCATGGCCAGCACCAGCGGGATGGACAGCGCCACCACCAGGCCGGTGCGGAAGCCCAGCGAGAAGAAGCTCACCAGCAGCACGATGATGACCGCCTCGGCCAGCACCTGCACGAACTCGGCCACGCCGGCGCGCACGGCGGCGGGCTGGTCGGACACCTTCTTCAGCGTCATGCCCACCGGCAGGTTTTCCTGCAGGCGCGCGAACTCGGTGTCCAGCACTTCACCCAGGCGGATGATGTCGCCGCCGGCGCGCATGGACACCGCGATGCCGATGGCGTTCTCGCCCATGAAGCGCATGCGCGGCGCCGCCGGGTCGGCGAAGCCGCGCTTGACCTCGGCCACGTCGCCCAGCCGGAAGCTGCGGTCGCCGACGCGGATCGGGAAGTCGGCGATTTCCTGCACGCTGTCGAAGCGCCCCGACACCCGCAGCTGCACGCGGTCGGTGGGGGTTTCGAAGAAGCTGGCCGGCGCGATGGCGTTCTGCTGGTCCATGGCCTGCTGCACGGCCGCCAGCGGCACGCCCAGCGTGGCCAGCTTGGTGTTGGACAGCTCGATCCAGATCTTCTCGTCCTGCAGCCCCACCAGCTCGATCTTGCCCACGTCGGGCACGCGGTGCAGCTCCAGTTCGATGCGCTCGGCGTAGTCCTTGAGGGTGGCGTAGTCGAAGCCTTCGCCCGACAGCGCATAAATGTTGCCGAAGGTGTCGCCGAACTCGTCGTTGAAGTACGGCCCCACCACGCCCTGGGGCAGGGTGTGGCGGATGTCGCCCACTTTCTTGCGCACTTCGTACCAGAGCGCCGGCAGGTCGCGGGAGTGCAGCGAATCGCGCGACATCAGCATCACCACCGATTCACCGGGGCGCGAATACGAGCGCACGTATTCGTAGCGCCCGGTTTCCATCACTTCCTTCTCGACGCGGTCGGTGACCTGGCGGGCCACTTCTTCGGCCGTGGCGCCCGGCCAGTAGGTGCGCACCACCATGATCTTGAAGGTGAACGGCGGGTCCTCCGACTGGCCCAGGCGCTGGTAGCTGAAGTAGCCGATCACGGCCAGCACCACCATGACGTAAAGCACCAGGGCGCGATTGCGCAGCGCCCATTCGGAAAGGTTGAAATCGGCGGCCACGGCGCGGGCCTCAGCGCTTGCCGGCGGGCGCGGCGGCGGGCGCGGGCGCGACGTCGACCGGCCGGTTCTCGCGGTCTATGGGCTTGATGCGCTGCCCTTCCACCAGCAGGTGCACGCCCGCGGCCACCACCCATTCGCCCGGCTCCAGGCCCGACAGCACCGGCACTTCGGATTCGCCATAGGCGCCCACCGTCACCGGCCGCAGGCGGACGGTGGACGTGGCCGGGTCAACCACCCACAGCGCGGGCTTGCCGTTCTTTTCGTACAGCGCCGGCAGCGGCACCGCCAGGCTGCGCGCACCTTCCTGCAGCGCGAACACGCGCGCGCTCTGGCCGATCTCGGTGCGCACGTCGCCGGGGCTGAAGCTGACGCGCGCGGCGAACGTGCGGGCCTGCGAATCGGCCGCGGGGGCAATTTCGCGCAGCGTGGCCGGGAAGCGCTTGCCGGGCTGCGACCACAGCTCCACCGCCATTTCGCGGCCGGGCGTGAACAGCGCGGCGCTCTGCTCGGGCACGCTGATGGCCACTTCGCGCTGGCCTTCCTCGGCCAGCACGAACACGGTCTGGCCCGCCGCCACCACCTGGCCGGCTTCGGCCAGGCGCTGGGCGATCACGCCGTTGGCCGGCGCGCGCAGCACGGCGTAAGCGGCCTGGTTTCCCGATACGCGGGCTTCGGCCTGGGCCTGGCGCACGCGCGCCTGCGCCGCCTGCTGGGCCGACACGCGGGCGTCGTACAGCGATTTGCTGACCAGCTGGCGGTCGAGCAGGCTCTGGTAGCGCTCGAGTTCGGAGGTGGCCAGGCCCAGGTCGGACTCGGCCGAGGCCAGCTGTGCGCGCGCGGCTTCCAGCTGCAGCGCGACGTCCGCGGCGTCGAGTTCGGCCAGCGGCTGGCCCTGCTTCACCTGTTCGCCCACGTCCACCAGGCGCCGGGCGATCTTGCCGCCGATGCGGAAGGCCAGCGCCGGTTCGGACCGGGCGCGCACTTCGCCGGCGTAGACACTGGCATTGGCGGCGGCGGCGTCGGGCTGCACCACCATCGCGGGGCGGGCCGGACCTTCGTCGGCCGCTTGCTTGCCACAGGCCGCCAGCGCGAGCGCGCCGGCGAGGATCAGCACGCGGGGGAAGGTGGCGATGGCGCTCATGCGGGAGTCATCTATTTATTGGACTGGAGGTATATTATCTTTACCAAACCGCCAAGTTCAATAATAATGTCGCGATGAGCCAGACCGCTCCCACCCCGCCCGTCCCGCCTCGCGCCAATGCCCCCGGCCGGCCCAAGGACCTCGAGAAGCGCGCCGCCATCCTGGACGCCGCCAAGGCCCTGTTCCCCGCCCGCGGCTACGACGGCGTGAGCATGGACGCCATCGCCCAGGCGGCCGGCGTGTCCAAGCTCACGGTATACAGCCACTACCAGGACAAGGACACCCTGTTCGTCGAGGCCGTCAAGGCCAAGTGCGAAGACCTGCTGCCGTCCGACCTGTTCGTGGCCCGTTTCCAGGGCCCCATCCGCGGCCAGCTGGTGCGCATCGCCCACGCCTTCTTCCGCCTGATCACCAGCGAAGAGGCCATCTCGGTGCACCGCATCATGTCGCGCCAGCTGCCCGAGGATTCGCACCTGCCCCGGCTGTTCTGGGAAGCCGGCCCCAAGCGCACCCAGGAAGCCCTCGCTTCGTTCCTGCAGGCCGAGGACGCCGCCGGCGAACTGCGCGTGCCCGACTGCACCCTGGCCGCGTCGCAGTTCTTCTGCCTGCTCAAGGGCGAGTACCACGCGCGGCTGCTGTGCGGCTGCCCGGAGCGATTCTCCGCCGCTGAGATCGACGCCCACGTGGACGCCACGGTGGACCTTTTCCTGCGCGCCTACGGCCCCGGGCGCCGGTGAATCCGCGGCCTTCGCCCGCCGTGCACACCGTCCCGGTGACTAATGGCACTACGGGCCGGCCGCGCCCGGAAAGCATCCTGTGCTCGTGCGGGCGTGCCCTCCGCGGGTCTGCAAGCGTTCAATACCGCGGCTCCCGGGCCAGCACCGCGCCTTCCGCGGGGTGCCGGCCGGGGCGTAAAATCACCCTCCCCGCGTTCCCAGGACTCCTCCGTCATGCCCATTGATTTCCAGCAGGCCCGCTTTGCGATGGTCGAACAGCAGGTCCGCCCCTGGGACGTGCTCGACCCGCGCGTGCTTGAAGTGCTGATGACGGTGCACCGCGAAGACTTCGTGCCGCCGCGCCACCGCAAGCTGGCGTTCGCCGACCTGCCGCTGCCGCTCGAGCACGGCGAAGTGATGATGAAGCCGGTGGTCGAGGGCCGCATGCTGCAGGCCGTCTCTCTGGCCCCGGGCGACGAAGTGCTGGAAATCGGCACCGGTTCGGGCTTCGCCACCGCCTGCCTGGCCGCGCTGGCGCGCGACGTGGTCAGCATTGACCGCCACGCCGATTTCATCGAACGCACCCGCGGCCGCCTGGCCGCCGAAGGCATCACCAACGTCCGCCTGGAATGCGCCGACGTGTTCGACTGGCAGCCGGGCCGCCTGTTCGACGCCATTTGCGTCACCGGCGCCGTGGCCACCAATCCCGAGCGCTTCGGCGCCTGGCTCAAGCCCGGCGGCCGCCTGTTCGTCATCCACGGCCAGTCGCCGGTGCAGGAAGCGCTGCGCATCACCCGCCGCGGCGAAGGCTTCCACCGCGAAAGCCTGTTCGAAACCGACGTCCCCTACCTGCACGGCGCCGCGCCCGCGCCGCACTTCGCTTTCTGACCCCAGATACCAGGACTACCCCATGCGCCTGAGCCTCCGTCCCCTTTCCTTCGCCATCGTGCTGGCCTGCTCGGCCGGCACCGCGGGCGCCGCCGACCTGCTGGAAGCCTACGAGCTGGCCCGCCTGAGCGACCCCGTGCTCGCGGCCTCCGAGTCGCGCAGCCTGGCCACCGGCGAAGGCGTCGTGCAGAACCGGGCGCAGCTGCTGCCGCAGATTGACGGCACCGTCAGCTGGAGCCGCAGTGAAAGCGACAGCACCGGCTCGCAGGTCTCGGGCGCGATCGTCCAGCCCGCCTCGGTCACCAGCAACGAAAGCACCAGCCGCGGCTGGTCGCTCAACCTGCGCCAGAGCATCTACGACCACTCCACCTACACCCGCCTGAGCGCCGCCAAGGCCCGCTCGGCGCAGTCGCAGGCCGAGTACAAGGCCGCGTCCGACGCGCTGCTGGTGCGCGTGGCCGACGCCTACTTCAACGTGCTGACCGCCATCGAAACGCTGGCGTCCTCGCGCGCCGAGGAACGCTCGGTCAAGCGCCAGCTCGACCAGGCCGAGAAGCGCCTGGAGGTGGGCCTGGCCCCGATCACCGACGTGCACGAGGCCCGCGCCCGCTTCGACACCGCGCGCGCCAACGCCATCGCCGCCGCCAACGCGCTGGACGACGCGCGCGAAGCGCTCGCCGAGATCACCGGCACGCAGGTCGAAGGCATCAAGGGCCTGGCCGCCGACTACAAGCCGGCCGACCCGACCGAACTGATCCAGCAGGACTGGGTGGCCGTGGCGATGAAGTCCAACCCCACCCTGCTCGCCCGCGAGCTCGCCGTCACCGCGGCGGAGAAGGACGTCGAGACCGCCCGCGCCGGCCACCTGCCCTCGCTCGGCCTCACCGCCAGCTACAGCGACGGCAACGGCTACGGCACCAACGACGTGTTCGCGCCGGTGGTCAACTCCACCAACTTCGACAACGCCAGCGACAGCACCCGCGTCGGCGTCACCCTGAACGTGCCCATCTTCGCCGGCGGCGCCACCCAGTCCGGCGTGCGCCAGGCCATCCACAACCGCGACGCCACCGCCGACGCGCTGGAACAGGAGCGCCGCTCGGTGGTGCGCCAGACCCGCAACGCGCAGCGTTCGCTCGGCGCCGGTTCGGCCGAAGTCGAGGCGCGCCGCCTGTCGGTGGTCTCGGCCCAGGCCGCTTACGAAGCCAGCGAAGCCGGCCTGGAAGTGGGCACCCGCACCATCGTGGACGTGCTGATCACCCAGCAGGCGCTGTTCCAGGCCCAGCGCGAGTACGCCCGTTCGCGCCACGCCTTCCTGGTCAACCTGCTGCGCCTCAAGCAGGCCGGCGGCACCATCGCCCTGGCCGACCTGCAGGAAGTGAACCGCGTGCTGGTGAACGACGCCGAGTCCGCGCTCGACAACAACGGCACGCTGTAAGCCGCCCTGCCGGCGCGCTCAGGCGCGCCGGCCTGGCATCAGCTCCGCCAGCAGCGCCAGGGTCCGCCCCAGCGCGCCCGACAGCTCCGACACCTGCCTGCGGCCCGCCTCGCCCATGCGTGCGCGGGCCGCGTCGTCTTCCAGCAGCGCCAGCACGTCGTCGCCCACCGACGCCGCATCCGGCGCCTGCCGCAGGGCCCCGGCATCGCGCAGCCGGCGCGTGACCTCGGTGAAGTTGAACGTGCGCGGCCCCACCACGCTGGGGATGCCCAGCGCCGCGGGCTCCAGCACGTTGTGGCCGCCGACCTCGCACAGGCTGCCGCCGACGAAGGCCACGTCGGCCGCGGCGAAGAAGCGCAGCAGTTCGCCCAGCGTGTCGATCACGAACACCTGCGTGTCCGGCGCGGGCAGCGCGCTGGCGCGGCGGGTGGCGGTGCGCATGCCCAGCGCCGCCGCCGATTCGGCCACGGGCGCGAAGCGTTCCGGGTGGCGGGGCGCCCACAGCAGCAGCGCATCGGGATGGCGCTCGAGCAGGCGCGAATGGATTTCCAGCACCACGTCCTCTTCCGGAAGATGGGTGCTGGCGGCTATCCAGACCCGGCGCCCGGCGCCCCAGGCCTCGCGCCAGCGAACGGCCTGGGCCTCGATGCCGTCGGGCAGGGTGAGGTCGTACTTGAGGTTGCCGGTAACGACGATGCGCGCCGGATCGGCACCGATGCGCGCCAGCCGCGCGGCATCGGCATTGGACTGCGCCGCGATGCGGGTGACGGCCTTCATCGCCAGCCGCGCCAGTCCCTGCACCGGCAGGTAGCCGCGCAGCGATCGCTCGGACAGGCGCGCGTTCACCATCACCAGCGGGATGCCGCGGCGGCCGCACTCGACGTAGAGGTTGAGCCATATCTCGGTCTCGACGATCACCGCGATCGCCGGCCGCGCGCGGTCCAGGAACCGCTTCACCATCGAGCGCAGGTCGTAGGGCAGGTAGACGTGGTGCACCCGGTCGCCCCACAGCGCCCGCACGCGCTCCGAACCGGTGGGGGTGATGGTGGTGACCAGCACCGGGCGGTCCGGGTACGCGGCCAGCAGGCCGTCCACCAGCGGCCGCGCCGCCAGCACTTCGCCCACGGACACCGCGTGCACCCACAGCGTGTCTTGCAGGTCGAGCTTGCCGTCGAGCCAGGCGTAGCGCTCCGGCCACCGCTGCAGGTACTCGCGCTGGCGCATGCCTCGCCAGATGAGGTGATAGAGGGTGACCGGGAAGGCGAGGTGCAGGACCAGCGAATACAGGCCCAGGAGTACGCGCTGCCCGAAGGTGAGATGCATGCGCCGAAGGATACCCGACCTGCCCGGCGGCGCGGCGCCAGCGGATAGAATGGGGCCGCATGGCCGAATCACTCCCGCCCCCACCGCTGTCGCCCCGCCGCTGGCCCGCCTGGCTGCTGATCGGCCTGGGCTGGACCGTGGCGCGCTGGCCGCTGTGGCTGCAGCGCGCCGCCGGCCCCGCGCTGGGCTGGCTGATGCTGCACCTGCTGCGGTCGCGGCGGCGCGTGGCCGCCACCAACCTGGCGCTGTGCTTCCCCGAACTGTCCGACGCCGAACGCGCGCGCCTGCTGCGCGACAACTTCCGGGCGCTGGGCCTGGGTGCATTCGAATTCCTGCGCGCTTGGTGGGGCCGGCTGCCGGCCCCATCCGAATGCGAGATCAGCGGCCTGGAACACCTGGATGCGGCGCGCGAGGGCGGACGCGGCGTCATCCTGGTGTCGGCGCACTTCACCACGCTGGAAATCTGCATGCGCCTGCTGTGCCAGCGCAGCCCGCTGGCGGGCATGTACCGCCCGCACGAA
>DAORUD010000097.1:0-9120 GCA_035433005.1 Arenimonas sp. | reverse complement strand
TCGGCCAGCTTGGCGTACAGGCGCTGCCCCTCGACCAGGCGGGCGGCGGTGTCGTCCTCGCAGCCGCGCACCACGACCACGAACTCGCCCTTGCGCTGGTTTTCGTCGGCCGCGACCTTTTCGGCGATGCCGGCGAGGGTGTCGCCCAGCACGGTCTCGAACAGTTTCGTCAGCTCGCGTGCGAGAACGGCTTCGCGTTCGCCGCCAAACGCCGCCACGAAGTCTGCGAGGGCTTCCTGGATGCGGTGCGAACTTTCGTAGAACACCAGGGTGCGGGTCTCCTTCGCCAGTTCGGCCAGGCGCTCGCGGCGGCCTGATGCCTTGGCCGGCAGGAAGCCTTCGAAGCAGAAGCGGTCGCTGGGGATGCCGGCCACCGACAGCGCGGCGATGGCGGCGCAGGCGCCGGGCACGGGGCTCACGGCCAGGCCCGCGGCGCGCACTTCGCGCACCAGGCGGTAGCCCGGGTCGCTCACCAGCGGCGTGCCGGCGTCGGACACCAGGGCCAGGCATTCGCCGGCCCGCAGGCGCTCGACCAGTTTCCAGGCCACCTCGCCCTCGTTGTGCTCATGCAGCGCCAGCAGCGGGCGCTCGATGCCCACCGCGCCCAGCAGCTGGCGGGTGTGGCGGGTGTCTTCGGCGCAGATGGCGTCCACGGACGCCAGCACTTCGCGGGCACGGGCGGTCAGGTCGCCCAGGTTGCCGATCGGGGTGGCCACCACGTAAAGGGTCCCCGCCTTGGTTGCCGCCATGTCCGCGCCCTCCGTGTGCACCGGGGTATCATCGTAACCGCATCGAACCCTGGACCCTTCCCACATGCTGCGACTGATCCCCCTGCTGCTGGTGCTGGCCGTTTCCACCGGATGCGCCAGCGTGGCCGTTTCGCCCGAGGCCTCGGTGCAGCAGGACAGCGCATCGCAGCTGGCCGCCGACGGCAAGCATCGCGACTCCGCGCGCGCCTGGGCCGCGGTCGCCAACGCCAGCCGCGGCGCCGCGCGCGACCGCGCCTGGCTTTACGCCGCCGAACAGTACCGGCTGGCCGGTGACGAGGGCGCGGCCAACCAGGCCTGGACGGCGTCCAACCGCCGCCGCCTGGAAGGCGCCGACCTGCTGCTGCACGACCTGCTCAACGCCGGCTTCCAGGCCAGCGCCGGCCGCAGCGCCGAGGCGCTGGCGCTGCTGGGGCAGCCGCGCGAGTCGGTGCCCGCCGCGCAGCGCCAGCGCTGGCACGGGCTGCGCGCCGACGCCCTGGAAGCGCAGGGCCGTCCCTTCGACGCCGCCGCCGACCTGGCATGGCAGCTCGAAACCCTGGACCGCGGCGCGCGCGCCGCCGCCGTGCGCCGCATCGACGGGCTGTTGGCGAAGCTGTCCAACGCCACGCTGGCATCGGCCAGCGCCGCCGTGCCCGCCGGCCATCCGGTGTACCTGTACGCCGGGCGCGCGCTGACCCAGCGCGGCCTGCCGCTGCCGCGCCCCTACGACCGCAGTGCGTCGTCGCCCGGTCTGGACCAGCTGCCGCCCGCCGAACGCGACGGCTACCGCCCGCCGCTGCGCCTGGCCGCGCTGCTGCCGCTCAGTGGCCCCATGGCCGCCGCCGGCCACAGCGTGCGCGACGGCCTGCTGGCCGGCTACTACGGCGAGAACCGCCGCCGGCCGCAGCTCCGCTTCCACGACACCGCCGGCCCCGACGGCGTCAGTGGCGCCCTGGCCAAGGCCCGCGAAGAAGGCGCGCAGATGATCGTCGGCCCGCTCACGCGCGACGAAGTGAACACGCTGTTCGGCCTGCCGGAACTGGACCTGCCCGTGGTCGCGCTCAACCGCGGCACCGTGCCGCCGCCCCCGGGCAGCGCCGCGTATGCGCTGTCGCCCGAGGACGAAGGCGCCGCGGCCGCCGACCGCCTGGTGGATCGTGGCCTGCGCAGCGTGCTGGTGGTCACCCAGGCCGACGACAGCGCGCAGCGCGCGCTGGGCGCCTTCCGCGAGCGGCTCAAGTCGCTGGGCGGCCAGGTGCTGACCGAAGTCACCGTGAGCGAATCCAACCCCGACTACGTGCCGGCCCTGCAGGCCGCGCTGGGCGGTGCCCGGCCCGATGCCCTGTTCCTGAGCCTGAAGGCGGCGCAGGCGCGCCTGCTGTCGAGCCAGATGGATGCGGCCGGCCTGATCGGCGTGCCGCGCGTGGCGACGTCCCTGATCCTGTCGGGCGCGAACCTGCGCATGGACACCGAACTGGACGGCATCGAATACCCCGAGCTGCCCTGGCTGCTGGGCCTGCGCGGCGGCATGCCCGACCCCGACACCATCGGCCAGACCCTGCCCTCGGCGCAGGGCGGCGGCGCGCGCCTGTTCGCCTTCGGCATGGACGCCTGGCTGCTGTCGGGCTACCTCGACCAGCTGGCCAGCGACCCGGGCGCGCAGCTGCGCGGCGCCACGGGCGAGCTGCAGATGGACTCCTTCGGCGGCGTCCAGCGCCGCCCGGCATGGGCAGTGTTCAGCGGCGGCCGCTCGCGGCCCGCGCTGGACGGCGCGCTGCTGCCCGATGCCGGCACGCCCTGACCGACGACACACCGGCGCGGCGGCCGAAGCGGCCGCCCGCGCCACGCTCGAAGCGCAGGGCCTGCGCACCCTGGCCAGCAACGTCAACTTCCGCTTCGGCGAACTCGACCTGGTGATGCGCGACGGCGACACCGTCGCCTTCGTCGAAGTGCGCTATCGCAGCAGCGATCGCTTCGGCGGCGCCGCCGGCTCGGTGGACTACCGCAAGCGCCGCCGCATCGTGCTGGCCGCGCGCGCCTGGCTGGCCGGCCAGCGCGGCCTGGCCAACGCGCCCTGCCGCTTCGACGTGGTCACCGTGCAGGGCGACGAACCGTTCGCGTGCGAGTGGCTGCGCAATGCCTTCACGCTGGAGGATGCCTGAAGGGCTTTTGGCCACGGATTTGCGCGGATGAACGCGGATTCAAGTGCACAGGCGGGATGGGTCCGCGTTGCCGCGAACCACTCACGCTCCGCTTCATTTTCCTGTTTTTCATCCGCGTTCATCCGCGTAAATCCGTGGCCAAACCTCGCTTCCCGCCAACCTCGCCGCCAAGCCCTACAATCGCGCGATGCCTGACCCACTGCCGCCCGCGCTCCTGACACCCCTGGCCGCACTGCTTGGCCCCGGCGGCCTGCTGCTGGACGCGGCCGAGCGGCTGGCCTACGGCTACGACAACTCGCGCCGCCAGGGCCTGCCGCTGGCGGTGGCGCTGCCCACCACGGCCGCGCAGGTGCAGGCCATCGTGGCGCTGTGCCGCGCCGCCAAGCTGCCCATCGTGGCGCGCGGGCGCGGCACCAACACCACCGGCGCCAGCGTGCCGAGCGAAGACGCGCTGGTGGTGTCGTTCGAGCGCATGGACCAGGTGCTGGCCATCCGCCCCGGCGACCGCGTGGCGGTGGTGCAGCCGGGCCTGCTCAACGGCGACCTGCAGGCGGCGCTGGCGCCGCACGGCCTGTTCTGGCCGCCCGACCCCACCAGCGCCGCGTACTGCACGGTGGGCGGCAACCTGGCCTGCAACGCCGGCGGCCCGCGCGCGGTGAAGTACGGCGCCACGCGCGACAACGTGCTGGCGCTCACCGCCGTCACCGGCGCCGGCGAACTGGTGCGCTTCGGCGCGCCCACCACCAAGGGCGCCAGCGGCTACGACCTCTCGCGCCTGCTCATTGGTTCGGAAGGCACGCTGGCGCTGATCGTCGAGGCCACGCTGCGGCTTACGCCCGTGGCCACGCACCGCCGCGCGCTGCGGGCGCTGTACGCCGACGTGGACAGCGCGGCCGCGGCGGTGGCGCGCCTGATGGCGCAGCCGGTAACCCCGTCCATGCTCGAATTCATGGACGGCGACGGCGTGCGCCTGGCGCGCGAAGTGGGCGGCGCCCGCATTCCCGCCGCCGGCGCGCTGCTGATGATCGAAGCCGACGGTGAGGCCGCCGTGCTTGATGCCGCGATAGCCGCGCTCACCGCCGCAGCGCGCGGCGAAGGCTGCATCGAGGTCACCGCCGCCGCCGACGAAGCCGAGCGCGACCAGCTATGGGCCGCGCGCAAGGCGCTGTCGCCCGCGCTGCGCACGCTGGCGCCGGGCAAGATCAACGAAGACGTGGTGGTGCCGGTGTCGCGCATCCCGGAGCTGGTGGCCGCGGTGCGCGCCATCGCGGCGGCGCAGTCGCTGACCATCGTGTGCTTCGGCCACGCGGGCAATGGCAACCTGCACGTGAACATCCTCTACGACCCGGCCGATGCGGCGCAGTCGGCGCGCGCCGAAGCGGCGCTGGAATCCGTCTTCGACACCGTGATTGCGCTCGACGGCCAGGTGTCGGGCGAGCACGGCATCGGCCTGGTGAAGCGCGAACTGCTGGCGCGCGCGCTCAGCCCGCAGGCGATGGCGCTGATGCGCGCCATCAGGCAGCAGTTCGACCCCGACGGCATCCTCAACCCGGGCAAGGTGCTGCCGCCCGCACCGGGCGACACGCGCTGACCCGGTGATGGTCAGCGGTTGGGGTCGCCGCAGGCCGCGGCCAGCTGCACCAGGGTGGCGGACGTGGCGTCGGCCATCTCCTGCAGCGCCACGCGCTGGCTCCAGACGGCGAAGAACAGCAGCAGCCACAGCAGCGGCCGCAGGGAGGCCAGCGCAGGCAGGCCGGGCGGCAAGGCGGCCGCGGCCGCGGGCGCGGGAGACTGCGCGGGCACAGGCGCGGGCGTGTGCGCGGGAGGCGTGGGCGTGGTCATGCGTGGATTCCTTGGCGGCGGGCAGGGAAACCGTTCCCGGCGGCGACGTCTCGCCGGCGGGAACGGAAGGCTCAGTGCGTGGTGAAGTAGTGGATGACGGCGCCGGCGAACCAGCCCGCCGGCGAGACCATGCCCAGGGTCTTGGCTTCCTGGGACGTGACGCCGTGGATGCCCAGGGCCAGGCCGGCACCGAGGTTGCTTTCGACGCTGTCGCCACCGGCGACCGACTGCAGTTCCGCGCTTTCGAGGATTCGCATGGGATTCTCCGGGGTGGGGTTCACGGCTTGTTGCCGCATTCGGCGTCGATGTCCACCAGCTTGCTGGCGGCGCTCTGCGCGATTTCGTTGAGCGCTTCGCGGTTCTGCCAGATCCAGCCGGCCACCGCGATCAGCGCGATGGTGCCGATGATCCCTTCGCCGCCGCTGACCGCGGCGCTTTCTTCCAGGCTCAGTGCCCTCATGGTGTTGCTCCCTTCTTCGCCTGCGGCTTGCAGGCAAGGCCATGGAAGCACCCGCGACACGCCCACGCCGCCGGCGAAACGCCCGGGCCGGGCTGGGAGACGGCTGCAGCGCAACGTCAGCGGCGGCTGCGGCGGACGCGCGAACTCGGGCCGGACGGCGTGAGGCGGAATCCAACGCAGCCATCAGCAGATTCTTCCCGCGACCAGGCAGGCGGCATGATCCCCGCGGTGGGGAGCGCGGGAGGATAGGACGGACGCGCGGCGTGGTGTCCGAGTCTTCCTACGGCTCGCTCAGCCCAGCCACCAGGCGGCCAGCTGCAGCGCGCCGAGCGCATACAGCCCGGCAATGGCGTCGTCGAGCATTGCGCCGAAGCCGCCGTGCAGCTTGCGGTCGGCCCAGCGCACCGGCCAGGGCTTCCAGATGTCGAACAGCCGGAACAGCACGAACGCCGCCAGCATCCACGGCCAGCCCGCGGGCGCCATCAGCAGTGCGATCCACATGCCGATGAACTCGTCCCAGACCACCAGCGAGGGGTCTTCGATCTTCGTTTCGCGGATGGCCCAGTGCGAAGCCCACACGCCGATGCCGAAGCCCACCGCCAGCACCGCCAGGTAAACCGGCAGCGACAGGTCGCGCAGGAAGAACCACCACGGCAGCAGCGCCGCCAGGCTGCCCACCGTGCCCGGCGCGCGCGGCGAGAAGCCGGCGCCGAAGCCCGCGGCCACCCAGCCCAGCGGGTGCTTCATCAGGCGGCGGCGGGTGCCCACGGGCAGCACGGCCATCAGTGCACGCCCTGGAAATGCTGGAAGCCGGCGGCGGCGGGCGCGTAGTCCTCGCCCTCGGGCGTGGTGAAGCGCAGGCCGGGTCCGGACTCCAGCGCGCCCACCACCGTGGCCGTGACTTCGCATGCGGCCAGCGCCTGTTCGATCGCGAACGCGGCGCTGGCCGGCGCGGTGAAGCACAGTTCGTAGTCGTCGCCGCCCGAGAGCTGCAGCGGCCAGCGGCGGGCTTCGTCGAAATGATCGGCCAGCGTGCGCGAGGTCGGCAGGCGGCCCAGGTCAATGCGCGCACCGACGCCGCTGGCGGCCAGCACGTGGCCCAGGTCGGCGGCCAGGCCGTCGCTGAGGTCGATGGCGGCCGTAGCCAGGCCGCGCAGCGCGAGGCCGGCTTCGATGCGCGGCGTGGGCCGGTCCAGTCGGTGCCGCAGCTTGGCCGACGCAGGCCCGCGCGCGCGCCACTGCGCCAGCGCGCCGGCGGCGTCGCCGATGGAACCGGTCACCCAGACTTCGTCGCCCGCGCGCGCGCCGTCGCGGCGCAGCGCCTGGCCTTCGGGCACGAAGCCGTGCACGGTGACCGTGATGGACAGCGGGCCACCGGTGGTGTCGCCGCCCACCAGCGCCACGTCGTGCTGCTGCGCCAGTTCGAGGAAGCCGTCCAGGAACGCGTCCACCCAGTCGCCGTCGGCGTCGGGCAGGGTGAGCGCCAGCGTGCACCAGGCGGGCGTGGCGGCCATCGCGGCCAGGTCGGACAGGTTCACGGCCAGCGCCTTCCAGCCGATGTCGGCGGGCGCGGTTTCCGCAGGGAAATGCACGCCCGACACCAGCGTGTCGCAGCTCACCGCCAGCTGGTGGCCGGCGGGAACCTGCAGCAGGGCGGCGTCGTCGCCGATGCCCAGCACCACGTCGGCGCGGGCGCGCACGCGGGCGCGGATGCGGTCTATCAGGGCGAATTCGCCCGGCATCAGCTGCGGCGCGGGGCCTGCGCCTCGGCGGCGCGCCACTGCGCGGCCGCGTGGTCGAGCACGCCGTTGACGTAGGTGTGGCCGTGTTCGGAGCCGAAGCGCTTGGTGGTTTCGATGGCTTCGTTGATGACCACGCGGTAGGGCACGTCAACGCGGTGGCGCAGCTCGTAGGCGGCGATGCGCAGCACGGCGCGCTCGATCGGGTCCACCTGGGCGATGTCGCGGTCCAGGAAGTGGCTCAGGGCTTCGTCGAGCGCACCCAGGTGGGCTTCGACGCCGCGCACCAGGTCTTCGAAATACTCCTGGTCGGCCACGTCCATGTCCTGCTCGCTCTGGAACTGGTCGATCACCTTGTTGATGGCGGTGTGCGACAGCTGCCAGGCATAGACCGCCTGCAGCGCACGGCGGCGGGCGCGGGAGCGGGCGTGCGGATCAACGCCGTCGGGGCGGGGCTGCTTCATTCGAATTTCCCGAAAAGGTTCGCCATTTCGATGGCCACCAGCGCGGCTTCCTCGCCCTTGTTGCCGTGGTTTCCGCCGGCGCGGGCCTCGGCATCGGCGTAGCTGTCCACGGCCAGCACGCCGTTGGCCACCGGCACGCCGCTGTCCAGGGCCACGCGCATCAGGCCCCGGGCGCACTCGTCGGCCACCTGTTCGAAGTGGCGGGTGTCGCCGCGCACCACGCAGCCCAGGGCCACCAGGGCCACGTAGCCGCCGCGGTCGGTGGCCTGGGCGGCCGCCATGGGCAGCTCCCAGGCGCCGGGCACGCGGACGACGTCGACGTTTTCCGCCGGCACGCCGTTGTCGAGGAAGGCCTTGCGCGCGCCGTCCACCAGGGTGTCGGTGATGCGCGGGTTCCAGCGGCTGGCGAGGATGGCGTAACGAGCGGAGCCGGGGCTCTGGACGTCGCCTTCGAAGTGGCTCATCGGAAGGGGGTGGCCGAAGGAAAGGGGGTTAGTTTACCCCGCGGGCCGGCGCCTCGTCCCGCGCGGCCGCACGGGCCCGGGCCGCGGCCTGCGGTGCCGCCCCGCCCGCGGGGGCGGCGGCCGGCGTGGCCAGCGCCGCGGACCGCAGGTCCTGGACGATGCGCCCGCCGTGCATCACCAGCACCCGGTCGGCCGAGGCGATGGTTTCGGGCCGGTGCGCGATGATCACCTTGGTCAGCCTGAGCCGCTTCACGGCCTCGTTGACCAGGCGCTCGCGCTCGACGTCCAGGTGGCTGGTGGCCTCGTCCAGGAACAGGATGCGCGGCCGCCGGTACAGCGCGCGCGCCAGGATGACCCGCTGCTTCTGCCCGCCCGACAGCGTGGTGCCCATGTCGCCGATCAGGCTGTGGTAGCCCATCGGCATGGCCGCAATCTCGTCGTGCACGGCCGCCAGCCGGGCCGCGGCCTCCACCCGCGCGGCATCGGGCTGGCTGTCGCCGAAGGCGATGTTGTCGGCCACCGATCCGGCGAACAGCTGGTCGTCCTGCATTACCGCGCCGATCATGGCGCGGTAGTTGCGCAGGCCCAGCCTGCCGATCGACTGCCCGCCCACCCGCACCTCGCCTTGGCTGGCGGGCAGCAGGCCCAGCAGCAGCTTCACCAGCGTGGTCTTGCCCGAGCCCGACACGCCCACCACCGCCACCGACTCGCCCGGCTCGACGGTGAAGCTGCAGTCCTTGAGCACCCAGGGCTCACCTTCGGCGTAGCGGAAGCACAGCCCCCGCACCTCGATGCGCGCCTCGACCGGCGTTGCCTGTTCCACCGCCGAGGCATCGTCGCGTTCGGGCGCGGTCAGCACCACGTCGGCCAGCCGCTCGCCGTGCAGGCGCAGCATGCGCAATTCCACCCACTTGTCGATCAGGCCCGACACGCGCGCGGCGAACTGGTCCTTGTAGGCCAGGTAGGCAATCAGCATGCCCACCGAAAACACGCTGTCCAGGGCCAGCCGCGCGCCAAGCCAGACCACCGCGACGCGTTCGAGCCCGAACAGCAGCTGGCTGGCCGTGCTGAAACCCAGGCCCAGCCGCGCCAGCCTCAGTTCCTGGTTCACCGTGGCGACCATCAGGTTCTGGTGGCGCCCCTGGCGGTGCGATTCCTGCCCGGCCACCTTGATGCTCTGCATGCCGCGCAGGGATTCGAGAAGGTGCGACTGCTGCTGCGCCGACGCCACCAGCTGCCG
>DAORUD010000096.1:0-9205 GCA_035433005.1 Arenimonas sp. | reverse complement strand
AGTAGTGGCTTCCGAAGCCATTGGTCGGGGGTTCGAATCCCTCCAGGCGCGCCAAATTCCCTGTGGCCCGGCTTCGCTTATCTTGGCGCGTCGCCCCCCACAGAAGCGAACCCATGACGACCCCTCGTGCGCCACGGCCGAAGGCCGCCTTGATGCTGCTGCTGGTCGCCGGCATTGCAGCCGTCGGCATCTGGCTCCGCCCAGGCACCCAGGCCACGACGCCCCCGGAAGCCGCCGCCGAAGCGGCAACCGCCCCGGCCACGCCCGGCGCGCCCGCGCCGGCCGGAGCCACGGCGCCCGCCGTGACACCGATGGCACCGGCACCGCTGCCGTCCATGGCGGCGCCGCTCGCGCTGATCGCCGGCGACCTCAAGGCGCGCTCGGACGCCGGCGACCCCGCCGCCGCCTGCCGGCTCGCGGCCGAACTGGCCTACTGCAGCGCCCGCGAGATGCATCGCGCGGACTTCGACCGCTGGCTGGCCGAGCGCCAGACGGCGCTGGCGTCCATCGTCGACCCCGAAGTGCGCCGCAGCGCCGCCGTCAACATCGAGCGCGAAATGACCCTGCGCGAAGGCATGCTCGACCAGCTTACGCGCCACTGCGAAGGCGGCCCGGCCGCCACGCCCAACGACATCGCCGCGCAGTGGCGCCGCGCCGCGCTGCTGGGCAGCCCGGCGGCGATGAAGCAGTACGCCAGCGGCAACGCATTCCGCTGGTCCAGCCTGATGGATTCGCTGCCCCTGCTGGCCATCTATCGCGGCGAAGCCGAGGCCATGGCCACGCAGGTGGCGCGCACCGGCGACGGCGACATGCTGCTGGCCATGGCCGCCGGCTACGACCCGCTGCCGTCGCCCAGCCGGTCCTTGCTGGCACAGTCCCTGTCGCCCGACGGGCCGCGCGCGCTGGCCATGTACCAGCGCGCCCACGCCGCGCTCGATGGCCGGCCCGAAGAGACGATGACGATCGTGCGGCGGCAGCTGGCCGCCAGGATGTCCTCGCTCGAGGCGGTGCTTTCGCCCGCCGACCGCGCCCGCGCGGACCAGCTGCTGAAGGAGGACCTGGCGGCCTGGTCCGCACCGGCCTTCGATGAACAGCGCGGCCGCCGCAGCAGCGGCCAGGGCGACGTGCACCGCTTCGCCTGCGGCGCGCCCCCCGGGGAATCCATGGGCCGCCGCCGGTCCACCGGCGGCTGAGATCGGTTTGGCAGGGTTCGGGGCGATATTTCGTTATTGCAGGCAGCGACGGCCGAAACAGACCGCGCTTTCCACTCTTGCCACGAACGAGGAAACACCATGAACAAGCGTCTCCCGCTTCTTGCCGCCGCCCTCCTGCTCGGCGCCAGCGCCACCGCCTCGGCCTCCGAAGGCTGGACCGGCTGGCACGTCGGCGGCCACCTGGGCCACGGCACCGGCGACTCCGATTTCGCGATGACCCCGGGCGCCCAGTGGGCCTCCGAAAGCCAGGCCCTGCGCGACCACGTGGTGGCCAACGGCTCGGGCGACATGGAGCCGACCGGCGCCGCCTACGGCCTGCAGTTCGGCTACGACCACCAGTTCGGCAACGGCTTCGTGCTGGGCGCGGAAGTGGACTACAGCGTGCTGGACATCAAGGACGACCGCGACAGCGGCGTCACCATCGTCCCGTCCGTGCCGTCGCTGGCCTACCGCTTCGGCAACAGCATCGAACTCGACAGCCAGTGGTCGCTGCGCGGCCGCCTCGGCTACGCCTCGGGCCAGCATCTGTTCTTCGTGAGCGCCGGCTGGGTGCAGGTTGATGCCAACGCCACCGCCACCCTCACCAGCAACGGTGGCTACAACAAGCTGGGCACCACGTCGGAAACGCTCGACGGCACTTCGTGGGGCGTCGGCTACGAATACGACATGGGCAACCAGTGGACGGTGCGGGGCGAGTACACCGCCACCAAGCTCGACGACTTCCGCTTCGACACTGACTACGTGGCCGGCAGCACCTTCGTCAGCCCGGCCTACCTGGAAACGGTGACGCAGGACCTGGACTTCAACACGCTGCGCATCGCCTTCAACTACCGCTTCTGATCCACCCCCGCACCGGCGGGCGCCTCGACGCCCGCCGGTGCTTCTTCCGCCGCGCGGGCCTCATCGGGCGCGGTCACGCGGTAGCCGCGCTGCTCCAGCGCCACCAGGTAGCCACTGGCGCCCACCACGCGCGCCATCGGCAGCACCGCGAAACTCTCGGCGTGCGTGGCCAGCGCCTTTTCCGCGGCAGCCATCCACTCCGCCTGCACGCGCGCCGGCAGGTCGCTGAAACCGCTGCGCTTGGCCAGCCCCGTGCCCAGCAGGGCATCGGTGCAGGCCTGGGCGTTGTCGGTGTACGTCAGGTCGCGCAGCATCGCCACTTCACCCTGCGCCCAGGCGTTGGCGCGCGTGGCCAGCGTGCCCAGGTCGTTCTCCACCTGGTCAAGCGTGCGCCGGAAGCAAGCCAGGTCGTCGACCGGGCTGCTGGCGAATTCCTTGATCGCGGCCTTCGGGTTTTCCACCATCAGCAGCACGTTGGGCCGCTCCACCGGCACGTCGGCCTTGTCGGCGGCGCGCGAGACCACGCGGCCGACGATGTCGCGCCACGACAGATCCTGCTGTTCGAACGCCTCCTGCCGCAGCTCCATCGCCGCCAGGAACGGGCGGCGCTTCTCCACCGCGCCGTCGCGCGGCAGGTATTTCTTCTTCAGCGCCTGCCAGCGCGCGTAGTCGGCGGCCGGCAGCACGTCGGCCAGGCGCTCCTTGCCCGGGTTGTTGCGCGCCTTGAGCATGGACGGCACCAGGAACAGGCCGCCGAACATCGCGCCCTTGGCGTTCACGGTCACGGTGGGCGGCATCAGCACCACGCCGGCCGCCGCGACCTTGGCCTCCACTTCGGCCGAGTTCCACTCCATGCGCTTGGGCAGGGGCGCCAGCGTGCCCAGCACCCACATCACGCGGCCGTCCTTTTCCACCCGCCACAGGCCGGGGCCGGGCTGGATGCCGCTGACCACGACGGTGTCGAGCACCTGCAGCACGTCGCTGCTGGCGGCCGGTGCCGCGGGCTTCGCCGCGATGACCAGCGCGGGCGACAACAGCATCGCCGAGACAAGCAGCAGGCGGCAGGGCAGGGTCATGCAGTTCCTCGGGTGGGCGGCGGGGGCGTTGGAACGCGGATTGTAGGCGGCGGCGCGGCGCCGTCATGGGCCATGGGCCATGGCGATCCGGCGGGCTCCAGCTGCCGTTCAGGAAAATGTTGCGCCGGCGCGAACCTCTTTGCATCCGCCTGCCCTCTTGTTCGATGAGGCGTCCAACCGGGCGTCACCCGGTGCCGCCACGCGCGCCGCGCACTCCACCCATTCCTAGGAGCTCCACCCATGTCCCTTTCCACTGCGATTCGTCTCCCGGGCGCCGCCCTCGCCGTTGTCGCCGCCGGCCTGGCCGGCGGTGCGTCCGCCCAGTCGGCGGCGGTGCCGGCGGGCAGCGTCGAACTGGTCCACTGCAGCGGCGTGAACATCTGCGGCGGCCACAACGACTGCAAGACCTCGGCCAACAGCTGCAAGGGCACCGGCAAGTGCAAGGGCAGCGGCTTCGTGGCCTCCCCGGCCAAGGCCTGCGCCGACATCGGCGGCACCGTGATCGACCCGGGCCACACCAAGGTCGTGGCCGAAAGCACGCTGATCCAGTGTTTCGGCATCAACCAGTGCAAGGGCCACAACGACTGCAAGACCGCCGACCACGCCTGCAAGGGCCAGGGTTCGTGCAAGGGCACCGGCTGGGTGTCGCTGCCGGCGGCCACCTGCAGCAACGTCGGCGGCACGACGGGCTGATGCCGCAGTTCGGACTCAAGCACACGGCCGGCTCCGGAGCGCCTGCTCCGGGGCCGCGCCCGTGGCTGGGCTTCGGCCTGGGCCTGCGCACCGAGCATTTCAGCGCGGTGCTCGAGCAGCCACCGGACGTGGACTGGTTCGAAATCACGTCGGAGAACTTCATGGTGGCCGGCGGCAAGCCGCGCCACTACCTGGACGCCATCCGCCAGCGCTACCCGCTGGTGATGCACGGGGTGTCGCTGTCCATCGGCGGCACCGATCCGTTCGACCGCGACTACCTGCATTCACTGCGCCAGCTGATGCTCGACATCGAGCCGGCGTGGGTGTCCGACCACCTGTGCTGGACCGGGGTGGACCACGTCAACAGCCACGACCTGCTGCCCCTGCCCTACAGCGACGAAGCCGTGGCGCACGTGGTGGGCCGCATCGGCCAGGTGCAGGACCACCTGGGCCGCGAGATCCTGCTGGAGAACCTGAGCACTTACGTGCAGTTCTCCGCCTCGTCCATGACCGAGTGGGAATTCCTGACGGAAGTCTCGCGCCGCAGCGGCTGCCGGCTGCTGCTGGACGTCAACAACGTGGCGGTGAGCGCACGCAACCACGGCTTCGACCCCGAAACCTTCCTGGCCGGCCTTCCGGCCGACCGCATCTGGCAGATCCACCTGGCCGGCCACAGCGACTACGGCCACTACGCCATTGATACCCATGACCACGACGTGCCGCCGCAGGTGTGGGCGCTGTATGAATCGGCGATCCGCCGCTTCGGCGCCATCAGCACCATGATCGAGCGCGACGACCACCTCCCGCCCCTGCCCGAACTGGTGGCGGAACTCGACCACGCGCGGCTGGCGTTCGCGCGCGCCATGGCCGCGCCGCACGGGCACCCGGCATGAGCCCGCTGGCGCAGATGCAGCGGCAGTTCATGGCGTCGCTGCGCCGGGGCGACGACGCCCTGCTGCCGCAGCTGGCGGCCAACGGCCCGGTGTCGCCGGCGCTGGGCTGGGCCATCTACGTCAATGCCTATGGCGCGCGCCTGCGCGAAGTGCTGGAGAACGACCACCCCGTGTTGTCGCAGTATCTCGGCGACGAACTGTGGGACGCGCTGTGCGAGGGCTTCATCGCCGCGCGGCCTTCCCGCCTTCGCTCGCTGCGCGATTTCGGCGGGCCGCTGCCGGCGTGGCTGCGACAAGCCGCGCCGTTCGCGTCACAGCCGCAGATTGCCGAATTGGCGGCGTGGGAGCGCCGCCTGATGGACAGCTTCGACGCGGCCGATGCGCCCGTCGCCAGCTGGAGCGAACTGCTGGCGCTTGCCCCGGAGCGCTGGCCCACGCTCACGCTGCAGCTGCATCCCAGCCTGCAGCTGCTCAATCCGCAGTGGAACAGCGTGGCCATCTGGAAAGCCATGAAGGCCGGGCAGGCACCGCCCCGGGCCGAGCCGACCCAGGAGGAACACTGGCTGCTGTGGCGCGACACCGCACTGCTCACCCGCTACCGGCCGATGTCGCCGCAGGAAGCGGCGATGCTGGGCCACTTCGCCCGCGGCGGCCACTTCGCCGACGCCTGCGAATGCCTGCTCCGGTGGCATGCCGCAGAAGGCGTGCCGGCGTTGGCCGTACAGTGGCTCAAGGACTGGACCGACGAGGGATGGATCTCGCGCTGGCTCGACGGCCCCCGGCGCGAAGCCTAGACGGTGACGTCGCCGTCCACGTAGAGCCAGCGCCCGGCCTCGCGCACGAAGCGGCTGGTTTCGTGCAGGCGACCGGCGCGGCCGCCGCCCTGGCGATGGCGCGCCACGAACTCCACCACCGCGGTGTCGCCATTGGCGACGTGCCGCTTCACGTCCAGGCCCAGCCAGTGCAGCGGCGGATGCGCGTGCAGGTCCAGCGACGCCGGGCGCGTGGACGGATGCCAGGTGGACAGCAGGTAGTCGGGCAGGCCCAGCGCGTAGGCGCTGTAGCGCGAGCGCATCAGGGCTTCGGCATCGGCGGCGGGCGTGCCTGCGTGCAGGGGGCCGCAGTGCTGGTCGTAGCGGCCGATGCCGCAGGGGCAGTCCACCGCCGCGCCCTCAGCCGCCCTGGCGCGCCTGCAGGATGAGCTTGGCGATGTTCGCGTCGCCCTTTTCCAGCAGCTCCACCGGCGTGAACTGGAACCCGGTGAGCACCATCGCTTCGCCGACGCACCACTCGCGCTGTTCGCGGGTGAAGGTGGCGGCGCCGGCCGCGGCGGCGCTGAGCAGTTCGGGCGAGGGCACGGTGTCCTGCGGCTCGGGCGCGCGCGTGGCGCCGGGCTTGGGGGCCGCGACGGTGGCCTTTTCGGCTTCGGCCTTGAGCCAGGCCACGCGGGCCAGGGCCACGGCCAGGCGGTCCCCGCCATCCTTGAGCTTGGGCACGGCGTTGGCCAGCGAACCCAGCAGCGCGTCGCGCTCGGTGGCCATGGCCTGCTGGTCCTTGAGCTGGGCGTCGATGGCCTGGCGCAGTTCGGCCACCTGCTTTTCCAGCTGCACGATCTCGGTGGCGGGATCCACCAGCGTCTTGGCGGCCAGCAGGCGCATCACCTTTTCACCCAGGCGCGCGTAGATGGCCGGGTCGCTGAACTTGAGGTCGCGCACCGCGGTCTGCCAGGCCAGGGCCACCTGGCTGACGGTCTGGCCCTTTTCCGGGGCCAGGCCGGGGGCGGCCTCGTTCACCGCCGGGGCATCGGCGGCGGGCGCCGGGGCGGCCTTGGCGTTGGACTGGGCCTGGATGGCCAGGTCCAGCCGTTCGCACAGTTCGGTCTTCTGGAAATCGCGCGTCAGCTTGCGCAGCTCTATCCGGCAGTCGATCAGCAGGGAGCGTAGGTCGGTCATGCCGCCATTCTATGCCCCGCCCCGGGCCGCGGCGTCAATGCGCCAGCAGGAAGTTGAGCAGGTTGTTCTGGAAGTACGGATTCACCGAAAGCTGGTCGTGCTGTTCGCACAGGAAGAAGCTCTGCACCAGCGGGAACGTGCCGCCCGGCTGGCCCGGCACCACGTCCAGGCCGCGGCCCAGCTGCGAATCGCGGGTCACCAGGCCGTCGCCCGGCTGCAGCAGCAGGTGCTCGTAGTCCACGCCGGCCACGCGGTCCTGCACTTCCTCGGGGCGGATCACCAGGCGCTCGCCGTCCTTGCCGCGGTCGAGCACCGCGCGGGCCGGGGTCATGCTGCAGTCGCCGCCGAACGCCGCCATCTCCACGCCGTTGGCGCGCACCGGCGCGCTGAGCGAGAGCTGGAAGCGCTTGGCGCGCTGCAGGTGGTGCACGAACAGCGCCTGCAGCGCCGCCAGCTGCGATGCGCCCGCCGCGGGGTCGGGCGCACTGGCCAGCACCCGCGCCGACACTTCCGGCGAGAATACGGACCAGCCGCGCGATCGCCAGTTCTCCGGGTCGTAGACATCGAACGCAATGGGCTGGCCCGCGGGCGAGAACACCACCTGCGAATCGGGATGCGGCAGCGTTTCGAACGGCGTGGCGAAGGTGGCCAGCACTTCCACCGGCACCGTGCGCAGCGCGATCTTGAAGCCCTGCTGCAGGCGCTCGAGGCTGGTGACCGCGCCCAGGCTGGGCGTGCCCAGCATCACCACGCGGCGCACGCGGTGCGCGCCTTCGTCCCAGGGCGTGAACTGCGCCTGGTTGAGAACGTCGTTGGGGCCGTAGCGCAGGTAGTAGTTGGCGATCAGGCCGCCGTTGCTGTGCGCCAGGATGTCCACGGCCAGGTCGGGGTCGCGGTAGTCAATGCGGATCTGGTTGATCAGCGCGTGCAGCTGGCGCACTGCTTCCAGGTTTTCCTTGCGCCAGTCGTACAGCAGCACGTAGTAGCGGCGGCGGTCGTCGGCGTGGATGGCTTCGCCGGGCCGGCCGCGCTTGAAGCGGCCGATGTTTTCCAGCGTGTCGGTCAGCGCCTTGTAGTAGTCCACGCGGGCCACGCCGTAGAACAGGTCGCCGGGCACCAGGCCGCCGCCGCTGTCTTCGGCGGCCTTCATGCGCGCCAGTTCGCGGTACTCGCTGAAGGCCATGGTGCCGATCGAGCCGGGCCAGAACTCCCTGCCGGTGCCCTTCTCCACCAGGGTGGAGCCCATCAGGCCATGGATGAGGATCACCGGCGGCTGGGCGGCGTGCTGGGCCTGCGCTTCGTACAGGCGCACCAGGTCGGGGCGCGTGGGCGAGCCGCAGGCCACCACCAGGGCGGCCAGGCAGGAAACCGCCAGCATTCGGAGCAAACGTGTCATGCGGCGATTCTCCCATCGCCGTCGTGGCCATGACATGGCCACGACGGCACTTGCTTGTGGCCCGGTTCAGTCGGCCAGCAGCGCCTCCGCCTCGTCCAGGCGCGGGTAGTCGGTGTAGCCGGCGGCGCCGGGGGTGTAGAGCGTGGCGGCGTCAAGGTCGGCCAGAGGTGCACCCGTACGCAAGCGTTCGGGCAGGTCGGGATTGGAAATGAAGGTGCGGCCGAACGACACCAGGTCCACCAGGCCCGCGGCCAGGTCGGCCTCGGCGCGCGCGGCGTCGTAGCCGCCGTTGATGATGATCGTGCCCGGGAACGCGGCGCGCGTGTCCTTGAGCAGCTCGCCCGAAACGCTGCCGCCGGCCAGGTGCAGGTAGCCGATGTCGCGCTTGGCCAGTTCGGCCACCAGAGCCAGGAACTGTTCGCGCTCGCCGTCGAAGTTCGCTTCCAGGTCGTTGAACGGATTGAACGGCGACAGGCGGATGCCCACGCGCGACTTGCCGATGGCGGCGATGGTGGCGTCCACCACTTCCAGCACGAAGCGCAGGCGGTTGGCGGCGCTGCCGCCGTAGGCGTCGGTGCGCTGGTTGCTGCGCGGGTTGAGGAACTGGCCCAGCAGGTAGCCGTTGGCGCCGTGCAGCTCCACGCCGTCCACGCCGTTGGCCACGGCCAGTTCGGCGGCGCGCACGTGGTCGTTGCGCAGGCGCACCAGGTCGTCGGCGCTGGCGGCGCGCGGCACCGGGTGCGGCTGCATGCCGGCGGTGTCGGTCCACACTTCGCCGGCGGCGGCGACGGCCGACGGCGCGATCAGCTCGCCGCCCTGGGGCAGGTTGGCCGGGTGGCCGATGCGGCCGGTGTGCATCAGCTGGATGAACAGGCGGCTGCCCCTGGCCTGCACCGAGCGGGCGATGTCGCCCCAGCCGCGCGCCTGTTCGTCGGTGAACAGGCCGGGGATGCGGGCATAGCCCAGGCCGTCGGCGGCGGTGGCCGTGCCTTCGGCGATCACCAGGCCGGCGCCGGCGCGCTGGGTGTAGTACTCGCGCATCAGGTCGTTGGGCTGGTTGCCGAGGGCGCGCGAACGGGTCAGCGGCGCCATGACGATGCGGTTTTGCAGGGTGATCTGGCCGAGGGAATACGGGGTGAAC
>DAORUD010000095.1:0-9331 GCA_035433005.1 Arenimonas sp. | reverse complement strand
GTGGTGTACGACTCGCGCGCCGACGCCCTCACCGTGCCGCGCGCCGCGCTGCTGGAAGACGCCGGCGAAACCGCCGTCTACGCCGTGCGCGACAGCAAGGCCGTGCGCGTGCCGATCGAAGTGGGCTACCTCAGCGGCGAGCTGGCCGAAGTGCGCAAGGGCCTGAAGGAAGGCGAACAGGTGGTGACCGCGGGCAAGATCACCCTGCGCGATGGCGCCACCGTGGAAGTGCTCAACCCGGCCGGCGGCGGCGAGTCCGCCAAGGTGGCCAACCTGGCCGAGACGCCCGCCCGATGAGCCTGGTAGAAACCTCCGTCCGCCGCCGCGTGACCATCCTGATGGTCACGCTCACGGTCATCCTGTTCGGCGCCATCGCCTACCGCGCACTGCCGGTGAACCTGCTGCCGGACCTGAGCTACCCCACGCTCACGGTGCGCACCGAATACACCGGCGCCGCCCCCTCGGAAATCGAGACGCTGATCACCGAGCCGGTGGAGGAGGCGGTGGGCGTGGTGAAGGGCCTGCGCAAGCTCAGCTCCATTTCCCGCACCGGCCAGAGCGACGTGATCCTGGAGTTCGCCTGGGGCACCGACATGGACCGCACCAGCCTGGAGGTGCGCGACAAGCTCGAAACGCTGCGCCTGCCGCTGGAAGCCAAGCAGCCGGTGCTGCTGCGCTTCAACCCGTCCACCGATCCGATCATGCGCCTGGTGCTGTCGGCCAAGGAAGGCCAGGGCGACGCGGCCGCCGAGCTGGCGCGCCTGCGCCGCTACGCCGACGACGAACTCAAGAAGCAGCTCGAGCCGGTCGAGGGCGTGGCCGCAGTGAAGGTGGCCGGTGGCCTGGAGGACGAAATCCAGGTGCTGATTGACCAGCAGAAGCTGGCCCAGCTCAACCTGGGCATCGGCACCGTGATAGACCGCCTGCGGGCCGAGAACATCAACATCTCCGGCGGCCGCATCGAAGACGGCAGCCAGCGCTACCTGGTGCGCACCATCAACCAGTTCTCCGGCATCGAACAGATGCGCGACCTGCTGATCACCGCGCGCAGTTCGGGTGGCGGCAGCAGCGCCGCGCAGGAAGCGGCCGAAGCCGCGGCGCGCGTGGCCGCCATCTCGGGTTCGGCCGAGGCGCTGGCGGCATCGGCCAGCGCGCAGAGCGCCGCTTCGGGTGGCGCGGCCGGCACGCCCGGCGGCGGCATGGCCATCCGCCTTCGCGACATCGCCACGGTGAGCCAGGACCACAAGGAGCGCGAATCCATCATCCGCCTGGACGGCCGCGAAGCCGTGGAGCTGGCGATCTACAAGGAAGGCGACGCGAACACGGTCAGCGTGGCGGAGGAAGTGAAGTCGGCCATGGAGCGCCTGCGCGCGAACCTGCCGGCCGACGCGGTGCTGACCACGGTGGAGGACCAGTCGGTGTTCATCGAGGACGCATTGGCGGACGTCGAGTTCGACGCCATGCTGGGCGGCCTGCTGGCCATCCTGATCATCTTCTTCTTCCTGCGCGATGGCTGGAGCACGTTCGTCATCGCGCTGTCGCTGCCGATCTCGCTCATCGCCACGTTCTTCTTCATGGACCAGTTCGGGCTGAGCCTGAACGTGATGTCGCTGGGCGGCCTGGCCCTGGCCACGGGCCTGGTGGTGGACGATTCGATCGTGGTGCTGGAAAGCATCGCAAAAGCGCGCGAGCGCGGGCTGGGCGTGCTGCAGGCCGCCATCGCGGGCACGCAGGAAGTGAGCATGGCGGTGGTGGCGTCCACGCTCACCACCGTGGCGGTGTTCCTGCCGCTGGTGTTCGTGGAGGGCGTGGCCGGGCAGCTGTTCAAGGACCAGGCGCTGACCATCGCCATCGCCATCCTGATGTCGCTCATCGTTTCGCTGACGCTCATCCCGATGCTGTCCTCGCTCAAGGCCAAGGCGCCGCTGGGCTTCCCGGCCGAGGCGCCGCACCCTGAGTGGCGTCCGGAGAACCGCGTGCTCAAGCCCATCGCCGGCGCCAAGCGCGGGCTGTCGGCCATCTTCGGCGCGCTGCTGCTGGGCGTGTTCATCGCCATCACCACGGTGCTGCGCTTCCTGGCGCGGTACGTGGGCGGCGCACTGGCCTGGGTCGGAACCTGGGTGATCAAGCCCTACGACTGGGCCGCCAGCGGCTACCGGCGCGTGCTGCCCACGTCGCTGGACCGGCCGGGCCTGGTGCTGGGCGTGGCCCTGGTCGCGTTCTCGGCGGCCATGGCCCTGGTGCCCACGCTGGGCCTGGACCTGATTCCCCAGCTGGCCCAGGACCGCTTCGAGATGACGGTGAAGCTGCCGGCCGGCACCCAGCTGCGCGACACCGACGCCATGGTGCGCAAGATCCAGCAAGCCCACGCCGGCGACGAGGGCGTTCGCGCGCTTTACGGCGTGTCGGGCAGCGGCACCCGCCTGGACGCGAACCCGACCGAGTCGGGCGAGAACATCGGCAAGATCAGCATCGTCCTGGCGCCGGGCCACGGCAGCGACACCGAAGCGGCGCAGACCGAGCGCCTGCGCGCCACCATGCAGCAGTACCCGGGCGTGGAAGTGAAGTTCGGCCGGCCGGAGATCTTCAGCTTCTCCACGCCGCTGGAGATCGAGCTGCGCGGCGCCGACCTGCTGGAGCTGGAAAAGGCCGGCGCGAAGCTGGTGGCGCTGATGGAGGGCTCGGACCGCTTCGTGGACGTGAAGTCCACGGTGGAAGAGGGCTTCCCCGAAATCCAGATCCGCTTCGACCAGGAGCGCGCGGCGGCCCTGGGCCTGACCACGCGCCAGATCGCCGACCAGGTGGTGCGCAAGGTGCGCGGCGAAGTGGCCACGCGCTACAGCTTCCGCGACCGCAAGATTGACGTGCTGGTGCGCGCCCAGGCCACCGACCGCGCGTCGCTGGCCGACATCCGGCGGCTGATCGTCAACCCCGAAAGCAGTGCGCCGGTGACCCTGGACTCCGTGGCCGAGGTGGTGGCCACCACCGGTCCCAGCGAGATCCACCACGCCAACCAGTCGCGCGTGGCCGTGGTGTCGTCCAGCCTGCGCTACGGCGACCTGGGCAGCGCCGTGCAGGAAGTGCGCGACCTGGTGGGCGACAACCCGCTGGGCACCGACGTCAGCATGGCCATCGGCGGCCAGGGCGAGGAGCTGCGCGCTTCCATCAACTCGCTGGTGTTCGCCTTCGCGCTGGCCATCTTCCTGGTGTACCTGGTGATGGCGTCGCAGTTCGAATCGCTGCTGCATCCGTTCGTGATCATGTTCACTATCCCGCTGGCCCTCGTGGGCGCGGTGCTGGCGCTGGTGCTGACCGGGTCGTCGCTGTCGGTGGTGGTGTTCATCGGCCTGATCCTGCTGGTGGGCATCGTGGTGAAGAACGCCATCATCCTGATTGACAAGGTCAACCAGCTGCGCGAGGCCGGCGTGGCCAAGCGCGAGGCGATCCTGCGCGGCGCCGAGTCGCGCCTGCGCCCCATCGTCATGACCACGCTGACGGCGCTGCTGGGCTTCCTGCCGCTGGCGCTGGCCTCGGGCGCCGGCGCCGAGGTGCGCTCGCCCATGGCCATCACCGTGATCGGCGGCCTGGCGGTGTCCACGCTGCTGACCCTGCTGGTGATCCCGGTGATGTACAACCTGCTGGACCGCCGCAGCGACGAAAGCTACGTGGCGCGCCGCAAGCCGCTCGATGGCCTGCCCGCCGAGGACGCCGCCGGGGGTTCGCACGCATGACCATTGCCGAGCTCAGCCTGCGTCGTCCGGTGACGACGATCATGTTCTTTGTCTCGATGATGGCCATCGGGCTGATAGCGGCGTTCCGCCTGCCGCTGGAGCAGTTCCCGGAGCTCAACGCGCCCTTCATCGCCGTGGACCTGCCTTACCCGGGGTCCACGCCGCAGGAAGTGGAGCGCAGCCTGGTGCGGCCGGTGGAAGAGGCGCTGTCCACGCTGCAGGGCATCAAGAACCTCAATTCGATCAGCCGGGCCGACGGCGGCAACGTCTGGATCGAGTTCTCCGACTGGGACCGTGACGTGGAAGTGCTGGCCTCGGAGGCGCGCGAGCGCATCGACGCCATCCGCGACGAGCTGCCGGACGACTTCCAGCGCTACAACGTGATGAAGTTCTCCACCGGCGACGCCCCCGTGCTGCGGGTTCGCCTGGCCAGCGAGCGTGACCTCACCAACGAGTACGAGCTGATAGACCTCAAGCTCAAGCGCCAGCTCGAGCGCATGCCGGGCGTGGCCCGCGTTGAGATTTCCGGCGCCACGCCCAACGAGATCGAAGTGGCCATCGATCCCGACCGCCTCAGCGCGCACGGCCTGAGCCTGAACGAGCTGGCCGCGAAGCTGCAGGCGGTGAACTTCTCCGTGTCCGCCGGCACCATCGAGGACGGCGACCGCCGCCTGCGCGTGCAGCCGATCGGCGAGCTGCGCGACATCCGCGAGCTGCGCGAGCTGGTGGTGGGCAAGAACGGCCTGCGCCTGGAACAGATCGCCGACGTGCGGCTCAAGCCCGCGCGCATGGACTACGGCCGGCGCCTCGAGGGACGCCCGGCGGTGGGCATCGACGTGTTCAAGGAGCGCAACGCCAACCTGGTGGACGTTTCGCGGATAGCGCTCGAGGAAATCGACCGTATCGGCAAGCTGCCCGACTTCCGCGGCATCCAGGTCACCCTGATCGACAACCAGGGCGACAACGTCACCGGGTCGCTGTGGTCGCTGACCGAGGCCGGCATCGTCGGCCTGCTGCTGTCGGTGGCGGTGCTGTTCTTCTTCCTGCGCCACTGGCCGTCCACGCTGATGGTGAGCCTGGCCATCCCGATCTGCTTCGTGATGACCCTGGGCTTCATGTATTTCCTGGGCGTCACGCTCAACGTGCTGACCATGATGGGCCTGCTGCTGGCCGTGGGCATGCTGGTGGACAACGCGGTGGTGGTGGTGGAGAGCATCTACCAGGAGCGCGAGAAGCACCCGGGCAACCCGATCTGGGCGTCCATCCTGGGTACCCGCAACGTGGCCATCGCGCTGTCGGCGGGCACGCTGTGCCACTGCATCGTGTTCGTGCCCAACCTGTTCGGCGAAACCAACCAGATCAGCATCTTCATGGTGCAGATCGCCGTCACCATCACCGTGTCGCTGCTGGCCTCGTGGCTGGTGGCCATCAGCCTGATCCCGATGCTGTCGGCCCGCATGAAGACGCCGCCGGCGGCCACCGCCGGCACCGGCCTGATCCCGCGCATGCAGGACGGCTACGCCAGGTTCCTGGAGTGGACGCTGCGCCACCGCGGCGTCAGCGTGCTGGGCATCGTGCTGATCGTGGCGGTGAGCATCGTGCCGATGGTCAAGACCAAGACCGACTTCTTCTACCAGGAGCCCAGCCGCCAGCTGGACATGTTCTACCAGTGGAAGGGCGCCTACTCGCTGCCCCAGGTGTCGGAAGAGGTGGCGCGGGTCGAGAAGTACCTGGACGAGAACCGCGAGAAGCTGCAGATCGAGCAGATCTACTCCTACTTCAGCGAACAGGGCTGGGCCGGCACCATGATCACGCTGCGCAGCGACGGCGGCGGCCTGCGCCCGCCGGCGGAAATCATGGAGGAAATCCGCGCCGGCATGCCCAAGTCCGCACGCGCCACCATCGGCTTCCAGCAGGGCGGCGGGCAGCAGGGCGGGCAGGGCGGCAGCGACCAGGTGCAGGTGTCTCTGATCGGTGACTCGTCCGAAGAGCTCAAGGCGCTGGCGGCCACCATCATCCCGCAGCTGGCCACCCGCAAGGAGCTGCGCGACGTGCGCGTGGACACCGGCGACGAGAACTCCGAGCTGGCCATCAGCGTGGACCGCGAGCGGGCGCTGTCTTACGGCTTCAGCGCCGAACAGGTGGCGCAGTACGTCGGCATCGCGCTGCGCGGTACGCCGCTGCGCGAGTTCCGCCGCGGCGAGACCGAAGTGCCGGTGTGGGTGCGCTTCGACGGCGCGGAGCAGTTCGGCCTGGAGGACCTGTCAGGCCTGAGCCTGCGCGCCCCGGACGGCACCGCCATCCCGCTGCTGTCGGTGGTGAACGTGGGCGTGCAGGCCTCGTCCACCCAGGTATTCCGCCAGGACCGCCGCACCACGCTCAACATCCAGGCCAACCTGGCCAAGAAGGTGACCGTGGACGAGGCGCGCAAGGCGATGGAGGAAGAGCTGTCCGCCATGACCCTGCCCACCGGCTACCAGTGGAGCTTCGACGGCGCGTTCCGCCAGGAGGACGAGGCCGGCGCGCAGATGGGCTTCAACACCCTGCTGGCGCTGGTGATGATCTACGTGGTGATGGCGGCGGTGTTCGAATCGCTGCTGTTCCCGGCGGCCATCATGAGCAGCATCGTGTTTTCCATCTTCGGCGTGTTCTGGCTGTTCTGGATCACCGGCACGGTGTTCACCATCATGGCGGCCATCGGCATATTGGTGCTGATGGGCGTGGTGGTGAACAACGGCATCGTGATGGTCGAGCACATCAATGCGCTCAGGCGCACCGGCATGGACCGCACGCAGGCCCTGGTGCAGGGCAGCCGCGACCGCCTGCGGCCCATCCTGATGACCATGGGCACGGCGATCCTGGGCATGGTGCCGATTGCCCTCAGCACCACGCAGATGGCCGGCGACGGCCCGCCGTACTACCCGATGGCGCGCGCCATTGCCGGTGGCCTGGCGTTCTCGACCCTGGTGAGCCTGCTGTTCCTGCCCACCATCTACGCCATGCTGGACGACATGCGCGAAGCGTTCGCGGCCAAGATCCGCCGGGCGCGGGAGAAGTCCCCGCTCCGGCCGGCCGATCAGCCCAGCTTGCCGATGATGTAGATGCCCGCGGTCCACACGCCGACCGCGGTGCCCAGGCTGGTGAGGAAGAAGTTCACCAGCACGCGGGCCACGCGGTTGCGCCACCAGCCCTTGAGCGTGGCGGTGTCGTCCCGCAGGCGCAGGAAGTCGGCGTAGGTGGGCTTGCGGACCCAGGCCTCCACCACCGCGCTGACGTTGCCCGACGCCAGCGCCGGGTGCAGCGGCGTCAGCGGCGAGGCGATGAATGCGGCCAGGATGCTCAGCGGATGGCCGCCGGCCACCAGGCAGCCCAGGGCGCCGCCGACGCCGGTCACCAGCGCCCACTTCACCAGCAGGTCGCCACCCAGTTCGACGCCGCCCTGGTGGTAGCCCCAGGCGAAGCCGCCCAGCAGGAACACGGTGACGATGATCGTGAACCACGGAATGTTGCTGGCGGGCGGCAGGGCGTTGAGCTCGTCCAGCGCCGGTGCCGGGGCGTCCTGGTCCTGGCGCAGGTGCTCGGCCAGGCCCTTGAGGTGGCCCGCACCCACCACCGCCAGCACGCTGCGCGCGCCGTCGGCGCCCACCTGGCGCAGGCGCGCGGCCATGAAGCGGTCGCGCTCCGCGATCACCGCGCGGTAAAGCGGCGGGCTGCTGGCCGCGAACTCTCCGAAGCTCGATTCCAGGAAGTCGCCCTGCTTGAGCTTCTCGATTTCACCGGACTCCACTTCCTCGTCGGCGAACAGGCTGGCCGCCAGGCCCGCCATCAGCTTCGAGCGGCCCCAGAAGCCCAGCCCGCGGAAGGCGCGCTTGAGCGTGATGCCGACGTCGCGGTCGATCAGCGACAGCCGCAGGCCGCGCTCGGTGGCGCCGGTAGCGGCGGCCTTGAGTTCGGCGCCGGGCTCCACGCCCAGCTGTTCAGCCAGGCGGCGCTGGTAGGCGGCCAGGGCGAGGTTGGCGGCCACCAGGCCGGTCTTGCCTTCGCGCAGGATCTGGAACAGGTCGAGCTTTGACAGCGCGTCGGGGTCGGTGAGCGCGCGGTGGCGCTGTTCGTCCAGCTCCACCGCGATGGTGTCGTAGCCGCCGTGGGCCAGCGCGGCGTGGACGGCATCCACGCTGGCCTGGGACACGTGGGCCGTGCCCAGCAGCGTGTAGCGCACGCCGTCGCGCTCGACGATGGCGTGGGGCTGGTCATGCAGGCCGTCGTAGCCGGCCTCGATGTCGGTGTTCAATCGCGGTACCGCCTGAGCAGGTCCTGGTAGGCATCAATGCGGCGGTCGCGCAGGAAGGGCCAGATGCGGCGCACCTGTTCGCTGCGCGCCAGGTCCACGTTGGCCATCAGGATTTCGGGATGTCCGGTGTTGGCTTCGGCCAGGAACTCGCCCTGCGGACCCAGCACGTGGCTGCTGCCCCAGAACGTGATGCCGGACGCGCCCAGCGGCGAGGGCTCGTGGCCCACGCGGTTGCAGCTCAGCACCGGCAGGCCGTTGGCCACGGCGTGGCCGCGGTGGCTGAGGATCCAGGCGCCGCGCTGGCGGTCCTTCTCGTCCTGCGCGTCGTCCGGGTCCCAGCCGATGGCCGTGGGGTAGAGCAGCAGTTCGGCGCCGGCCAGGGCCATCAGGCGCGCACCTTCGGGGTACCACTGGTCCCAGCACACCAGCACGCCCAGGCGGCCGACGCTGGTATCAATGGGCTCGAAACCCAGGTCGCCCGGCGTGAAGTAGAACTTCTCGTAGAAGCCCGGGTCGTCGGGGATGTGCATCTTGCGGTACTTGCCCACCAGCCGGCCGTCGGTTTCGAACACCACGGCGGTGTTGTGGTACAGGCCCGCGGCGCGGCGCTCGAACAGCGAGCCCACCAGCACCACGCCATGTTTCTTCGCCAGGGCGCCCAGCCGCTCGGTGCTGGGGCCGGGGATGGCCTCGGCGCGGTCGAACTCGGCGGTGCTCTCGTGCTGGCAGAAGTAGGCGCCGTTGTGCAGCTCCTGCAGCAGCACCAGCTTCGCACCGCGCGCGGCGGCTTCGGCCACGCGGGTTTCGATGTTGGCCAGGTTGGCCTCGGTGCTGCCGTGGTCGCTGTCCTGGATGAGCGCGACGGAAAGGGTTTTCTTGCTCATGCCAGCAGGCCTTCGGGAAGTTGCATGGTGACGCAGTGCAGGCTGCCGTTCTGCCAGATCAGCGGCCGGCAGTCGATCTGCACGATTTCCCGGCCGGGGAACGCCTGCGCGAGCACGGCCGCGGCCGCGTCGTCCCTGGCGTCGCCGTAGGCGGGCATCAGCACGGCGCCGTTGACGATCAGGAAGTTGGCGTAGGACGCGGCGAGGCGGCGGCCTTCGTCCAGCACCGGCGCCGCCCAGGGCAGCGGGAAGAGGCGGTAGGGCTGGCCATCGGCGGTGCGCAGCGCGGCGATCTCGGCGGCCATGGCCTGCAGTTCGGCGTAGTGGCCATCGGCCGGGTCGTCGCAGGCCTGGAACACTATGGCGTCGGGCGCGGCGAAGCGGGCCAGGGTATCGATGTGGGCGTCGGTGTCGTCGCCTTCCAG
>DAORUD010000094.1:0-9431 GCA_035433005.1 Arenimonas sp. | reverse complement strand
TGGGCAGGTGGGTGATGCGGATGGCCGAGTCGGTCTTGTTGACGTGCTGGCCGCCGGCGCCCGAGGCGCGGAAGGTGTCCACCTTCAGGTCGGCGTCGCGCACGTCTATCTCGTCCACTTCGTCCAGCTCGGGCAGGATGGCCACGGTGGCGGCCGAGGTGTGGATGCGGCCCTGCGATTCGGTGGCCGGCACGCGCTGCACGCGGTGCGTGCCCGATTCGAACTTCAGGCGCGAGTACGCGCCCTTGCCCTCGATGCGCGCGACGATTTCCTTGTAGCCACCGTGCTCACCCTCGCTGGCCGACACCACTTCCACGCTCCAGCGCCGGCGCTCGGCGTAGCGGGCGTACATGCGGAACAGGTCGCCGGCGAAGATCGCCGCCTCGTCGCCGCCGGTGCCGGCGCGCACTTCCAGGAACAGGTTGGCTTCGTCGCGCGGGTCCTTGGGCACCAGCAGCAGGGCCAGATGTTCGTCCAGGGTGGCCAGTCGCGACTGTGCGGCGGGGATTTCCTCTTCGGCCAGCTCGCGCAGCTCGGGGTCGGCGCGCAGGGCTTCGGCGGCCTGGAGGTCGCGCTGGGCCTGCGCCCAGGCGGCCAGGCCGGCGGCCACGGGCTCGAGCTGGGCGTATTCCTTCGACAGCGCGCGGAAGCGGGCGTTGTCGGCCAGCACGCCGGGGTCGGCCAGCAGGCGGCCGACTTCCTCGTGGCGTTCGGCCAGGTTCTCGAGCTTACGGCGCAGGCTTGGCGTCATCGGACTTGTCGTAGAGGCGCCCGGCGGCGCGCAGCAGGTCCAGGTCGCCGTCCAGCGCCGCCTGGCGCAGGGCGGCGCTGGGGCCGTGCAGCAGTTTGTTGGTGAGCTGGTGGGCCAGCAGCGACAGCACTTCGTCGGGCGGCTTGCCGGCGGCCAGCTGTTCGCGGGCGCGGGCCAGGGCGTCTTCGCGCGCGGCCTCGCCCTGGCTGCGCAGCGACTTGAGCGCGTCCTGCCGGCCCTGGGCGCGCCACCAGGCCATGAAGTGTTCCACCTGCAGGTCGATGATGGCCTGCGCCTGGTCGGCGGCTTCGCGGCGCGAGGCGCGGTTCTCCTCGATCACCTGTTCCAGGTCGTCCACGGTGTAGAGGTAGACGTCGGACAGTTCGGCCACGGACGCTTCGATGTCGCGCGGCACCGCGAGGTCGAGCAGGAACATCGGGCGGTGCTTGCGCGCCTTGAGCGCGGCCTGCACGGCGGTGCGGCGCAGCACCGGTTCGCGGCTGGCGGTGGCGGTGATGACGATGTCGGCTTCGGGCAGGTGGCGCTCGAGTTCGGTCAGCGGCAGCGCGTAGCCGCCGTGGCGGCTGGCCAGCGCCTGGGCGTGGTCCAGCGTGCGGTTGGCCACCAGCAGGCGCTTGACCTTGGCGTCCACCAGGTGGCGCGCGGCCAGTTCGATGGTGTCGCCGGCGCCCACCAGCAGCACGGTGGCGCGGTCGAGTTCGCTGAAGACCTGGCGCGCCAGCCGCACCGCGGCGTAGGCCACCGACACCGGGTGGGCGCCGATGCGGGTGTCGGTGCGCACGCGCTTGGCCACCGAGAAGCTTTGCTGGAACAGGCGGTCCAGCGGCGTGCGCAGGTGGTGCTGGCTGCGTGCGGCCTGCCAGGCGTCCTTCACTTGCCCGAGGATTTGCGGCTCGCCCAGCACCAGCGAATCCAACCCCGTGGCGACCCGGAACAGGTGCCGCACGGCGTGCTCGTCGCGGTGTTCGTACAGGTAGCCCGACAGTGTGTCCGGGGCCAGGCCGTGGTGCGTGGCGAGCCAGTCGGAAACGCCGCTTTCGTGGCCGTCCGCGACCTGCACGTAGAGTTCGGTGCGGTTGCAGGTGGACAGCAGCGCCGCCTCTTCGACGCCGGGCACGGCCGATAGCCCCTGCAGCGCCGCAGGCAGCTGGCCGCCATCCATCGCCACCCGTTCGCGCAGGGCGAGCGGGGCAGTCTGGTGGTTCAGGCCGATGGCTAGCAGGGGCATCGTTGGGCCAGCGTTGCCGCGGGGTGCGCTAAGCTTTCGCGGGCTGGGCTCTCTGTGGGAAACCAGCCTCCATTCTATCCCCTGGCCACGAAAACCCAATGTATTGGCGCCTTCGCCTGATCCTGCCGCTGCTGCTGGCCCTGTCCGGGACCGCGGCTGCCGCCGCGCCCGCACCCATCGGCGACGTCATGGCCGGCGAGTTCGCGCTGCAGCAGGGCGACCTGCCCGCGGCGGCCCGCCATTACCTGCTGGCCGCGCAGGCTTCCGGCGACCCGGGCATTGCCGGGCGCGCGGCCCGCATCGCCCTGCTGGCAGACGACATCGGCCTGGCCAGCCAGGCGTTGGCCCGCTGGCGCGCGCTGGCGCCGGATTCGCAGGCCATGCGCGCCACTGCCATCCGGCTGGCGCTGAGGCTGGGCGAACACGAATCGGCGATGGACGACGTGCGTGCGCTGCTGGCGCTGCCCGATGCCGCCGGCTTCCCGGTGGTGCTGGTTTCGCTGTCCGATGCCACCGGCGACGACGCCGTGATCGCCCGCAGCGTGCTGCGTGAACTGTTCTCGCAATCGCTGCTGCCCCATGACCTGGCGGCCTGGCTGCGGTTGGCGGGAGTGGCGCGGCGCCTGGGCGACCAGGCCTTCTCCGACCGGATAGTCGAATCAGGCCTGGCCACCTTCCCCGACGACCCGCGTGCGCGCCTGCTGCTGGCTTCGCGAATGCGCGAGGCCGGCAACCCGGAGGGCGCGCGGGCGGCGCTGCTGGCGCTGCGCGATTCCGGCGACATCGGTCCCGGGCTCCGCCGCAGCGCCGCTGGCGAACTGGCGCTGGTGGGCGAGCCGCGCCTGGCGGCTGACCTGCTGGCGAGAGGGCCGCAGGACGATGCCAGCTACGGCCAGCGCGCGTCCTGGCTTCTGGCCGCCGGCGACCGCGCCGCACTGCAGGCGCTGTATGCCGAGATCCGGCGCGCCGCGGCCTCGCCGTCGCCGGCCAGGCGCCTGCTGCTGGGCCACGTGGCCGAGGCGCTGGCGCTGTGGGCCGAGGCCGAGGCCTGGTACGGCGGCGTGCCCGCCGGCGAGGGGCGTGACCTGGCCATGCTGCGCATCGCGCGCCTGCAGGCGATGCAGGACCGCCTGGTGCCCGCGCTGGACACGCTGCACGAGCTCCAGGCGGACACGTCGGCCGACGGCGAGCGGATCCGCGATGCCTACCTGCTGGAATCCGAACTGCTCGACGGCGCCCGGCGCAGCGACGAAGCGCTGGCCGCGATCGAGCGCGGCCTGGGCATCTTCGAAGACGACCCCGTGCTGCTCTATGCCCGGGCGATGGTGCACGAGCGCGCCGACCGCGTGGACGCCGCCCTGGCCGACCTGCGCCGCATCATTGACGACAATCCGCGCGACGCGCACGCGCTCAACGCCTACGGCTACACGCTGGCCGAGCGGCGCCGTGACTACGCGGCGGCCTTGCCCTACGTGCGGCGCGCCCACCAGATCGAACCCGACTCCGCGCCCATCCTCGACAGCCTGGGCTGGATTGAACTGCGGCTGGGCCGCGGCGACAGCGCCCTGGGCTTCCTGCGCAAAGCCTGGCGTCTGCTCAAGGACGCCGAGATCGCCGCCCACCTGGGCGAGGCGCTCTGGCTGGACGGCCGCCGGGACGAGGCGCGCGCCGTCTGGCAGGAAGGCCGCGGCATCGATCCCGACAATCGCGCCCTGCGCCAGGCGCTGGAGACCTACGCCCCATGAATCGCTGGATCGCTTCCGCGCTGCTGGCCCTGCTGGCCGCGGCCTGCACCACCACGGCTCCCCGCCAGGACAGCCAGGCGAACCTGTTGGCGGCGCAGTCCGCCCGGGAAGCCGACCTGGCCGGGCAGGCCGACTGGTCCATGGCCGGGCGCCTGTCGGTGAGCGCCGACGGCGAAGGCGGCAATGGCCGCATCGAATGGCAGCAGCGCGGCGACGATTTCGAGATTCGGCTGTCGGCGCCCGTCACCCGCAAGAGCTGGCGCCTGCTGAGCCAGGGCGGCCAGGCCACGCTGGAAGGCCTCGACGGCGGCACGCGCACCGGAAGCGATCCCGAAGCCCTGCTGTTCGAAGCCACCGGCTGGCGCATCCCGCTGTCGGCGCTGGGCGACTGGGCCCGCGGCGCACGTACGCGCGGCCCGGCCACCGTGGAGTTCAATCCGGCGGGCCTGCCGTCGCTGATTGCCCAGCAGGGCTGGCAGGTCGAATACCGGGAATGGGACGGCGGCCAGCCCGAGCGGCCGCGGCGCGTGTTCGCCCGGCAGGGCGGGGCGACGGTGCGCCTGGTCGTGGACGCCTGGGGCCCGCGGTGACCGGGGACGCGGGCGGCTGGACCCGCTGGCCGGCGCCGGCCAAGCTCAATCTGTTCCTGCGCATCGTGGGCCGGCGGCCGGACGGGTACCACCTGCTGCAGACGGTTTTCCAGCTGCTGGACTGGGGCGATACGGTGGCGCTTCGGGTGCGCGACGACGGCCTGGTCCGCCGCGTCTCGGCCGAGGGCTACGCCGTTCCCGAAGACCAGGATCTGGTGGTCCGCGCCGCCAAGATGCTTCAAAAAGAAGCCAAAATAGCCCAAGGTGCCGACATCGCCGTTGAAAAGGTGATTCCCCTGGGCGGCGGCTTCGGCGGCGGGTCGTCGGACGCCGCGACCGTGCTGGTGGCCCTGAACGAGCTTTGGGCGGCCGGCCTGGACGAGGACCGCCTGGCGGACCTGGGCCTGGGCCTGGGGGCCGATGTGCCGGTGTTCGTGCGCGGCCGCAGTGCCTGGGCCGAGGGCGTGGGCGAGCAGCTGGTGCCGATGGACCTCGCGCCGGCGGCTTATCTCGTCGTCGACACGGGCGTCGGGGTGCCCACCGCGGAATTGTTCCAAGCCCCTGAATTGACGCGTGATGCGGCCCCGGCGACAATGGCGGACTTCGTTTCTGGCTCCTCGCTCGGCAATGCCTTCGAGCCGGTGCTGCGTCGCCGTTCGGAAGCCGTCGAGGCGACCCTGCAGGTGCTCTCGCAGCTCGGTCCGGCGGCCCTCACCGGGACTGGCGGCGGTTGTTTCGTGCGCCTGCGCACGCGCGCCGACGCCGAGGCTGCGCTGGCCCGGCTACCGCAAGGTCTCCGGGCCTGGGTGGCCGAGGGTGTGTCGGAGTCGCCGCTGCACCGGGCACTTCGCCAGCGCTGGGCCAGGAACGGGTAGTTCCAGTGGTGGGGCGTCGCCAAGTGGCCCAAGGCACCGGGTTTTGATCCCGGCATTTCGTAGGTTCGAATCCTACCGCCCCAGCCATCCTCCACCGGCGCAAGCCACGTTCCACCACCCTCATCGCGGAAGGCCAATCCATGAGCAAACAGAACCTGCTCGTCTTCACCGGCAACGCCAACCGCCCGCTCGCGCTGTCGGTGTGCCGGCAGCTTGGCATTCCGCTCGGCAAGGCCCTGGTGGGCCAGTTCTCCGACGGTGAATGCCAGGTCGAGATCGAGGAAAACGTGCGCCGGCAGGAAGTGTTCGTCATCCAGCCCACCTGCGCGCCCACGGCCGAGAACTTCATGGAGCTGCTGGTGCTGATTGACGCGCTCAAGCGCGCCTCGGTCGCCAACGTCACCGCGGTGGTGCCGTACTTCGGCTATGCCCGCCAGGACCGCCGCCCGCGCTCGGCGCGCGTGCCCATCACGGCCAAGGTCGTGGCCAAGATGTTCTCGGCGGTCGGTACCGACCGCGTGCTCACCATCGACCTGCACGCCGACCAGATCCAGGGCTTCTTCGACATCCCGGTGGACAACGTCTACGCCTCGCCCATCCTGCTGGCCGACATCTGGCGCAGCCACGGCACCGACAACCTCATCGTGGTGTCGCCCGACGTGGGCGGCGTGGTGCGCGCCCGCGCGGTCGCCAAGCGCCTGGACGACGCCGAGCTGGCCATCATCGACAAGCGCCGCCCCAAGGCCAACGTGTCCACCGTGATGAACATCATCGGCGACGTCAGCGGCAAGACCTGCGTGCTGGTGGACGACATCATCGACACGGCCGGCACGCTGTGCGCCGCCGCTGCGGCGCTCAAGGCCAACGGCGCCAAGAAGGTGGTGGCCTACTGCACGCACCCCGTGCTGTCGGGCGCGGCCATCGCCAACGTCACCAACTCCCAGCTCGACGAACTGGTGGTCACCGACACCATCCCGCTGTCGGAGGCCGCGCGCGCCTGCCCGCGCATCCGCCAGCTCAGCGTGGCCGAACTGCTGGCGGAAACCATCCGCCGCATCGCGTTCGGTGAATCGGTCAGTTCGCTGTACGTGGACTGACGCAGGGCGGGGCGGGGATCCGGGATCGGCATTCGCGAGTGCCGATCCCCGATTCCCGCACCGGGAACGACGCGGGGCCTGGTCGCGGGCTTCGCGGAAAGCGCCACAAGCGCATCACAACTGAAGAAGGCAACACCCAACATGGCTACCAACCACAACATCACGGCCACCAGCCGCAAAGTCGAGGGCAAAGGTGCGAGCCGCCGCCTCCGTCACAGCGGCCAGGTCCCGGCCATCGTCTACGGCGCCCACCAGGAGCCGCAGAACATCCAGGTCGAGCACAACCACCTCTGGCTCGCCAGCCAGAACGAGTGGTTCTACTCCGCCATCCTGGAGCTGAGCATCGACGGCAAGGCCGAAAAGGTCCTGCTGCGCGACATGCAGCGCCACCCGTTCAAGCAGCAGATCCTGCACCTGGACTTCCTGCGCGTGAGCGAGAACGAAGCCCTGCGCGCCAAGGTGCCGCTGCACTTCGTGAACCAGGAAGTGTCCCCGGCCGGCAAGACCGCCGGCGTCGTGGTCACCCACGAGCTCAACGAAGTCGAAGTCAGCTGCCTGCCCCGGGACCTGCCGGAGTTCATCTCCGTCGACCTGTCGGCCCTGACCGTGGGCGACATCGTCCACCTGTCGCAGATCGTGCTGCCCGCCGGCGTCACCATCCCGGCCCTGGCCCACGGCAAGGAACATGACCTGGCGATCGTCATCGCCAAGCATGCCCGCGTCGACGCCGAAGCGGAGGCCGCCCCGGCCGCCGCCGAAGTGCCGGCCGCCAAGGTCGCCAAGCCGGCCGCCGCCCCGGCGGCGCCGAAGAAGAAGTAATCCCGGGCCATCGCCCCGCCTCCGGGCGGGGCGATGGCGCCGCGACACTTCGACGTGGCTGGTCTTCGCCTCATCGTCGGCCTGGGCAATCCCGGTGCCGAACACGCCCGAACCCGGCACAACGCCGGGTTCTGGTTTCTGGACGCCCTCGCCAGCCAGGCCGGGGTGCGCTTCGGGCTGGAATCGAAGCTGTTTGGTGAAACCGCCCGCATCGAGCTGGCCGGCCAAACGGTCTGGCTGCTGCGTCCGGCCACCTTCATGAACGCCTCCGGCCGATCGGTGGCGGCGGCGCTGCGCTACTGGAAGATCGAGCCCGAGCAGGCCCTGCTGGCCCATGACGAGCTCGACCTGCCGCCCGGCACCGCCCGCCTGAAGTTCGACGGCGGCCACGGCGGCCAGAACGGGCTGCGCGACACCATCCAGCACCTGGGCCACGGCAAGTTCCACCGCCTGCGCATCGGCATCGGCCATCCCGGCCACAAGGACAAGGTCACCCCGTGGGTGCTGGGCAAGCCCGGCAAGGACGACGAGGCCAGCATCCTGCGCGCCATCGACGACGCCCTGGCGGTGATGCCGCTGGCGGTCGCCGGCGAGTTCCCCGAGGCCATGAAGCGCCTGCACACCCCCAAACCCTGAGTCCGCATGCGGCAGCCGGCCATGCGCCCGCTGCCGCCTGAGGATTCGCGAACCGGAAGTAGTCACCATGGGCATCAAATGCGGCATCGTCGGCCTGCCGAACGTCGGCAAGTCCACCCTTTTCAACGCGCTCACCAAGGCGGGCATCGCCGCGGCCAACTTCCCGTTCTGCACCATCGAGCCCAACACCGGCGTGGTGCCCGTGCCCGACCCGCGCCTGGCGCAGCTGGCCGAAATCGTCAAGCCGCAGAAGACCATCCCGACCTCGTTCGAGTTCGTGGACATCGCCGGCCTGGTCGCCGGCGCCTCGAAGGGCGAGGGCCTGGGCAACAAGTTCCTGGCCCACATCCGCGAAGTGGACGCCATCGCCCACGTGGTGCGCTGCTTCGAGCACACCGACATCATCCACGTGGCCGGCAAGGTCGATCCCATCGCCGACATCGAGACCATTGACCTGGAGCTGGCCCTGGCCGACCTGGAGTCCGTCGAAAAGTCGCTCAACCGCGCCGAACGCGAGGCCAAGACCGGCAATAAGGACGCTATCGTCCGGAAGGAAGTGCTGGGCCGCATCCGCGAGGGCCTCGACGCCGGCAAACCCGCGCGGGCCCTGGGCCTGAGCGCCGAAGACCGGGCCGTGGTCCGCGACCTGTTCCTGATGACCCTCAAGCCGGTGATGTACGTGTGCAACGTGCTTGAGGACGGCTTCGAGGGCAATCCGATGCTGGAGCTGGTGCGTGCCCGGGCCGCGGCCGAAGGCGCCCAGGTGGTGCCGGTCAGTGCGGCCATCGAGGAAGAGATGTCCCAGCTCGAGGACGCCGACCGCGCCGAGTTCCTGGCCGAGATGGGCCTGGCCGAGCCGGGCCTGAACCGGGTCATCCGGGCCGGCTATGCCCTGCTGGGCATGCAGACCTATTTCACCGCCGGCGTGAAGGAAGTGCGGGCCTGGCAGGTCCACAAGGGCGCCACGGCGCCCCAGGCCGCCGCCGTCATCCATACCGACTTCGAGAAGGGCTTCATCCGGGCCGAGACCATTGCCTTCGACGACTTCATCAAATACCGCGGCGAAGCCGGCGCCCGCGACGCCGGCAGGCTGCGCCTGGAGGGCAAGGAGTACATCGTCCAGGAGGGCGACGTGCTGCATTTCCGCTTCAATGTCTGATCCGGACCGGCAATTGCACGAAGGGCGTTGACATTTACCGCCGCGACCGTGAAAATTGCGGGCTCCTTGCTGGAGGGATACCCAAGCGGCCAACGGGGGCAGACTGTAAATCTGCTGGCTCACGCCTTCGGTGGTTCGAATCCACCTCCCTCCACCAGCTTCGCGAAGTAGTCCGGTAACGGAAGGCAGCGCAGGGCGGGAGTAGTTCAATGGTAGAACCTCAGCCTTCCAAGCTGATCATGCGGGTTCGATCCCCGTCTCCCGCTCCACCTTGAACACGTTCCACCGCACCACCACGTATTCGCTCATGTAGCTCAGTCGGTAGAGCACTTCCTTGGTAAGGAAGAGGTCGCTGGTTCGATTCCAGTCATGAGCACCATCCATCCCCGGGGCCGCCGTTTCGGCCGCGGGTAGAAGAAATCCTTTTATTCCTAACCGGGTAATTCGCAATGGCCAAGGGTAAGTTCGAGCGCACCAAGCCGCACGTGAACGTCGGCACCATCGGTCACG
>DAORUD010000093.1:0-9433 GCA_035433005.1 Arenimonas sp. | reverse complement strand
CGACGGCCACCTGGGCCACGTCTTCCCCGACGGGCCGCCGCCGACCGGGCTGCGCTACTGCATCAACGCGCTGTCGCTCAAGAAGTCGGCCTGAGGCGCGGGCGGGGTGCTTCGCCGGGGGAGGAGGGCTCGTCGACCGCGGGGGCAACTGGGCTAGACTGCCCCCACGTCCCCAAGCCCCCCCCGGGAATCCCGCCATGAGCAAGCACACCGCATCCAAGCGCACCGCGTTCCTTTTGGCCACGGCCCTGGCCCTGGGCGCTGCCGCGCTGCCGGCCCAGGCCGCCACCGGAACGCCCGAAGAACTGGCCAAGGTGCAGGTCCAGCTGCAGGAAGCCATCACCGCCGTGGACGCCGCACGCGCAGCGCTGGACGGCGGCCAGGCCAAGCTGGCCGCCGCCCGCACCAACCTCGACAAGGCCGACGCCGCCCGCGTCGCCGCCGAAGCCCAGCTGTCGAAAACCGAAGCCAAGGCCGCCCGCGGCCGCGTGACCCGCGCCGAAGTGGACGCCGACCGCGACGCGGCCGAGCGCGCCGCCCTGGCCGTGAGCGCCGTGCGCCAGGAGATCAGCGAAGCCGAAGCCGACGTCACCGCCAGCCAGCAGGCCCTGATGGCCGCCAAGACCGCCGTGGACACCGCCGCCGCCAGCGCCGCCGCGTACCTGGGCGAAGAGGCCGCGCCCGCCAACTGACGCGCGATCGTTGGATAACCATCGCCCACAAAAATCCCCGCCTGCAGGCGGGGTTTTTGCTTCCCTGGAAAGGCCACGCCCTGGGCATCGTGTGCAGGGCATCGCCATCCAGGCCGGGGCAGTCAGCGCGGAAGGTTTCCTTCGCGGGCTTTTTTCTTGGCAGCTTCTTCTTCTTGCTGCTGCCTCAGCTGTTCCTCGCGTTCCTTCTTCTTCGCAGCTTCTTCCTCTTGCCGCTGCCTCAGCTGTTCCTCGTGTTCCTTTTTCTTTGCAGCCTCTTCTTCTTGCCGCTGGCGCAGCTGTTCCTGGCGCTCTTTCTTCTTGGCTTCTTCCAGTTCGCGGCGCCTGCGCTGCTGTTCTTCGCGCTCTTTCTTCTTTTCTTCTTCACTTGCGCCGCTTCCGCTTTGTCCGCCACCGCTGCGGTTCCGGGCTCTTTCCGCCTTTTCCTTCGCGGCATTCTCCCTGATCATGAGCGAGCGGTTTTTCAGACATTCCTGGTAGGCTTTGCCTTTCGCCGCTGATTCACTCGGCGTGACGCCTTTGTAGTCAGGCCTTTCGCACGGCGGCGGAATGTCACCCGCTTTCTCGTCCTCCTTGGCCAGGCTGGCGCTGCTGTAGAACCCACACATGAGCAGCAGTGCGATGACTCGATACTTCATTTGCATGTCTCCCGTTGGCTAAGGTGCATTGGCCTGAAGCGGAACCTGTCGCCACGTGGAAAATGAGTCCACTAGCCGAGAGTCAAGGCGAGCCCCATGAGGAAGCGATCCACCGACAAGCGGATCATTTCGATGCGGCTCCAACCTGTAACGGCCTTGCGCTGGAAAAAAGGACACAAACAACAACGCCACCCGAGGGTGGCGTTGTTGTGTTTGGTGGAGGTGGGGGGAGTTGAACCCCCGTCCGAGAGCACGCCATCTCCGGTACTACATGCTTAGCTCGTTGTTGATTCTCGTACGACGGCAACACAACGTGCGAGGCACACCGTCGTCCACACCCGCTAAGTTCACTGCTGGTTGGCGGGTCGCCGCCGGCAGCTGTTCCGTGATAATGACCCTACATCCACGAGCACGGGCACAAGTGGGTTCGGGGCTTACGCCTTAGGCGGCGAGAGCGTAGTTGTCGTCGTTGGCAACTAAGTTTTGCAGCTGGATTAACGAGGAAAGCTACCCCCTCGGCATGCACCAGTCGACTTTGCAACCCCCGTCGAAGCCAGGACACCCCCGGAAACGTTGGGACCACATCGATGAACTGATGCGCGAAGTATGGGGCCCGCACCCGGGGCCCACAAGGACTTGTGGGAGGGCCTTCAGGCCCGATTGGGGTTGCGGCGATCCGGGGTCGGGCCTGAAGGCCCTCCCACAGGGAACGGGTCAGGCGTCCTTGTTGTGCTTTCGCATGACGCGCTGCTTGTCGCGCTGCCAGTCGCGGTCCTTGCTGGCCTGGCGCTTGTCGTGGGCCTGCTTGCCCTTGGCCAGGGCCAGCTCCAGCTTCACCTTGTTGCCTTTCCAGTACACGGCCGTGGGAATGAGGGTGTAGCCCTCGCGCTCCACGTAGCCCACCAGCTTGTCGATTTCGTGCCGGTGCATCAGCAGCTTGCGGGTGCGGCGGTCGTCGGCCACCACGTGGGTGGAGGCCTGGCTGAGCGGGGTGATCTGCGAGCCGAACAGGAAGATTTCGCCGTTCTTCACCAGCGCGTAGGCGTCGCCCATGTTCATGCGGCCGGCGCGGATGGACTTGAGCTCCCAGCCCTGCAGCGCGATGCCAGCCTCGTAGCGGTCCTCGAGGTGGAAGTCGTGGCGGGCGCTGCGGTTGAGGGCAATCGTCTTGTTGGCCGACGATTTGTCCTTGCCGGTTCCGGTATTCTTGGCGGTGTTGTTCTTGGACATGTTCCTTCCTTGGCGGTCATTGTCGCCCATCGCGGGCCGGCTGGGGGAGGGCGCAGACTCAGAGGCCCGATGACAAGCATCCACCGCCACGCGCTGGTCAGGCATTCGGCCCTGCGCATGTACACGCTGGTGAACGACGTGGCCGGCTACCCGGCCCGTTTTGCCTGGTGCGAAGGCTCGCAGGTGCTCGAACAGTCCGACACCCACATGCTGGCCCGGCTGGACCTGCGCATCGCCGGCCTGCGCACCAGCTTCACCACCCGCAACGAGCTCGAGGCGCCCACCCGCATCACGCTGGGCCTGGTGGAGGGCCCGTTCCGCAAGCTCACCGGCAGCTGGCATTTCCACAGCCTGGCCGAGGACGCCTGCAAGGTCAGCCTCACCCTGGACTTCGAAGTGGCCGGCAAGGTGATGGGCTCGGCCCTGGCCATCGGCTTCCAGGGCCTGGCCGACCGCATGGTGGACGATTTCTGCCGCGAGGCGGACAAGGCCTGAGCATGGCCGGCCGGGCGCTGCGGGTGCAGGTGGTTTACGCGCTGCCCGAGCGCTGCTGGACCTTCGCGCTGGAACTGGCGCAGGGCGCCACGGTGGCCGATGCGCTGGCGGCCGCCGGCCTGGCCACGGCGCTGCCGGGCGTGGTGGTGGACCCGGCGCGGCTGGCGGTGTTCGGCCGGACCGCGACCCTGGATACCCGGCTGCACGACGGCGACCGGGTGGAAATCCTCAGGCCGCTGCTGGCCGATCCCAAACAGGCGCGCCGACAGCGCGCCAAAGAAGCGGCGAAGCGTTAACCGCCGCTGCTGGGCCGCGGCTGGCGCGGCTTGTCCTTGTCGCGGGCGAGGTTGCCGAACTTGCGCATTTCGTCCGCCAGGGCCTTGTCGGCCTCGGGGAAATACTCGCCTTCCCAGCGGGCCAGGCTGTCGCCCTCGAACCACAGGGTGAGGTTCTTCACTTCGGTGTCGCCGGTGCGGCGGCGCTCGGTGGCCACGTAGTCCCAGCGCGACTGGTGGAACGGATCGGCCACCGGCGGCGAGCCCAGCAGGCTGAACACCTGCTGCCGCGACATGCCGGTCTTGAGCTGTTCGACGTTCCGGGACTCAAGCAGGTTGCCCTGGAACACGGGCTGGCGATAGATGATGCCGCAGCCGGTCACGAGGACGGTGGCGAGGAGAAGCGTCAGGGCCTTGCGCATTGCGTGCTGATCCGGAACGGTGACCGGCCGATGATACACTAAGGCCCGCGACCGCCAGCCGGCCGCAAGCCGCCAACGGATCGACCGTATTCAGGAGACAGCATGGAATCGCAGGACCTGCGCAAGGCCGGCCTCAAGGTCACGCACCCCCGAATCCGCATCCTCGACGTGCTCGAATCGTCCAGCCCCAGGCACCTCACGGCCGAGGACATCTACCGGCAGCTGCTGGAGAAGGGCGACGACATCGGCCTGGCCACCGTCTACCGCGTGCTCACCCAGTTCGAGTCGGCGGGCCTGGTGCTCAAGCACAATTTCGAGGGCGGCCAGGCGGTGTACGAACTCGACCGCGGCCAGCACCACGACCACATGGTGGACATCGAGACGGGCAAGGTGATCGAGTTCACCAGCCCGGAGATCGAGCGGCTGCAGAACGAAATCGCCGCCAAGCACGGCTACGTGATCGAGGAACACTCCCTCGTGCTGTACGTCCGCGCCAAGAAGAAAAAATAGTTTTTGCCACGGATTACGCGGATGCACACGGATAAGAGCGGAACCCAATTGGTTTCAAGCTTTATCCGCGTTCATCCGCGTTCATCCGCGTTCATCCGCGTTCATCCGCGTAAATCCGTGGCCGAACCGCTTCAGCCGGATTGAGCGCGGCTTAGCATCTGGCGCGCGTTGGCGCGCACTTCCCTGGTGATTTCCACGCCGCCCAGCATGCGGGCCAGTTCCTCGACGCGGGCCTTGTCGTCCAGCGGCAGCACGGCGCTGTGCGTGCGGTCGCCGGCCACGGCCTTGCTGACCTGGAAGTGATGGTGGCCCTGCGCGGCCACCTGCGGCAGGTGGGTGACGCACAGCACCTGGCGCTCGGCGCCCAGCGCCCGCAGCTTCTGGCCCACCACCTCGGCCACGGCGCCGCCGATGCCGGTGTCCACTTCGTCGAACACCATGGTGGGCACGGCGTCCAGGCCCAGCGCGGCCACTTCGATGGCCAGGCTGATGCGGGCCAGTTCGCCGCCCGAGGCCACCTTGCGCAGCGCGCGCGGCGGCTGGCCGGGGTTGGCGGACACCAGGAACTCGCAGCGCTCGGCGCCCTGGGGCGCGGGGCGCGCGGATTCCTGCGGGTCGAGCTGCACGCTGAAGACGCCGCCGCCCATGCCCAGTTCGGCCATCAGGCGGGCCACGGCTTCGCCGAGCGCACTGGCAGCGGCGGTGCGGGCCTTGGTGAGGGCGGCGGCGGCCTGGCGCCACTGCGACTCGGCGTCGGCCAGTTCGCGCGCGAGGCGTTCGGAGCGGTCGGTGGCGCCGCTGAGGGTGTCGAGCTCGGCCTGCAGGGCCTGCTGGCGCGCGGCCAGGCCGTCGAGCGGCACGCGGTGCTTGCGGGCCAGGTCGTGCAGGCGGGACAGGCGGTCTTCGAGCTGCTGCAGGCGGTCGGGGTCGAGGTCGAAATCGTCGCGGATGCGTTCCAGGCCGGCGCCGGCTTCGGCCAGCTGGATGTCGGCCGATTCCAGCAGGGACACCACCTCGGCCAGGCGCGGTTCGTCGGCGCTCAGGCGGGCCAGTTCGGCGCTGACCTGGTGCAGGGCGCGGCCCAGGGAGTGGCCTTCGTCGCCGGCCAGCCGGGCCAGGGCCGATTCGCAGCCCTGCAGCAGGCCGGCCGCATTGGCCTGGCGGCGGTGGGCGGCCAGCAGGTCGTCGATGGCGGCGGGCTGCAGGTCTTCGCGCTCGAGCTCGTCCACCTGGTGCTGCAGCCAGGCCACGCGCTCGCCCACGTCGCCGGCCCGGGCGATGTCGGCCAGGTCGCGGTCAACGGCGGCCCAGCGCTGGGCCAGCTCGCGCACGCTGGCCAGCAGCGGCTCGTGGCGGCCGAAGGCGTCCAGCAGGGCCAGCTGCTGGCCGCGGTCGAGCAGGGCCTGGTGTTCGTGCTGGCCGTGGATCTCCACCAGCCGGCCGCCCAGTTCGGACAACTGGCCCAGGGTGGCGGGGCGGCCGTTGATCCAGGCGCGCGAGCCGCCGTCGGCGCGGATGACGCGGCGCAGCTGGCAGCCGTCCTCGTCGTCGAGTTCGTTCTCGCGCAGCCAGGCCAGGGCCAGGGGCGCGTCGTGCAGGCGGAACTCGGCGGCCAGTTCGGCCCGCTCGGCGCCGTGGCGCACGATGCCGGCGTCGGCGCGGGCGCCGGTCAGCCACATCAGGGCGTCCACCAGCAGCGACTTGCCTGCGCCGGTTTCGCCGGAAACCACCGTCATGCCGGGGCCGAACGCGAGTTCGGCGGCGCTGACGACGGCAAAATCCTTGAGGGTGAGGTGGGTAATCATGGGCCGGGCGATTTTGCCTGAATCACCCATCGTTTCGCTGCCCCGTCGGCAACGCCAGCCGAACCGGCCCCGCCGGCGGGTAGGAAGACCCCGGCTTGCGCCCGCCGGCTGCCGGCCTTATCTATGGCTGATGGACCTGAGCCTCGACCCCCGCGCCCGCAGCCTGCTGCGCACCCTGATTTCCCAGCACATCCGCGACGGCGAGCCGGTGGGGTCGCGCACGCTGGCGCGCAGTTCGGGCCTGGACGTGAGCCCGGCCACCATCCGCAACATCATGGCCGACCTGGAGGACATCGGCCTGGTGGCCGCCCCGCACGCCTCCGCCGGCCGCATCCCCACGGCCCAGGGCTACCGCGTGTTCGTGGACAGCCTGCTGCAGGTCAAGCCCGTGCAGGAGGCCGAGGTGTCGCGCATGCGCGCCAACCTGGCGGCCGGAGCCGGCACCCAGGCCCTGCTGTCGAACACCAGCGAACTGCTGTCGGCCATGAGCCAGTTCGTGGGCGTGGTCACCGTGCCCCAGCGCGGCCAGTTCGCCTTCCGGCACATCGATTTCGTGCCGCTGGACGCCCAGCGCGTGCTGGTCATCCTGGTGTTCACCGACAACGAAGTGCAGAACCGCATCATCACGCCGCGCCGGGCCTACACCCCGTCGGAGCTGGAACAGACCGCCAATTTCCTCAACACCCACTTCGCCGGCCGGCCCCTGCAGGAGATCCGCGCCGCCCTGATGCGCGACCTGCGCGACACCCGCAGCGAGATGGAGCGGCTGCTGTCGGCGGCCGTGGACCTGTCCGAACAGGCCCTGGGCGAGGGCCCGGCCGCCACCGATGACATGCTGCTGGCCGGCCAGACGCGGCTGATGGGCGTGCAGGAGCTGTCCGACCTGGACCGGCTGCGCGAGCTGTTCGAAGCCTTTTCCCGCAAGCGCGAGATCCTGCAGCTGCTCGAGCGCACCATCCACGCCCAGGGCGTGCGGGTGTTCATCGGCGAGGAAACCGGCCTGGCGCCGCTGGACGGCTGCACCGTGGTCACCGCCCCGTACGGCGCCAACGGCCGCGTGCTGGGGGTGCTGGGCGTCATCGGCCCCACCCGCATGGCCTATGACCGCGTCATCCCGATGGTGCAGGCCACGGCCGACCTGCTCGGGGCCGCCTTGAATCCCGAAGCCCCGGCCCCATAACGCTGCCAGAGCCCGCGGGGAGCGCGGGGGCAGCCACACTGGAATCCCAATGAACAACGAAACCCCCAGCCCGGGCGCCCCGTCGCCCGAAGACGACTACGGCCTCGACAACGAGCTCGAACAGCTGCGGGCGGCCATGGCCAGCCTGCGCGAAGAAGCCCTTCGCGAACGCGCCGATCTCGACAACCAGCGCAAGCGCCTGGCCCGCGACCTCGACCAGGCCCGCCGCTTCGCCAACGAAAAGCTGCTCTCGCAGCTGCTGCCCGTGCTCGACAGCCTCGATGCCGGCCTGCAGGCCGCCGGCGCCGAGACCGGCCCGCTCAAGGACGGCCTCGAGCTCACCCTGCGCCAGCTGCTCAAGGTTGGGGCCGACAACGGCATGGCCCAGCTCGATCCCCTGGGCGCCGCCTTCGACCCCGAATGGCACCAGGCCATCAGCCAGGTGCCCGCGCCCGACGCGGCGCCGGGCACCGTGGTCCAGGTGTTCCAGAAGGGCTATTCGCTGAACGATCGCCTGCTGCGCCCGGCCCTGGTGGTCGTGGCCGCCGGTTGATTGCGTGACGGGGGCTTGAAGGCATCGGCCCCAACCCCATTTCAGAACCAGCCGCGGCCCGCGCCGCAACGACTCAAAAATTTCGACGGAGAACTTTCATGGGCAAGATCATCGGCATCGACCTGGGCACCACCAACAGCTGCGTGTCCGTGATGGAAGGCGGCGTGGCCAAGGTCATCGAGAACTCCGAGGGCGACCGCACCACGCCCTCCATCGTCGCCTTCACCAAGGACGGCGAAGTGATCGTGGGCGCCTCGGCCAAGCGCCAGGCCGTCACCAACCCCAAGAACACCTTCTACGCGGTCAAGCGCCTGATCGGCCGCAAGTTCACCGACGCCGAAGTCAAGAAGGACCTCGACCTGGTGCCCTACGGCATCGTCGCCCACGACAACGGCGACGCGTGGGTGAAGACCAGCGAAGGCAAGGCGATGTCGCCGCAGGAAATCTCCGCGCGCATCCTGGAAAAGATGAAGAAGACCGCCGAAGCCTACCTGGGCGAGGCCGTCACCGAGGCGGTCATCACCGTGCCGGCCTACTTCAACGACAGCCAGCGCCAGGCCACCAAGGACGCCGGCCGCATCGCGGGCCTGGACGTCAAGCGCATCATCAACGAACCCACCGCGGCCGCGCTGGCCTACGGCATGGACAAGAAGGGCGGCGACCGCAAGCTGGTGGTCTACGACCTGGGCGGCGGCACGTTCGACGTGTCGATCATCGAAATCGCCGAGATCGACGGCGAGAAGCAGTTCGAAGTGCTGGCCACCAACGGCGACACCTTCCTGGGCGGCGAAGACTTCGACAAGCGCGTCATTGACTACCTCGTCGAGGAATTCCAGAAGGAGCAGGGCATTGACCTGCGCAAGGACCCGCTGGCCCTGCAGCGCCTGAAGGACGCCGCCGAGCGCGCCAAGATCGAGCTGTCCAGCAACCAGCAGACCGAAGTGAACCTGCCCTACGTCACGGCCGACGCCTCGGGCCCCAAGCACCTGAACATCAAGCTCACCCGCGCCAAGCTCGAGGCGCTGGTGGAAGACCTGGTCCGCAAGACCATCGAACCCTGCCGCATCGCCCTCAATGACGCCGGCCTGCGCGCCAGCGACATCGGCGACGTGATCCTGGTCGGCGGCCAGACCCGCATGCCCAAGGTGCAGGCGGCCGTGGCCGAGTTCTTCGGCAAGGAGCCGCGCAAGGACGTCAACCCGGACGAGGCCGTCGCCGTCGGCGCCGCCATCCAGGGCGGCGTGCTGGCCGGCACCGTCAAGGACGTGCTGCTGCTCGACGTCACCCCGCTCAGCCTGGGCATCGAAACCCTGGGCGGCGTGATGACCAAGATCATCGAGAAGAACACCACCATCCCCACCAAGGCCTCGCAGACCTTCTCCACCGCCGAGGACAACCAGTCCGCGGTGACGGTGCACGTGCTGCAGGGCGAGCGCGAACAGGCCCGCTTCAACAAGTCGCTGGCGAAGTTCGACCTGTCGGGCATTGATGCGGCGCCGCGCGGCATGCCGCAGATCGAGGTGTCGTTCGACATCGACGCCAACGGCATCCTGCACGTCAGCGCCAAGGACAAGAAGACCGGCAAGGAGCAGAAGGTCGAGATCAAGGCCGGTTC
>DAORUD010000092.1:0-9478 GCA_035433005.1 Arenimonas sp. | reverse complement strand
GCCGATGCCGGCGGTTTCGACCATGACCAGGTCGTAGCCCTGGCCGCGCAGGAAGCCGATGCAATCCTTGAGCACGACATTGGTCGCGACGTGCTGGCGTCGCGTCGCCATCGAGCGCATGAACACGCGCTTCGAGCGCAATGCATTCATCCGGATGCGATCGCCGAGCAAGGCACCGCCGGTGCGGCGACGCGTCGGGTCGACCGAGATCACCGCGATGCGCATCTCCGGGAAGCTGGCGAGGAAGCGGTTGAGCAGCTCGTCGGTCACCGAGGACTTGCCGGCACCGCCGGTACCGGTGATGCCGATCACCGGGGTCTTGCCGGCGGCGAGCTGCCATTCCTTGCGCACAGTCGCGAGTTCGGTGTCGCTGAACACGCCCTCTTCCAGCGCCGACAGCATCTTGCCGACCGAGATTTCGTCGTCCTTGCTGACGCGGTCGGGACGCGTGGTCGGAAGGCGATGCGACACGGTGCGCCGCACCAGATCCTCGATCATCGCGACCAGGCCCATCGCCATGCCGTCGTTCGGATGGTAGATGCGTTCGACGCCGTAGGCCTGCAGCTCGCGGATTTCCTCGGGCGTGATGGTGCCGCCGCCGCCACCGAATACGCGGATGTGCGAGGCGCCGCGCTCGCGCAGCATGTCCACCATGTACTTGAAGTACTCGGTGTGGCCGCCCTGGTAGCTCGACAGGGCGATGCCGTCGGCGTCTTCCTGCAGCGCGGCGCGCACCACGTCTTCCACGCTGCGGTTGTGGCCCAGGTGCACCACTTCCACGCCCTGGGCCTGGATCAGGCGCCGCATGATGTTGATGGCGGCGTCGTGGCCGTCGAACAGGCTGGCCGCGGTGACGAAGCGCAGCGGGCTGCGCTCGGCCTGGCTGTCGGCGGAAGGAAGGCTGGAAGCGGGGGTGCTCATCGGGGCGCACTCGTGCGGCAAAGACAGGATGGCCCGATTGTAGCGCCCTCCCCGCCCCAGTCTCACCCTCCGTGAAAATGTACCAGGTACATTTTCACGGCCGTCTCAGCCTCGATGAAAATGTACCTGGTACATTTTCACGGCAAGGCCTCGCGAAGCGGTGCCAGGTGGGTGGCGTAGCGCTGCCATTGGCCGATGTGGCGGGGGTCGGGGGCGCGGGTGGGGCTGGGGGTGTAGGCCAGGCCGCAGTGTTCGAACACGCGGCGGGCGGTGGCGTGGGGGTCGGTGACCAGGGATTCGTAGGCCACGTCCAGGATGCGGTCCGGGAACTGGGCGTGCCAGTGCGCCATCAGCTGGCGGTAGCGCAGGTAGTGGCCGGCCATGTCGCGCTGGTCGTAGCTGTAGGCGCTGCCTTCGGCGAACAGGCGCCGCAGGTTGGCGAAGCACACGTCCATCGGGTCGCGCACCAGGTGCAGGATGCGCGCCTGCGGCAGTGCGTTGGCCAGGTAGCCCAGGCTGAGGAAGTGGCTGGGCGTGCGGTCGGTGAACCAGCGCTTGCCGGTGGCGCGCCACTGGGTGTGGCCCAGGTAGCGGCGCGCCAGCGGCGACAGGTCGGCGGTGGCGCAGGCGCGCACCAGCTCTTCGTCCAGGCGCGGGCCGCCGATGCGCTGGCCGCACCAGCGCAGCTGCATCACCAGGTCGTCCAGTTCGCCGCAGGCCACCACCTCGGGCGCGCCGGCCAGCATGCCCTCCAGCAGCGTGGCGCCCGACTGCGGCAGGCCCACGATGAAGATCGGCGCCGGCCCCGGCTCCACCGGCAGCGGCGGGCCGGCGCGCACCTTGCGCAACTGCTCGAACAGGGCGATGTCGGCCGCTTCGTCGAAGCGCACCTGCCGCTTGCGGTGGCGCAGGCCGTCGGCCAGCGCGGGCCAGGCGGCCTCGGTGTCTCCCAGGTCGTCGAGCTCCTTGAACAGCGCGAAATGCAGCTTCGGCGCATCGGCATGGGTTTCCGGGTAGCGGGCCAGCACTTCGCGCAGGCGCGCCACGTGGTTGTGGTCGGGCGTGGCGCGGCGCAGCGTGGCCAGCGCGGCGTGCGCACCGGCGTGGTTGGGCGCGGCGGCCAGGCAGGCCTCGAGTTCGGCTTCGGCGGCGGCGGTGTTGCCGGCGTGGCTTTCGGCATTGCCCAGCGCGAAGCGCAGCTCGGCCGTCTCCAGGCCCAGCGCGCGGGCGCGGCGCAGCAGGCCCGCGGCGCGGTCGAAGAAGCCGTGCGCGGCCATCATCCGGCCAAAGCCCGTCAGCAGTTTCGCGTCGCTGCAGGCGGCCACGGACGCGTCGTCCACGCAGTGCAGCGCCGAGCGCACCTCGCCCACGTTCAACAGCAGCCGGCACAGCGCCTCCAGCAGCGGCGGGTCGGGTTCGCGGGCGTAGAAGGCGGCCAGCGCGTGGCTGACCGCCGCGCGCACCTGCCCGGTTTCCAGGGCAATGGCGCCCAGGCGCAGGTTCGCGGGCAGCATCCAGTCGGGGTCGGACAGCAGCGCGTCGTACTCGCGGCGGGCGGCTTCGGCCTGGCGTGCGGCCCAGAGTTCTTCCGCGTGCCGCCAGCGTTCAAGGGACGGGGGGGACGTCATGCCGGATACCTTGCCACGGCGCGGCGCGGCTTGGCATCACAAATCTCGCCCTCACGCGGACACCGATACGCGAGCCGACGCGCTCAGCCCCCGTGCGCCTCGCAGAAGGATTTCGCAAAGGCGCTGCGGCGGATGTCGGCGGCGGCACGACCGGTTTCGTCCACCAGGTTCAGCCGCGCCGCACTCAGTCGGTCAATCTCGGCGCCGCGGCGGAAGGCCACTTCGCGCTGCAGCCGCGCCCGGCGGTGGTCGTCCAGGCCCGAGGCGATCTCGGCCCGGTGCTCGGCCAGGGCCCGCCACGGCACGAAGATCGCCCGCATCTCACCGCCCGCCACCGCGAAGAAACCCACGCCGAACAGGTCCGCGCTGGCGGTGTGCGCATGCAGCGTCCATTCGCCGCCGTCGCGGTATCGCAGCGTGCTGGTGACCGACATCGGCGCGGCCACGGCCTGGGCCGTGGTTTCGGCGCTGAGCAGGATGCCGCGCAGGTCGCCAATGGGATTGGAATGGGTGACATCGCCCGAGCGCAGGATGACGTTGCCGCCCTCCCAGTCCAGGCCGGTCAGGTGGCCGTACAGCAGTTCGCCGGTATCGAGCAGCAGGATCACCCGCTGCAGGTCCGGCGACACCGCGCCCATCCAGCGCGGCGGCTGCGGCAGGCCGTACAGCACGCCGGCGCCGTAGCCGAAGCTGCCGGGGAGTTCGTCAATGCGGGGGCGGTCGGGCATGTGCCGATGCTAAGGCCTTCGGGCCCGGCTTTCACGGCCGGTGAATTCAGGCCCTGAACCCATTAAAGTCGGGACGGGGGTTTCCGATGTCGCCAGGCTTCATCCGTTCCACGATCGCGGGTTTGCTGCTGCTCTGCCTGGGGGCGGCGACTGCGCGCGCGTCGGATATTGACGTGGACCAGATCGGCCGCGTCCCGGCCAAACTCTTCGACGAAGGCAATGGCCTGCCCGACCCCACCGTGACGGCGGTGGCGCCGGCGCCCGATGGCCACGTCTGGGTGGGGACCATGCGCGGCCTGGCGCGGTTCAACGGCCTGCGGCTGGTGCCGGTGCCGGGCCCGGACGGCAAGCTGGGCGGCGCCGTGCGCGACGTGGCCAGCACGCCCGACGGCCGGGTGTGGGTGAGCATGACCGGCGTGGGCGTGTTCGTGTTCGAGGACAACGCCTGGCGCGACATCGGTGCCGGCCTGGGCGCGTCGCACGCGCTGCGCCTGCGCTGGTTCCCGCAGGGCACGCAATACCGGCTGTTCGCCACCACGGTCGGCGGCGTGCTGGAGTGGGTGGACGGCGCCTGGCTGCGCCGAGCCCTGCCCGCCGAACTGGCGGAGGTTGAAATATTCGACGTGGCGCTTGCGCGCGACGAGTCCCAGGCGCTGTGGGTGGCCACGTTTGGCCAGGGCCTCTACCACTGCCTCCCGGCGCAGGCCTGCACGCCGGTGGTGCCCGACGTGGCCGGACCGCGCTTTTTCGAAATCACCAGCGTGGACACCTGGCCCGAGGCCGACCACGGCCACAGCCTGTGGGTGGGCAGCTACGGCGGCGGCGTGGCGCGGCTGCACGGCGGGCGCTGGCAGCGGTACCACAGCGGCACCGGCGCGCTGGGCAGCGACTACGTGCACGCACTCACGCTGCAGGACATCGGCCAGCCGCAGCCGCAGGTGTGGGTGGGGCTGCGCCAGGGCGCGGCGCGCCTGCGCAACGGGCAGTGGCAGGCGCTGGACTACCTTACCCGGCTCACCAGCACGCGCACCCGCGCCATCGCGCTGGGCAGCGACGTGCAGGGTCGCCCGCAGGTCTGGCTGGGCACCGACGCCGGCGCCGCGCGCCTGCGGCTGGTGGGCAACTGGCGCACGGTGAGCGAGATCGGCAGCGCCGGCAACGGCGTCTGGGCCCTGCTCAACGAAGAGGGCAGCGACGGCCATGAAACCCTGTGGCTGGGCAGCGACGGCGAAGGCCTGGCGCGCTACCGCGACGGCGCCTGGCGCCAATGGACCCAGGCCGACGGCCTGCCCCACCCCACCGTGCGCAGCCTGGCCCGCGTGGCCGACGGCACGCCCGGCGGCACGCTCTGGGCGGGCACCTGGAATGGCCACATCGTGCGGCTGGTGGGCGATCGCCTGGTGGAGGTGCCCACGCCCTGGGCCAAGTTCGAACGCGAGGCCGTGGCCAAGATCCTGCCGGTGGGCACCAACGAAGTGTGGGTCGGCCTGCGCCAGAACGGCGTGGCGCACTACCGCGACGGCGCATGGACGCACTACAGCGCCGACGACCCGGCCAACCCCAAGCGCGTGGTGTCGCTGCTGCAGACAGGCAGCGGGCCCGACCAGGTCATCTGGGCCACCACCGTCGGCCGCGGCCTGGCCGCGTTCCGCAACGGCCGGTGGAGTTTCCACGGCCGCGCCCAGGGCCTGCCCGACGACAGCTACTTCGGCATCACCCTGCTGCCCGACGCCGGCGGGCGGCCGGTGCTGTGGCTGGGCTCGCAGGCCAGTGGCGTGGTGCGGGTGGACATCACCAACCCCGAACGCCCGCGGGCGGTGACCGAACCGGCCCTTCCCGCGGCGCCCAACCCCTACACCTACGGCGTGGTGCGCGACGGCGCCGGCGACCTGGTGCTGTGCAGCGACTACGGCGCCGCGCGCTGGCAGCCGCTGTCCGACGGCCGCTTCGACGTGCTGCGCTTCCAGCGCAGCGACGGCCTGCCGCACGACGAATGCAACGCCGGCGCCCTGCACGTGGACGCCCGCGGCCGCGTCTGGGCCGGCACCATCGGCGGCGCCGCGGTGTACCTGCCGCGCACGCCGGCCCAGCGCCCGCGCACGCCGCCGCTGGTGATCGAACGGCTGGCGGCCGACGGCGTGGACATCACGCCCGGCGCCCAGGGCACGCCGCTGTCGCTGCCCGCCGGCACGCGCAGCCTGCTGGTGGAATTCGCCCTGCTCAGCGGCGAGCGCGAAGGCCTGAACACCTACCGCAGCTGGCTGCAGGGCCTGGAGCCGGCCCCCGGGGAGTGGAACAGCACGCCGCTGCGCCAGCTCACCGGCCTGCCCCCCGGCGGCTACCGCCTGGTGCTGGAGGCGCGCGACTACAGCGGCGCCATCGCTACGCCGCAGGTGGTGTCGTTCGAGATCAATCGTCCGTGGTGGCGCACCGTGCCGGCCATGGCCGGGTACGCCGTGGCCTTCCTGCTGCTGGCGCTGGGCCTGCTGCGGGTGCGCGACCGCCGCCTGCGCGCGCGCGAGGGCGAACTGGTGGACCTGGTCCGCCAGCGCACCACCGAACTGGAAGCGCGCAGCCTGGAGCTGCGCCGCGCCAACGAAGAGCTGACCCGGCTTTCCTATTTCGACGCGCTGACCGAACTGGCCAACCGCCGCCGCCTGATCGAACGGCTGCACGCCGAGTGGGCCATCGGCCTGGCGCGCGGCACGCCGGTGGCGTTCGCGCTGTTCGACCTGGACGAGTTCAAGGCCTACAACGACCACAAGGGCCACCTGGCCGGCGACGAAGCGCTGCGCGTGGTGGCGCGCCGCGTGGAGGCCGAACTGCGCAAGCCGCACGACACCGCGGGCCGCTACGGCGGCGAAGAGTTCGGCCTGCTGCTGCCGGGCCTGGAAATGCCCGCGGCGATGGCCGTGGCCGAGCGCGTGCGGCAGGCCGTGCTGCACGCCGACCTGCCGCATCCGGCCTCGCGCCTGGGCATGGTGACGGTGAGCATAGGCGTGGCGGCCATCGTGCCGCGCGCCGGCCTGAGCCCCGAACTGCTGATCGCCGCCGCGGATGCCGCCCTGTACCGCGCCAAGCAGTTCGGCAAGAACCGCGTCGAAGCCGCCGAGTCCCTCGACTGACGCCCTCCCTGTAGGAGGGCCTTCAGGCCCGACCGCCCCCGCCGGCAACTATTTCGTCACGATCTCGCGATGCATCGGCGCCAGCTTCGCCAGCAGCTTGTTCTGCGCGCGGAACGGCACGCCGTGCTTGTCCATCGCCACCTGCAGCACTTCCACCAGCGCGTTGAAATGGCCGCGGTCGATGTCCTGGCCCTTGTGCGAGCTGCGCATGTCCCGGCCGCTGTAGGTGCAGTCGCCGCCCAGGATCACGCAGAACTGCTCGGTCAGCTGCCGCTTCACGCGCACCTGGTCGGCGTTGGCGAAGAAGGGCTGGGTGCGCGGGTCGGCCAGCAGGCCGGCCATGAACGTTTCCATCAGCGCCGCCAGGCCGGCTTCACCGCCGAAGTCGTCCAGCACCGGGCGCAGTTCCGGGAAGGCCGGCGCGGGGTTGGGCGCGGTGGGGTCGCTGGCGTTGGCCGACGCGTCGAGGGCGGCTTCCTCGGCCTCGAGGCGGGCTTCCTCGTCGAGGATGGCCTGCTCCTCGGCGCTGACGGCGGGCTGCTGGGCGAAGGCCGGCGCGGCGGCGGCGATCAGCAGGGCGAAGGCAATGCGGGTCAGGGAATTCATGCGTTTCTCCAGGGGATTCAGAAGCCGACCTGCAGCGAGGCGTACACGCCGCGCTGGTCGTCACGGATGACGATGTTGCCGAGGTCCACGTAGGCCACCGTCAGCGACACGTTCTTGTAGGGCGCCCAGGCCACGAACACGTCATACGCGTCGTCTTCGCCGGCGATGCCCAGGTTGTCGGGCTTGGTGCGGTACTCCGCGCCCACCGCCAGGTTGCGCGTGAGCAGATAGGCGGCCGAGCCTTCGAACTGCGCCCGGTAGCTGTCGTTGCGGTCGCCGCCGAAGCCCAGGATGCCGAACTGGTTGGCCCTGGTGAAACGCACGGTGCCGTTGAGCAGCAGGCTCTGGGACAAGTACAGCTTGGTGGCGCTGACGTAGTAGTCCACGCCGCTGTCGTCCTGCGCGCCCACGAAGGCCAGCACCGCGGCCTGGTCGTTGCGCTTGTACTGCGCGCCCACCGCGATCTGCGGCAGCCACGAGTCCTGTTCCAGCACGGCGTCGCCGGCCACTTTCACCTTCACGCCGAGGGTGTCCTGGGTGAACGTGAAGCCGTTGCCCAGCCCCAGCGCGCCGCCGACCCGCTCGGTGTCGAACTGCTGGCGCGAGAAGCTCAGCTCCACGCGGTCGTAAAAGCCCACCAGCGCGCCGTAGCTCTGCAGCTGGTAGTCGTCCAGGTTCACCTGGGTATAGAACGCATTGGCGCCAATCTCGTCGCGCGTGCCGTAGCCGCCGATCACGGCCCAGGGCGTCAGGCCGCCGCCGGCCGAACCTTCCACCTGGGTGACGCCGCCGGTGAGCAGCAGTTTGCCGCCGGCGCTCAGGCCGTCGTCGTCCACGGCGTCCTGGGCGAAGGCAGCGCCGCTGCCGGCAAGCATCGCCAGCGACAGGGCGGTGGAAAGGGTCGTGTGCAGGGCACGGCTCATCGGTTGTTCCTCGGAGTGGCGTTGGCGGGTGTGGCGCCGGCGGCTGCGGGCGCGGTGGGGAAAACGGTGCGGATGGTGCCGGCGCGCGGCATGGGCATCGGGAAATACGGCACCACCTGGCTGGCGAACTGCGGCGGCACCTTCACCAGGAACCAGACGCCGGCCACGCCGTCGCCGCCTGCGGCGCCGCGCTTGCGGTCCGACACCCAGCGGTACAGCGGCTTGCCGCGCCAGGCCCACATCGGCCGGCCGTCGAAGCTGCGGGCGATGGTGAAGGGCCCCACGGGTCTGTCACCCGGCTCGGCGTAGTGCGGCGGCCACAGGCCCTCGCAGGGGCGGTCGCAGGAACTCTGCCCGGTGCTGTCGGTGGCGAAGGTGTACAGCGCGCGGCCGCCCTGCTCCACCAGGATGCCGTGGCGGCTCCAGATGGGAACGGGATTTTCGCGGGCCAGGCGCGCCATTTCGGCGGCGCTGGTGGGCGCAGGCGTGGCGGAAGGCGCAGGCGCGGCAGGACGTGCCTGCACGGCCGCCGAAGCCCACGGGGCCAGCAGGAGAACGAACATCGTGGCCAGGACTCTGGCGGGCAAACGCGGCATGGCAGGTGGACTCCCCGGGGTACGCAAGGCGCGTACTCGGGGGCTTACGCAGGCCGGGCGCCGGCCGGATGCAGCTCAGCCGGATTTATTTGCCTCGGCCAGCTTGCGCAGCTTTTCCGGGTCGGGAATCAGCTCGCTGCGGATCAGCAGCAGGGCACCCCGGGGCGCGAAGAAGGGCTTGTGCCGCTCGCCCACGGGCGCCAGCAGGAAGTCGCCGGCGAAGTATTCAACGTCGTCGTGCACCACCGAGCCTTCCATCACCATGCATTCCTCCTCGCGGGTATGCGGGTGCGGCGGCACGCTGGCGCCGGGCTCGATGCGCCACAGGCTGGTCTGGGTGCCCTCGGCCTCGTTGCGGCGCAGGGTCTTGATGCGGATGCCCGGCACGAACGGCACCCACTCGCCTTCGTCGGCGCGGATCACCTGGGTGCGCATTTCCCGGGCCTTGGCCAGGATGCGGCTGCGAAGCGCGGCGGACGCCCCGGCGGCCGGCTCCTGTTCGGGCACCAGGCCGGCCAGGGCGGCCAGCAGCAGGTCATCGAGGGGGGGCTTGCGCGGGGTCATGGGCTGTCGGTTCCGACTTCGAGCGCCTCACGCAGCGCGGCCAGGCCGCGGCGGGCGTGCGATTTCACCGTGCCCAGAGGCAGGCCGGTGCGCTCGGCGATTTCGGGTTGCGACAACTCCTCGCGGTAGGCCAGTTCCAGCACGGTGCGCTGCACCGGGCTCAGGGATGCGAAGGCCTGCTGCAGGGCCTGCACGTTGCCCAGGTGGTCGAGCAGCGCGTCCACCGGCAGGTCTTCACCCGATGCATACGCGTCTTCGTCGCCCTCCGGATGCAGCGGGGTTTCCAGGCGCTGGCGGCGCAGCCGGCGCAGGCGGTCCACGGCGCGGCTCCAGGCCAGGGTCTGCAGCCACGCCATCACGCTGCCGCGCTGCGGGCAATAGCTGACG
>DAORUD010000091.1:0-9720 GCA_035433005.1 Arenimonas sp. | reverse complement strand
TCTGCCGTGAGCAGGAAGTGACCCTCGCCTCCGCGGTGCGGCCGGCGCCGAAACCGAAAACAGCGAGCGGTGCGCAAAAAGAAAGCGGGCCGAAGCCCGCTTTCAGTGTGTGTCCTGGAGGGGCGTCAGAGCGTCGGGCTCCAGGTGTCCTTCTCGCCAGGGCGCAGCAGCCAGCGGCACAGGGCCGGCAGGAAGATGATGGCCGCCACCATGTTCACCACGAACATGAAGGTCAGCATGATGCCCATGTCGGCCTGGAACTTCAGGTCCGAGAAGATCCACATCGCCACGCCCACGGCCAGGGTGAGCGCCGTGTAGAAGATGGCGATGCCGGTGGTCTTGAGCGCCACGAAGTAGCTTTCGGCCACGCTGCGGCCCTGCAGCATCGACTCACGCATGCGCGCGAAGATGTAGATGCCGTAGTCCACGCCGATGCCCACGCCCAGCGCCACCACGCACAGCGTGTTCACCTTCATGCCGATGTCCAGTTCGACCATCAGCGAGTGGCCCAGTTCGGTCACCAGCACCAGCGGCAGCAGCACGCACAGCGCGGCCAGCGGATTGCGGAAGCTCAGCCAGCACATCACGAACACGGCCGCGTACAGCAGGTACAGGATCATGTGCTCGGACGCACGGACCGTGTCGTTGGTGGCCGCGGCCACGCCGATGTTGCCCGTGCCCAGGCGCAGGTTGACCTGGTCGCTGGTGAAGTCCGGGTTCTCGGCAGCCTCGGCGGCCAGCTTCAGCTGCAGGTTGCCGGGCACGTAGGCGTTGTTCTTCTCGCGGAAGTCCTTCACCGCCGCCACCACGCGGTCAATGGTGGTGGCCTGGTGGTCCGAGGTGAAGATGGTGATCGGGATCGCGCTGCAGTCGGCGTTGAGCAGGCCCGAGTCGGTCTCGAAGCTCTGCGTGGCCTGGCGCAGCGTGTCCGGGTCGCGCGGCAGCACGCGCCAGCGCACCGAACCGTCGTTCCAGCCGGCGTTGACGATCTTGGCGGCCGCCGGCAGCGTGATCACCTGCTCCACGCCCTCCACGTTCTCCATGTGCCAGGCGAACCGGTCCACCAGCTCCATGGCGGCGAAGCTGGTGGTGCAGGCCGACGGGGCGGCCTCGGCGATGACGTTGAGCATGTCCACGCTGAGCGAGAACTTCTCGGCAATCAGCACCGCGTCCTTGTTGTAGCGCGCGTCCGGGCGCAGTTCGGCCACGCCCTTCTGGGCGTCGCCGATCATCACCTTGTTGCCGTGCTGCCAGGCGAAGAACCACACCACCGCGCCAATCAGGATGACGATGGCCGCCGGCACGGGCTTGCTCAGGCGGGACAAGGCAGCCCAGACCTTGTCGAAGCGGGTGAGCTGGCGCAGGCGGAACTCGCGCTTGCGGTCGATGTTGCGCAGGCGGGTGTAGCTCAGCAGCACCGGCAGCAGCACCAGGTCGGTGAGGATGGTCAGCGCCACGCCCACGGTGGCGGTGATGGCCAGCTCGCGCACCATGTCGATGGGAATGACCATGATGGCGCCGAAGCCGATGCAGCCGGCGACCAGGGCCACGGTGCCCGGCACCAGCAGCATGCGGAACGACAGCCGGGCCGCTTCAAGCGGTTCGACGGCGTTCTTGGCCCGGGCGCGCAGCTCGTCCACGGTGCCCTCTTCCAGGCCGCCGAAGAAGATCTCGCCGCGGAAGCGGTTGATCATCTGTTCGCCGTGGCTGACCGCGATGGCGAATATCAGGAAGGGCGTGAGCATGTTCATCGGGTCGATGCCGAAGCCCATCAGCTTCAGCGCGCCCAGCATCCACACCACCGACACCAGGGCCGCGGCCACCGTCAGGCTGGCCAGCTTCACCGAGGTCGAATACAGGAACAGCAGCAGCCAGGTGAAGGCGATGGTGAGCGCGAAGAACTTGATGACCGAACGCGCGCCGTCGCTGATGTCGCCCACCACCTTGGCGAAACCGATGATGTGGACGGTGTGGTTCTCGTCCTCGTACTTGGCGCGGATGGCCTCGAACTGGTTGGCCACCTGCTGGTAGTCCACCTTGTTCACCTGGCTCTCGGGGATCAGGTCGGCCCAGATCATGGCGCCCGACCAGTCCTTGGCCACCAGCCGGCCGACGATGTTGGCCTTGACGATGTTGCCGCGGATGGTCTGGAAGTCTTCCGGCGTGGAGGCGAAGCCCTCGACGTTCGGGGTGAAGGTTTGCGGGATGACGTTGCCGCCGGACAGGCCGTCCTCCACCACCTCGATGAAGCGCACGTTCGGCGTGAACAGCGAGCGCGAGCGGGCGTCGTCGGTGGAGTCGAGGTTGATCACCTCGTTGGTGACGTTCTCCAGGGTCTTCATGAAGTCCTGGTCGAACATGTCGCCGTCTTTGGCGATCACCGCCACCAGCACGCGGTTGGCGCCGCCGAACTCCAGCTCGTAGTCCTGGAAGGTCTGCATGTACTCGTGCTGCAGCGGCACCTGCTTCTTGAAGCCGGCGTCCACCTTGAGCTGGCTGGCGAAGAACAGCATCGCCATGGTGATGGCGGCGAAGACGATGAGCACGAGCGGCCGGTTGCCGAAGACGAGGGTCTCGGCGAAGCGGGCGAACGGGCCGGGCTGGGCGTTGGGCAGGCTCATTGGATCTCCGTCACTGCGGGCGGTACATATCGGCGCCCTTGTCGCCGATCACGAGGTAGCCGGCGCCGTCCACGGGCAGCACGCCCGAGAGCAGCGGCGTCTCGCCGGAAGCGGTCTCGAAAGCGGACGCGGTGAAAGGCGAATCGGCGTCGGGGCGGGTCAGGATGGCGCCGTTGGCACCCACCAGCACCGCACCGCCGTTCTCAAGCGCATAACCACCCATCAGGCTGGTGGTGATGCCGGTTTCCACGCGGGTCCAGCTGTCGCCCAGGTCGCGCGATTCGTAGACGTTGCCGCGCAGGCCGTAGACCAGGATGTGGTCGTCCTGCCAGGCCAGCACGCCGAACATCGAACCCTCGTAGGGCAGGCGCTTGCTGGTCCAGGTTTCACCGCCGTCGCGCGAACGCATGAACGTGCCGCGTTCGCCGGCGATCACCAGCGCGCCGGAGCCGGCGCGGGCAATGGCGTTGAGGTGCGGGTCGGACTCGGCGTCCAGGGCCAGGTCCTCGTCGCTGAAGGTCCAGTCTTCCGCCTCGGCGGCCGGGTCCGCGCCGTCGGCGGCGGGCGCCTCGGCGGCGGGCTCGGGCGCGGCGGGCGCCGGGGACGCGACGGTGCGCGGGGTCCAGGTGACGCCGCCGTCGGAAGTCACCAGCATCAGGCTGTAGGCGCCGATGGCGAAGCCGTTCTTGGCGTCGGTGAACAGCAGGTCCATCACCGGCACGCCTTCGCTGGGATCGACGATGTCGTAGCTCCAGGGCGCGGCGCGGCGGCGGACCCAGGTCTGGCCGCCGTCGGTGGAATGGACGATGACGCCGTCGTGGCCGGCCGCCCACATCACGCCGTCGACGCTGGCGATGGTGGTCAGCGTGGCGCGGGTGGGTACGGGCGCCTGGCGCCAGGTCACGCCGTCGTCGGACGCGAGCACGTGGCCGCGCTCGCCCACGGCGAAATAGCCGGCGTTGGTGCGCACGGCGTCAAGCAAGAGGGAGCGGCTGGCGCGGGGCAGGAGCTCGGCGTCGAGCAGCGCGGGGTCGGTGGCTGCGGTCTTGGCGGCCTCCGGCTCCTGGATCGGGGTGGTTTCGGCAGCGGCCTCGGCCGCGGGAGCATCGGTGCCGGGCTCGGCCGGTGCCGCCTCGGGCGCCTGTGCCGAGGTCGGCAGGGCCAGGGCGAGCAGCAGTGCACCGAACAGGTGCGTGCATCGAAGGGTGTTGCTGGGCATCGTTTCCTCCTGCGCGGCACCCGCGTGATGCGGGGCCCGGAACGCAGCCGCGCCCTTTCGGGCGCGGCTGGTTTACCAACAGCTGGGAATCAGCGCACGCCTGCGGTGCGCAGGTTCTGCGGCGAGTAGTTCGCCGGGGTGCTCTGGTAGCCGAAGTCACGCGGCTTGTCCTCGTTGTCCAGCAGACCGGAGATGTAGCGGCCGGACTTGAGGTCGTGGTGGGTCTCGAGGGTGGACCAGAAGGTCGGCACCTCGTAGTAGTTGATGGACGGTGCGTCGGAGTAGCGCCACAGGTTGCCCTGGCCGTCGTAGTGGTCGGTCAGCAGGATCTGGTAGCTGTCCTCGTCCAGGTAGAAGGTGCGGCGACTGTTGATGTGGCGCTGGCCGGCCTTGAGCTTGGCCTCGACCACCCACACGCGGTGCAGCTCGTAGCGCATGAAGTCGGGGTTGAGGTGGCCCGGGCGGATCAGGTCCCTGATCTTGGTCTTGTCGCTGTGCGCCTTGTACGCGTTGTACGGCACCAGCATTTCCTTCTTGCCCACCAGGGTCCAGGTGAAGCGGTCCATGGCGCCGTTGAACATGTCGGTCATGTCGTTGGTGCGCAGGCCGTCCGAGGCGGTACCCGGGTTGTCGTAGGCGACGTTCGGGGCGCGGCGCACGCGGCGCTGGCCCGGGTTGTACACCCACGCCTGGCGGGGAGCGGCCTTGGCGTTCAGCGTTTCATGCACCAGCAGCACCTGGCCGGCCAGTCGCGCCGGACCCAGCACTTCCTGCTTGAAGTACAGCAGGATGTTGTTGATGTTCTCGGACGTGTTGCCGGGCTTGTAGTACAGGCCCAGGATTTCCTCGCGCAGCTTGATCAGCGTGAACGCACCGCCGGCCGTCGGGGCCGCCTGGTTCGAGTAGCTGACCACCGACAGGCCCTTGTACTTGAGCTTGTGGTTCCAGATGACTTCGTAGGCGTTCTGCGGGATCGGGAACGGAATGCCCTCGGCGCAGCCCTGCACGCCGTCGCCGTCGGCGATGAGCTTGCAGCTGGTGGCGTTGCGCTTGGTGAAGTCGTACGTGCGCTGCGGGAACGAGGCGCTGCGGCGGGTCGGGTACACGTCCATGCGGAAGGTCGGGTACTTGGCGAACATCGCCTTCTGGCCCGGCGTCAGCACGTCGGCGTACTGGGCCACGTTGGCCCGGGTCACCTGGTACAGCACCTTGTCGGCCGCGAACGGGTCCGGGTGGAAGGTGCCCACGCGGAAACCCGCCGGCGGACGGACGATGCCGCCCGTCCAGGCCGGGATGGTGCCGGCGGCATTGCCGGCCTTCTCGGCGCCGATCGGGGTCAGGCTCTGACCCAGCTTGGCGGCTTCCTGCGCGCTGACCGCGGCCTGGGCCACGCCGGTGGCGAGTACTGCGGCGCCGACGAATGCGGCCAGCGCGTGCTTGTTGTTGATTTTCATCCTCTGCCTCCCTGTGGCGTCAGAACGAATACTTCACGGTGAAAGATGCGAAGTCGCGGTCGTGGATCTGGTTGTAGTCCTCGGCGCCCATGAACTGGGTGTAGCTGAGGTCGAAGATCACCTGGTTGATGTAGTTGGCTTCGACGCCGAGGGTGAGCGACTTGCGATCCTCGAGGAAGTTGCCGCCCGGGCCCGGGGTGATGCCGTTGACGTCGTGGTTGAACGCGATGCGCGGCGACAGGGTGAGCGGGGTGCCGAAGGCGCTGGAGTAGTCGGCGCGGGCCGCGAGGCGGTAGCCCCACGAGAAGGCCGTCGGGAAGCCGCCGTTCTGCGTCAGCGGGTTGCGGCCGCAGCCGAACAGCAGCGCGCCGGGGCCGGCGAAGCCGCCCGCCGCCGTCACGTCGCCCACGTCGCAGCCGCCGCCGGTGTCGGTGCCTTCACCTTCGTAGCGCAGCTCGGAGGCATCGGGCAGGTCCCAGACTTCGGTGGCGCCGAACTCGGCGACCACGGCGACCTGGTTGGCGCCCAGCACTTCGGCGAAGGCCTTGGTGAAGGTCATCTGCAGCTGGCTCATTTCATGCTCGCGCCAGCCGCGGACTTCCTGGCCCAGGGCGAACTGGCCCAGCTGGCTGTTGAAGCGCAGCGCCGGGGCCGGGATGAACGGGTTGAGCGGGCTGAGCGCGGCGAACAGCAGTTCGACGTCGTCCACCTGCAGCGGCGCGTTCGGGCGGTGGCTGATTTCACCCTGCCAGGCGACGCCGCCCGGCAGCGTGGTGTTCCAGCTCAGGCCGAACATCTGGATGTCTTCCGGGTATTCGACGAAGAAGCGGCCGGACGCGGCGCCGACGGTCGGGCTGTTGACGGCGCGACCCGACAGCAGCGGCACGCGGCTGTGGTAGTTCAGGAAGTAGAAGCCGAACTCGGTTTCGTTCAGCGCCTCGGCGTACCAGCGCAGGGCGAGGCCGAACTGGCCTTCGTCGCTGGCGGCGCGGTCCTCGATGCGGCCCACGGCGTTGCCGCAGCCGATGGCGATGATCTGCGCGGCGGTGGCGGGGCCGTAGATGGCCGACAGGGCGGCGAAGCGGTCGCTGGTGGCGTAGCCGGCCGGGCCGGCGTAGCAGGTGCTGCCGAAGCGCTCGGGGTTGTTGACCGGCTGCGGCGTGGTGCCGAAGCCCAGCATCACGTAGGTGCCGCCCGGGGTGCCGAAATCGTTGGCGCTGAAGTAGGTGCCGGCGGCGTCGACTTCGATTTCCTCGAACTCGAACATGTACAGCGCTTCCAGCGCGACGTTCTCGGAGAGGTTGATCGAGCCCCAGGCCATGTCGATCGGCAGGAAGGCTTCCTTCAGCTCGGCGCCGGCCACGCGCAGCGCGGACAGGTCGACCGGGTTGATGACGTTGATGCCGTTCTGGATGAAGGTGCCCTCACCCCAGCTGACCACCTGGCGGCCGACGCGGACGGTGCCGCCGAGGGCGCCGTCTTCGCCGAGCTCGAAATCCTTGAACACGAACGCGTCGAGCATGCGGAAGCGCTGGCCGATGCGGTCCTTGGCGATCTCCGTCAGGTCGTCGCGATCGGCATTCTCGAAGTCATAGAAGTAGGTCGCGCGGGCGAAGGCGCCCCAGCTGCGCCAGTTCAGGCTGATTTCGGAGGTGATCTTGAAGGCGTTGGAGATGGCGTCGCCGTCGTCGTACTTGAGGTTGCCGTCGTCGCGGTTGACCGAGAAGCGGCCCGGGGCCGCCAGCTGGAACGGCGAGCCCGGCACGCCGCCGGTGGAGGTGCAGCGGCCGGGGCCGACCGGGATGGCGCCCAGCGGCACGTTCTGCGCGCACAGCAGCGGGTCGAAGAAGGACTTGGCGACCAGGTCGTCGTCGCGTTCCTCGACGCGCCACGAGTAGCCGTACGACACGGTGGTGTCGAGGCTGCCGGTCAGCTCGCCGCGCGAGAATTCGAAGGCCTGCGCGGCCGGGGCCATCAGCAGGCCCAGGGCAACCGCGGCGGCCAGCGGGGCACGAGCGACCAGCCCGTGGTGTGCATGGAGTTTCTTCATGGGTGGATCCTCGGGTCAGTGCGTGCGGGCTGAATTTGGAGCACCGCCAGTGGCGGCGGGCGACATGGACGGCTTGTGGCGCGTCTCGTTGGAATCGTTCTTCATGACGGTCTGGCTCCCCCCAGACTCTAGAGCATTTCCTCTAGGGATATTAAATGTTCGTCAGGAAAAGGCAATGCTCCCGCGTATGGTGACGCCGTTGGCACTCCTGCTGCAGCGCACCATCACTCGGGAAAAACGCCCGGAAGGGGCTGGAAGCCGCGCGGGTAGTGGCCCAGCGCTTTCCGGGCCGGCCCTGCGTCATAGGCCTGGTCCTGGTCGAGGCGGGCCATGGCCCCGGCGCCGGCCTCGTCCAGCCGGCCCAGGCCGTGCAAGAGGCCCACGCCGGCGCGGAACAGCGGGCCGGGCAGCCGGACCAGCCGGGTCCCGGGCGCACCCGCCGCAAGCGTGCGCCGGATCATCTCGTCGAAGGTCAGCGTTTCACCACCCGGCAGGTCGAAGAACCCGGGGCAGGCCGAGCGCGCCCGCAGTGCGCCCAGCACCGCGGTGGCCACGTCCTCCACGTGAACCGGCTGGCGCAGGCCGCCGGCCCGCAGCGGCAGGGGCAGCACGCGCCAGCGCCTGGCCAGGGTGACCAGGCGGCCCAGGCTGCGGTCGCCGCCCCCGCCATAGACCAGGGTGGGCCGCAGCAGGGTCAAGGCCGTGCCCCGGGCCTGGGCGGCCGCTTCCAGACGGCGCTCGGCGTCGCGCAGCACCTGTGCGATCGCCCGCTCGGCGGCCACCGGTGAGTCCTTTTTCGCGTGCACGCTGGTGGACCCCAGTGCCACCACGCGCGCCGGAACCAGGTCCGAGGATTCGAACCACTGGGTGAAGGCATCCAGCGGCCCCACGCTGGCGATGGCGTCGATGGCCTGCGCGGGCGGCGTGAAGCCGGGCAGCGACTGGCGCAGCCATGTCACGCGGCCATCATCGGGCCGCGGCACGCGCGACACCGCCAGCACGGCGGGATCGGAAGCGTGCAGTCCGTCGTGCAGCGCGCGCCCGATCGGCCCGCTCAGTCCGAAGACCAGCCATGCGCCCCTGCCCTGTTCGCGAATGGATTCCATGCCCCGAGCATAACCAAAGGCCCATCACCAGCCGAGCGAATGCGATGCGTTAGACTTCAGTCCAAGCGGCTGCCGCCACTGGCGCGGCCACCCGGCCAGACCACCGCCCCGCGCCGGGCGGCCCAGCAAGGATCGCAATGCTCGAGGCGCTGCTCGCTACTCCCTTCGTGTTGGCCGTGCTCGTGGCCCTGCTGGGCCGCGACCAGCGACGTGCGGCGGCCTGGCTGGCCGCGGCCGCGCCCGTGCTCGGGCTGCTGGTGCTGGCGGCGCTGACCCCGGCCGTGCTGGAAGGCACCGGCGTACGCAGTTCAACGCCGTGGGTGCCTTCGCTGGGCCTGGCGCTGTCACTGAGGCTGGACGGACTGGCGTGGATGTTCGCGGGGCTGGTGCTGGCGATCGGCCTGCTGATCGTGGTCTATGCGCGCTACTACCTCAGCGAAGAAGACAGCATGCCGCGCTTCTTCAGTTTCCTGCTGCTGTTCATGGGTTCGATGCTGGGCATGGTGGTGGCGGGCAACCTGGTGCTGCTGGCGGTGTTCTGGGAACTCACCAGCGTCAGCTCCTTCCTGCTGATCGGCTTCTGGAAACACCGCAGCGACGCCCGCGACGGCGCCCGGATGGCCCTGGCCATCACCGGCGCGGGCGGCCTGGCGCTGCTGGGCGGCGTGATCCTGCTGGGTCGCATCGTGGGCAGCTATGAACTGGACGTGGTGCTGGCCTCGGGCCCGCAGATCCTGGCCCATCCGATGTACCCCGTGGCGCTGGTGCTGGTGCTGCTGGCGGTGTTCACCAAAAGCGCGCAGTTCCCGTTCCAGTTCTGGCTGCCGCACGCGATGGCGGCGCCCACGCCGGTGTCGGCCTACCTGCACTCGGCCACGATGGTGAAGGCCGGCGTGTTCCTGCTGGCGCGCCTGCACCCGGCGCTGGCGGGCAGTGACCTGTTCTTTTACCTGGTGAGTGGCATCGGCGCGGTCACCCTGTTGGTAGGTTCCTGGCACGCCATCTTCCAGCACGACGTGAAGGGGCTGCTGGCGTATTCCACCATTTCGCACCTGGGCCTGATCACGCTGCTGTTCGGGCTGTCCACGCCGATGGCGGTGGTGGCGGGGCTGTTCCACATCATCAACCACGCCACGTTCAAGGCCTCGCTGTTCATGGCTGCGGGCATCATCGACCACGAGACCGGCACGCGCGACATGCGCCGGCTGGGCGGGTTGTTCAGGCTGATGCCCTACACGGGCGCACTGGCCATCATCGCGTCGCTGGCGAT
>DAORUD010000090.1:0-9742 GCA_035433005.1 Arenimonas sp. | reverse complement strand
GCCGGTACGAATTCCAGGGCGGCGGCTACATCCGCGGCGGGCGGCAGCAGCCAGTGGTCGGCCAGCAGGAAGGCGAACAGGGCCATCAGGTAGACGATGGAGTAGTTGAACACCTTCATCGCGTACAGCTCGTTGGGCGGGTTGAGCAGGCGGATGGCGTAGTAGAGGAACACGCCGCCCAGCACCAGCGCGCCGCCCAGGTAGAACACGCCGCTCATCTTCGTCGCCCACGGCAGCACGGTCACCAGCACCAGCAGCACCGTGTAGAACAGGATCTGCCAGCGCGTGTAGGTGACGCCGTACACCACCGGCAGCATCGGTATCAGCGCCTTGGCGTAGTCGTCGCGACGGAAGATGGCCAGCGCCCAGAAATGCGGCGGCGTCCACACGTAGATGACCAGCACCAGCAGCAGCGCGTGGTCGTAGTGCAGCGGCGCACCGGCCAGGCCGACGAAGGAAACGCCCGCCGGCCAGCCCTTCACCGCCGCCCAGCCCAGCGCCGGCGGCGCCGCGCCGGCCAGGCCGCCGATGACGATGTTCTGCGGCGTGGCGCGCTTGAGCCAGCCGGTGTAGATGATGGCGTAGCCGATCAGCGAAGCGAACGTCAGCGCGGCGGTGAAGCCGTTGACGCGCCAGGCCAGCAGGCCCATGGACAGCGCGCCCAGCGCCACCGCGAACACCAGCACCTGCACCGGCCGCAGCGAGCCGGTGGCCAGCGGGCGATGCTGCGTGCGCGCCATCAGCACATCAATGCGCTGGTCCAGCAGGTGGTTGATGGCCGCCGCCGAGGCCGCCGCCAGCCAGATGCCCACCGCGCCCAGCACGATGTTCTCCCACGGCCAGGCGTCGCCCGGGCGGATGGCCAGGAACATGCCGATCACGGCCGTGAACACGATCAGCGCCACCACGCGCGGCTTGGTCAGCTCCCAGTACGCGGCGAAGGGAATCTTCATTCCGGCGCCCGCAGGCGGGCCAGCAGGCCCACCAGGGTGAACAGCAGCAGCGCCGCGCCGGCGTTGTGCGCCGTGGCCACCCACAGCGGCAGGCCCAGCACCACGTTGCTGATGCCCAGCGCCACCTGGGCGGTGAGCAGCACCAGCAGCACGCTGCCCCAGAACACCAGGCCCGGCGTGCGCAGCATGCGGATGCCGACCACCGCCAGATGCCCCGCGACCAGCAGCGCCAGCATGCGGTGGCTCATCTGGATGGCCGCGCGCGCGGGGCCGTCCAGCACGCCGCCCTCGTAGTCCACGCCGATGCCGCGCCAGAGCACGAACGCCTCGCGGTAATCCTGCTCGGGCCACCACTGGCCCAGGCACGTCGGGAAATCGGTGCCGCAGGCCAGCGCGGCGTAGTTGGCGCTGGTCCAGCCGCCCAGCGCGATCTGCGCCAGCAGCAGGCCCAGGCCGATCCACAGCAGGCGGCGCAGGCGCGGCGCTTCGGCCTGCACCAGCGCGCTGCCGGGCGTGGTGCGCCAGGCCAGCCACGTCAGCAGCGACAGCGTCAGCAGGCCGCCCATCAGGTGCGACATCACGATCACGGGCTTCACCAGCCAGATCACCGTCCACATGCCCAGCACGGCCTGGAAGATGATCACCATCAGCACGAAGGTGGCCAGGCGCGCGGAATCCACGTTCGACCAGCGCAGCGCCTGCACCAGCAGGATCAGTTCGGCCACCACCACCAGCGCCACCGACAGCGTGTGGTTGGCCGCCATGCCAACCCCCATGTAGACGGGGATGGACACCGCCACCAGGCCAGAAGCCACCAGCACGCTCGCCACGCCCAGCGAACGCTTGCGCGCCGCCAGCAGCGCCAGGCCCAGCACCAGCAGGCCCAACAGCGCGGCGATGTGGCGGTGGAACTGTTCGCGCCAGGCCTTGCTCACTTCCACCACGCGCTCGAAGGATGCGTTGGCGGCGTGGATTTCATGGTCGTGCGTGGGCCAGGTGGCCTTGCCGTAGCAGGTGGGCCAGTCCGGGCAGCTCAGGCCGGCGTTGGACAGGCGGACGAAGCCGCCGAACACGATGACGCACAGGGCCAGCAGGACGGCGGCCCAGGCGAGGCGATGGTAGTGGCGGGATGGACTGCTCATGCGGGGCCTACTTCAACACACGTCCGAGGTCCTTGCGCAGGCCCGACGGGTTGAAGCCCGCGGGGTAGCGCAAGACGAGGTAGCCATTGGGGTCGGCCAGGTAGACCGGCAGCGCATCGGCGCGCGCCACGTCGGGCAGCAGCGCCTGCAGGCCGGGGCTGGGCTGCATGGCCACCAGGCCGCCGAACTTCGGCGCACCGGCGGGCAACTCGCCGAACCACAGCACCTTGAGCTTGTCGGCGTGGCGGCCTTCGGACACCCACACGCGCTGCAGCGCATCGAGCATCCGCAGGCAGGGCTGGCCGCAGTCCGCCGGCGGGGCCACGATGACGTGCCACTGCCGCGACGCCGGCTGCCACTGCCAGGCCGTGCCGTCGGCCTGCACCAGCGCCACCGGGCGAAGGTCGGGGTAGGGGCTGAGCATTTCGCCGATATTGCGCGTTTGCGTGGGCTTCCAGCCGCTGAAGAACAGCGTGGCGGCCACGCCGAAGCTGCCGAGGAACATGGCCGCCACCACGAACAGGATCAGGCGGGACCGGGTCTGGTTGGGCGTATTCATGGGCGCCTGCGAAGGTTGAGCACTACGATGATGACGAAGGTGGCGATCGCCAGCCCGAACCACTGGATGGCGTAACCACGGTGTTTTTCCGGCGGCAGCGTGTTGGGCAGCAGCTCGAGGTCCCGCGCGTGGCCGATCGGCAGCGCAGGGTCCAGGCGCAGCACGCGCGCGGCCAGCGGTGTGTCCAGCTTCCAGGCCGCGGACACCGCGCCGGTTTCCAGGCGCGTCGCCAGCCAGCCCTGGCCGTCGCGCTGCTGCACCAGGCCCGGGCCCATCGGCAGCCCCACGGCCGGCGGCGGCACCAGCAGCCCCGCCAGTTCGAACTCGCCCACCGGGCAGGCCGCACCCGGCAGGGCGCGGTTGGGCGCCAGCGGCAGCCACCCCATGTCCACCAGCAGCGGCTGGCCGCCGTCGGGCTGGAAGCCGCAGTAAAGCCGCATGCCCACCTGCGGGCCACGGCGCTGATTGTCCAGCAACAGGCGCGGCGTCGGCATGAAGAAACCGTGGCCGGCGACCCGGGCCGGTGCGTCGCCCGATGCCCCGGACGCCGGGCCCAGCGCCACGGGCGGCGCGGCCAGCGCGGCGGCGGCCTCGGCCAGCTGCAGGCGCTTGCTGTGCTCGCGCCCCAGTTGCCAGCGGCCCAGGGCGGTGAAGCCCAGGACCAGGCACAGGCCAAGAACGCTCAGTAACCAGCGGCGATTCACGTCAGCGATGCCCGGGCGGCGGATAATGGGCGCTCACCCAGACCGCGGACCCACGTCGTGCAGAAGCTGCTCATCATCGCTTTCCTGATCCTGATCCTCTGGAACCTGGGCGCTGGCCTGTATTACATGATGGTGGACAAGGGTCGGACCGACCGCACCGTCAAATCGCTCACCTGGCGCATCGGCCTGTCCGTGGCGCTGATCCTGCTGGTGGTGGCCGGCATTGCCTCCGGCATCATCAAGCCGCACGGCGTCGGCGGCTGACCGGCGAAAACAAAGGGCCGGCCTGTCGGCCGGCCCCCGGTGCCGAAACTGTAGGAGGGCCTTCAGGCCCGACGCTCCTGGCGGAACAGCATCGGGCCTGAAGGCCCTCCCACAAGGTTCTGGTCAGACCACGTAGACGAACAGGAACAGGCCCAGCCAGACCACGTCCACGAAGTGCCAGTACCAGGCCACGGCTTCGAAGCCGAAGTGGTGGTCCTTGCTGAAGTGGCCCTTCAGGCAGCGCAGCCAGATGATGGCCAGCATCAGCGTGCCCAGGAACACGTGCATGCCGTGGAAGCCGGTGAGCATGAAGAAGGTGGAGCCGTAGATGCCCGAACCCAGCGTCAGGTTGAGCTCGTGGTAGGCGTGGATGTATTCCTCCGCCTGGTAGAACAGGAAGATGCCGCCCAGCAGCACCGTGGCGCCCAGCCACACCAGCAGCGAACGGCGGTGGCCTGCCTTCAGCGCGTGGTGGGCGATGGTGATGGTGACGCCGGAGGTCAGCAGGATCAGCGTGTTGATCAGCGGCAGGCCCCAGGCCGGGATGGTCTGGAAGGCGCCGCCGACCGCGGCCGGGCCGTTGGTCGGCCAGCCCGCGACGAAGCCCTGCCACAGGAACTGGTTGGTCAGCGCGCCGTCACCCTCGCCCGACAGCCACGGCAGCGCGAACTGGCGGGCGTAGAACAGGGCGCCGAAGAAGGCCGCGAAGAACATCACTTCCGAGAAGATGAACCACATCATGCCCATGCGGAACGAGGCGTCGACCTTCTCGTTGTACTTGCCGGCGATGGACTCGGAGATGACGTTGCCGAACCAGCCGAACAGCACCGCCAGCGTGGCCACGAAGCCGATGAAGAACACCGGCTGGCCCCAGGCATGGCCGTTGAGCCAGTTCGCCACGCCCACCATGGTGGTGAACAGCGTGATGGAGCCAACGAAGGGCCACGGGCTGTGGTGCGGGACGTAGTAAACGTTCGGATCGTCGTGGGTGGTCTGTGCCATGGTGTTCCCCGGTATTCCAGTAGGCCTGCGGTCAGGGCGCGGTGCGGGCGGTGGACGGCGCTGCCGCCGTGGCCACCAATCGCGCCGTGGCCGATTCGTTGCTGAAGAAGGTATACGAAAGCGTGATGGTGTTGATGTGTGCGGGCAGATCCGGATCAACGATGAAGCGCACCGGCATCAGGCGCTCTTCGCCGGCGCCGAGCAGCTGCTCGGTGAAGCAGAAGCATTCGGTCTTGTTGAAGAACGTGGAGGCCGTGGACGGCGCCACCGACGGCGCGGCGTTGCCGACGATGGCGTGGTCGGAGGTGTTGCGCGCCAGGTAGTTGGCCTCGTACTGCTTGCCCGGGTGCACCTGCATGGTGAGCTGCTGGGGCTTGAAGGCCCAGGGCAGCTTCGAGTTCACGGTGGCGTCGAACTGCACGGTGATGGTGCGGTCCTTCTGCTCGACCATGCCCGCGACCTGCTGTTCGCCCGCGGGGCCGGTTTCGAGCTTGATGCCGAACACCTTCTCGCAGGCGATGTAGTACAGCGGCACCAGGGCGAAGGTGCCGACGAAGAACAGCGCCGAAACCGCCGCGATGGTGCGCAGGCTGGACTTGACCGACGGCTGGCTCACGGCAGCATCACCGAAAGCAGGAAGGCCGCGTAGATGCCGACCGCGACGATGCCGACCGCCCACGCCGTGCGGCGGATGCCGCGGCGGCGGGTGTCGGAAGCGGGCTTGTCGACGGGCGCGGTCATGTCGGTTTCGCGGCGCCCCGGGGGGCGCCGCAGGTCCTCAGTGCGTGATGTCGCCGTGGGCCAGGTCGCCGTCGCGGATCACCGGCGGGTGGGTGAAGGTGTGGTGCGGGGCCGGCGAAGGCACCGTCCACTCCAGGCCCTTGGCGTTTTCCCACGAGCGGGCTTCGGCCTTGACGCCGCCGCGCGCGCACTTCCACACGATGTAGGCGAACAGCAGCTGGCTGATGCCGAAGCCGAAGCCGCCGATGGTGGACCACTGGTTGAAGTCGGCGAAGGCCACGTTGTAGTCGGGCACGCGGCGCTGCATGCCGGCCAGGCCCAGGAAGTGCTGCGGGAAGAACAGCAGGTTCACGAAGAACGTGGACAGCCAGAAGTGCCACTTGCCCAGCGTTTCGTTGTACATGTGGCCGGTCCACTTGGGCAGCCAGTAGTACACGCCGGCCATGATGCCGAACACGGCGCCGGTCACCAGCACGTAGTGGAAGTGCGCCACCACGAAGTAGGTGTCGTGGTACTGGAAGTCGGCCGGGACGATGGCCAGCATCAGGCCCGAGAAGCCGCCGATGGTGAACATGATGACGAAGCCGAGCGCGAACAGCATGGGCGTCTCGAAGGTCATCGAGCCGCGCCACATGGTGGTGACCCAGTTGAACACCTTCACGCCGGTGGGGATGGCGATGAGCATGGTGGCGTACATGAAGTACAGCTCGCCGCCCAGCGGCATGCCCACGGTGAACATGTGGTGGGCCCACACGATGAAGCTCAGGAAGGCGATGGACGCGGTGGCGTACACCATGGCCTGGTAGCCGAACAGCGGCTTGCGGGCGAAGGTCGGGATGATTTCCGACACGATGCCGAACGCCGGCAGGATCATGATGTAGACCTCGGGGTGCCCGAAGAACCAGAAGATGTGCTGGTACATCACCGGGTCACCGCCACCGGCGGCATTGAAGAAGCTGGTGGCGAAGAAGCGGTCGGTCAGCAGCATGGTCACCGCGCCCGCCAGCACCGGCATCACCGCGATCAGCAGGAAGGCGGTGATCAGCCAGGTCCACACGAACACCGGCATCTTCAGCAGGTCCACGCCCGGGGCGCGCATGTTGAGGATGGTGGCGATGATGTTGATGGCGCCCATGATCGAGCTGATGCCCATCAGGTGGATGGCGAAGATGGTGAACGCCGTGCTGGAGCCGCCCTGCAGCGACAGCGGCGGGTACAGGGTCCAGCCGCCGGCCGGGGCGCCGCCGCCAATGCCGAAGAAGTACAGGATCAGCGGCATCAGCAGCAGGGTGAAGGCGAACGGCATGATCCAGAAGGACCAGTTGTTCATGCGCGGCAGCGCCATGTCGGGCGCGCCGATCATCAGCGGGATCATCCAGTTGGCCAGGCCCACGAACGCGGGCATGACGGCGCCGAAGATCATCACCAGCGCATGCATGGTGGTCATCTGGTTGAAGAACTCGGGCTCGACCAGCTGCAGGCCGGGCTGGAAGAGCTCGGCGCGGATGACGAGCGCCATCGAGCCGCCGATGAAGAACATCACCAGCGAGAACACCAGGTAAAGGGTGCCGATGTCCTTGTGGTTGGTCGAGTAGAACCAACGCTGGAAGAAACCCTGCTTGTGCTCGCCGTGGTGGTCGTCGGCGTGGGCAGCGTCGTGGTTAGCCATGGTCATGTGCCTCTATCTGGATTCTTTCAGCCCTCGCCGACCGCTTTCGCGGTGGCGGGGGTGCTGGCGGCGATGCGGGCGGCTTCGACGAGGTCGCCGGCCTTCTGGGCGGCGAGCCACGCGTCGTATTCACCGCGCGGCACGGCCTTCACCACGATCGGCATGAAGCCATGGTCCTTGCCGCACAGCTCGGCGCAGACGCCGCGGTAGGTGCCCGGCTCGCGGATCTGGGTCCAGGCCTCGTTGATCACGCCCGGGATGGCGTCCTGCTTCCAGCCCAGGGCCGGCACCCACCAGGCGTGGATCACGTCGTCGGCGGTCACCACGAAGCGGATCTTGGTGTCGGTGGGCAGCACCAGCACGCGGTCCACGTCGCGCAGGTAGTGCGGGGCGGCCTCGGCGGTGGGCAGCTCGCCGCTCTGGCGGATGCGGTCGGATTCGCGGTCCAGGCGGCTGATGAAGTTCACGTCCTCGCCCACGATCTCGTAGCGCCACATCCACTGGTACCCGGTGACCTTGACGGTCATCTCGTGGTCCTTGGTGTCGTACTGCTCGATCACCTTGATGGTGGCCGGCACCGCCATCACCACCAGGATGATGATCGGGACCACGGTCCAGATGACCTCGAGCTTGGTGGAGTGGGTGAAGTCCACGTCGGGCTTGGCGCCCTTGGACTTGCGGAACTTGAACATGGCGTAGGCCATCGCGCCGAACACCACCACGCCGATGACCACGCAGATCCAGAGCATCAGCATGTGCATGTCGTAGGCGTTTTCCGCCGTGCGGGTGACGCCCGGCGTCATGTTCAGCTGCCACCGTTGCGGCTCGGTGCCTTCGGCCAGTGCCAGGGAACTGGCCACGACGGCGGAAACGCCGGTGGCGATGCGTGCCAGGCCGACCTGGGTGGCGCGCGCTGCTTTCATCGCTGCATTCATCCGAACTTACCCCAACGTGTGGTCTTCGATCTGGCCCCGACCCGAGGCCGACGCCAGCAATCCTTTCAATCGGGTGGCCAGGTCGCGACGCTCCTCGAACGAGAGGAACGACCCGACTTCCACCTGCCGGCCGTGCGAGCCCAGCAAAACCCTTTCCCTGCCCTCGCCGCCCTCCACCTGCAGCCGCACCCAGAACGGGTGGGCCCGGAAGGCCGGCTCGGGCTGCGCCGAGCGACGGACCTCGAGGTGGCGCTCGTCCAGCGCGATCTCCTCGAACCTGTCGCCCTGACGCCACACCCATCGCAGCACCGTGGCGATGAACGCCGCGTCCAGCAGTGCGAAGACCGGGGCGAACACATTGCCCTGGACGAAGGCGTACCCCGCCACCCCGAAGGTGGCCAGGGACAGGCCGACGGCCAAGCCCGCGAATTGGCCCGCGCTCAGGGCACGCCGGGGACGGAGCACCAGGCGGGCTCCGGGACCTGACGGCACCGCTGCAACGAGCTCGATCACGCGGATGACCTGCGACCAGCATCGGAAACCCGCGAATTTTAACGGCCCGCGCGCTGGCGCGGCAAGCCAAATCGTCCCGGCGGCCCCGCCGCGGCCGCCAGCTTCGTGAAGAGGCCGGGGTTCCGTGCCCCCGTCCGGGGCACTAGAATCCGGTCTCTCGCGCGGACCCGCGCTGCCCCGCCCCTGGACCCCCGTGACCCCGATCCTGAGTCCTGAACTCCCCGGCGCAGCGTCCGAACTGCGCGCCCGGATCACCGCCGCCTTCCACCGCGACGAAGCCACCCACCTGGCCGAACTGCTGGACCAGGCCCGCCTGCCCGAGGCCGAACAGGCCCGCGTCCAGGCCATGGCCGTGGCCCTGGTGCAGCGCACCCGGGTGCGCGCGGCCGACCCGGGCATGGTCGAGGCCTTCATGCGCCAGTACGACCTGTCCAGCGAGGAGGGCGTGCTGCTGATGTGCGTGGCCGAGGCCCTGCTGCGCATCCCCGACCGGGCCACGGCCGACAAGCTCATCCGCGACAAGCTGGGCGACGCCGACTGGGACCGGCACATGGGCCAGTCCACGTCGGTGCTGGTGAACGCCTCCACCTGGGGCCTGATGCTGACCGGCCGCATGGTGAACCTGGCCGACGAGACCCGCCGCAACGCCATCGGCGCCTTCCGCCGCCTGGTGGGCCGGGCCGGCGAACCGGCCATCCGCCTGGCCGTGCGCCAGGCCATGCGCATCATGGGCCACCAGTTCGTGATGGGCCGCACCATTGCCGAGGCGCTGGACCGCAGCCGCAAGGGCGACCAGGCCAAGTACCTGTATTCGTTCGACATGCTGGGCGAGGCCGCGTTCACCCAGGCCGACGCCGACCGCTATTTCGCGGCCTACCGCGACGCCATCGGCGCCATCGGCTCCGGCGGGCCCTACCCCGACGTGCTCAGCGCGCCCTCCATTTCGGTGAAGCTGTCGGCCCTGCACCCGCGCTACGAGCTGGCCAAGCGCGCCCGCGTGCATGCCGAACTCATCCCGCGGGTGCTCGAACTGGCCAGGCTGGCCAAGGCCCAGGGCATCGGCTTCACCATTGACGCCGAGGAGTCCGAGCGCCTTGAGCTGAGCCTGGACGTGATTGCCGGCGCCTTCACCGACGCCGCGCTGGACGGCTGGGAAGGCTACGGCCTGGCCGTGCAGGCCTACCAGAAGCGCGCGCCGTACGTGATCGACTACCTGGCCGACCTGGCCCGCAAGACCGGCCGCCGCATGCCCATGCGCCT
>DAORUD010000089.1:0-9814 GCA_035433005.1 Arenimonas sp. | reverse complement strand
GGAATTTCGCTTCGTCGTAGGCGATTTCCGGGAACAGGATCACCTGCGGGGCATCGTCCTTCCCGCTGCCGGCCAGGCCGGCGGCGGCGGCCAGCCAGCCGGCATGGCGGCCCATCACTTCGTACACGAACACCTTGGTGGACGTGTCGGCCATCGCGGCCACGTCCAGCGCGGCCTCGGCCACGGACACGGCCGTGTACTTCGCCGCCGAGCCGAAGCCCGGGCAGGTATCGGTGACCACCAGGTCGTTGTCCACGGTCTTGGGCACGCCGATGCAGGTCAGCGGATAGCCGGTGACGCGGGCCATTTCCGACAGCTTCAGCGCCGTGTCGGCCGAATCATTGCCGCCGTTGTAGAGGAACCAGCGCACGTCGTGGGCGTCGAACACGTCCAGCAGGCGCTGGTACTTGTCCTGGTCTTCCTGCAGCGACTTGAGCTTGAACCGGCAGGACCCGAAGGCCCCGCCCGGGGTGTGGGCCAGGGCCCGGATGGCGGCCGCGGACTCCTTCGAGGTGTCCACCAGGTCCTCGCGCAGGGCGCCGAGGATGCCGTTGCGGGCCGCCAGGACCTTCACTTTCCGGCCGCGGGCGGCCTGGATGACCGCCCCGGCGGTGGCGTTGATGACGGCGGTGACCCCGCCCGATTGCGCGTAGAGGAGCGTTCCCTTGCCCATGGTTTCCATACCCTTGAATTGACTTGGACCGGCCCGGCCAGTAGCGTTTCACTATCCGCACGGCCTGTCAGCGGCCCCACTATAGCCAAACGGGGTGACGACGGCGCCGTGCGTCCTTGTTTATAGGGGTTCACAAAGCAATGCGACTGGTACTTCTCGGCGCGCCCGGTTCGGGCAAGGGCACGCAGGCCACCCGCCTGCGCGAGCACCTGCAGGTGCCGCACATCTCCACCGGCGACCTGCTGCGCGCCGCCGTGAAGGCCGGCACCGACCTGGGCCTGAAGGCCAAGGCCGTGATGGAGGCCGGCGGCCTGGTGTCCGACGACATCGTGCTGGGCATGCTGGAAGAGCGCCTGACCGCCGGCGACACCGGCAACGGTTTCGTGCTCGACGGCTACCCGCGCAACCTGGCGCAGGCCAATGCCCTGGACGCGCTGCTCGGGCGCCTGGCCCAGCCGGTGGACATCGCCGTGCAGCTGGACGTGGACACCGAACTGCTGATCACCCGCCTGGCCGGCCGCGCCCAGGCCGAGGGCCGCGCCGACGACAGCCCCGAGGCCGTGCGCCACCGCCTGCAGGTCTACAACGACGCGACGGCGCCGGTGGTGGACTTCTACCGCAACACCGGCCGCCTGGCCTGCGTGGACGGCGTGGGCGGGATGGACGAGGTGTTCCAGCGCATCATCGCCACCCTGGCGCCGACGCCCGACATCGGCTGAGCCGGCCCGCCGTGGCCGCGCTGGCGCGCGAGTTGATCGAGGTCTGCCTGCTGCGGCGCGGTCCGCAGGACCTGCCTTTCTCGCCGCCCGCCGTGATGGCCATCACCGCGGGCCTGCTCGGGCTCCAGCTGGCGTTCGCCGCCTGGCATGACGCCGGTCCGCAGGCACTGGTCGCCCGCGCGCTGGTGACGCTGCTGATGCTGTTCGGCGCCACGCGGGCGCTGCTGCGCTTTCGCGCCCTGGAAAACCGCGCCATGCAGACCCTGCTGGCGCTGGCCGGCGCGTCGCTGCTGTTTTCCCTGGTCATGATGCCGCTGGCGCTGCTGCTGCGGCCCTGGCTGGGCAGCGAGGAGCCGCCGGCGTCCACGGCGATGTTCGCGCTGGCGGCCGTGTTTGTCTTTTTCTGGAAGCTGCGCGTGGAAGCGGCCATCTGGCGGCAGTCGCTGGAAATACCGGTGTCGGCCGCCTACCTGCTGACGCTGGCGCTGCTGCTGGGCGAGGCGCTGCTGCTGTTCGTGCTTGTTCCCGCGCCGGTTCCCGCGGCGCCCTGACCCTGCCATCCTGAGCCCCATGAAACTCCACATCCTCGGTATCTGCGGCACCTTCATGGGCGGCGTCGCCGCCCTGGCGCGCGAACTCGGCCACGCCGTGGACGGCTCCGACCAGAACGTCTACCCGCCCATGTCCACGCAGCTGGAGCAGCTGGGCATTTCGCTCAACTCGGGCTACGCCGCCGCGCACATCGCCGCCGACACCGACGTGGTGGTGGTGGGCAATGCGCTGTCGCGCGGCAATCCGGCGGTGGAACACGTACTGGACGCCGGCCTGCGCTACACCTCGGGCGCGCAGTGGCTGAGCGAACACGTACTGCCCGGCCGGGAAACGCTGGCCGTGGCGGGCACGCACGGCAAGACCACCACCACGTCCATCCTGGCCTACGTGCTGGAAGCGGCGGGCCGCGACCCGGGCTTCCTGGTGGGCGGCGTGCCGGAGAACTTCGGCGTGTCGGCGCGCATCGGCAGCGGCCGCGAGTTCGTGGTGGAGGCCGACGAATACGACACCGCCTTCTTCGACAAGCGCAGCAAGTTCGTGCACTACCGGCCCACTGTGGCCATCCTCAACAACCTCGAGTACGACCACGCCGACATCTTCCCGGACCTGGCCGCGATCCAGCGCCAGTTCCACCACCTGGTGCGCATCGTGCCGGGCCGCGGCCGCCTGATCGTCAACGGCGAGGACGCCGCGCTGGCGCAGGTGCTGGCCATGGGCTGCTGGACGCCGGTGGAGCGCTTCGGCGTCGGCGAAGGCTTCGACTGGAGCGCGCGCCTGCTGGCCGACGACGGCTCGGCCTTCGAGGTGCTGCAGGCCGGCGCAGTGATCGGCGAAGTGCGCTGGGCGATGTCGGGCCGCCACAACGTGATGAACGGCCTGGCCGCGCTGGCCGCCGCGCATGCGATGGGCGTGGACGTGGCGGCGGTGATGCCGGCGCTGGCCGGCTTCGTCAGCGTGAAGCGGCGCATGGAAAACCTGGGCCAGGCCCGCGGCGTCACCGTGTACGACGACTTCGCGCACCATCCCACCGCCATCCGCACCACGCTCGAAGGCCTGCGCGCGCGCGTGGGCGCCGCGCGCATCCTGGTGGCGATGGAGCCGCGCAGCAATTCGATGCGGCTGGGTGCGCATGCGGCGGAAATTGCGCCGTCGCTGCGCGAGGCCGACGCGGTGGTGTTCCTGCACCGGCCCGAGCTGGCCTGGGACGCGGGCAGCGTGGTGTCGGCGCTGCGCGGTGAAGGCCAGGCCGTGCCCGGCGTGGACGCGCTGGTGGAGGCGCTGGCCGGGCTGGCGCGCGACGGCGACCACGTGGTGTTCATGTCCAACGGCGGCTTCGAAGGCGCGCCGCGACGTTTCCTGGCGGCCCTTGGCGGCTGAGGTGGCAACCACCGAGCTGCCGCTGTTCCCGCTGTCGTCGGTGCTGTTCCCGGGCGGCACGCTGGGGCTGCGCATCTTCGAGCCGCGCTACCTGGACCTGGTGAAGCGCTGCGGCCGCAGCGGTGAGGGCTTCGGCATCTGCCTGATCCTTTCGGGCCGCGAGGCCGGCGCACCGGCGGTGCCGGCGGCGTTGGGCACCGAAGCCGCCATCGTTGATTTCGCCATGACCGACGACGGCCTGCTGGGCCTGACCATGCAGGGCCGCCGGCGCTTCCACGTCGAGCGCACGCGGGTGAAGGACGATGGCCTGATCGTGGCCGACGTGCGCTGGCTCGAAGACGAAGCGCCGCAGCCGCTGCGGCCCGAACACGCGCTGCTGTCCACGCTGCTGGCGCGCATCCTGGACAAGGCCGGCGTCGAACACGAAGGCATCGGCAAGGGCCCGCTGGCCGAGGCGGGCTGGGTGGGATGGCGGCTGGCCGAATGGCTGCCGCTGAGCGCGCAGGAGCGCCAGTGGCTGCTCCAGGTGCCGTGCCCGCACGAGCGGCTGCAGCAGCTGGTGGAGCGGCTGCCGGACTTCCAGGACGAGTAGTCAGTCCGCGCGGTCGCGGCTGCGCAGGCGCAGCACGCGCTGGCCGTCGTCGCTGCGCGCTTCCAGCGCCGAATCCAGTCCGCGCAGGTCGCGCTGCAGCGGTTCAAGCAGCGCGTCCTCGCCCGGCTGCGCCTGCCAGTAGCTGAAGAAGTCCAGGCGCTTGGTGAACTGCAGCTCTTTCACCGTGCCGATCCACAGCGGCTCGCTGCCGGGCTGCAGCACCACCGGCGACGCCCACAGGCGCAGCACCTGCATGCGGGCGGGCGTGTCGCCACGGCGCACCATCACCAGCACTTCCTCGCGGCCCAGGTGCGTGGCCGGCAGCACCGGCAGCTTGTCGGCGGTGATGTTCTTGTCCATCGTCTGCAGCAGGCCGGTCCAGCCGCCGGTGCGGTAGTTTTCCCAGCCCGACAGCAGCAGGCGCGCGCGCAGGGAATCCAGCGGGCCGGCCAGCTGCACGTTCAGCGCCCAGGCGTCGCGGCCGTGCATTTCGTTGCGGCGCGCGGGCATGCCCTGCTGCCAGTCCGACTGCCACCACGCGTCGGCCGACAGCGGCGCCTGCACCAGCGGCGGGTCGAAGCGCGCCAGCAGCGTGTCGGCGCTGCGGCTGCCGTGCCAGGCGGTCATGCCGATGATGGCGACGAAGAAAATGGTGGCCGTGGGCCGCACCCAGAAAGAACGCACCATGCGCCGCCGGTAGGCGATGCCCAGGGCCGCGATCCACAGCAGCCCCAGCAGGATGCCGGCCAGCACGTCGCTCAGCCAGTGCGCGCCCAGGTACAGGCGGGCGAAGCCCAGCAGCGCCACCGCCAGCGACGCCGCCACGTAGGGCCAGGCCCGCCGCCGGCCCGGCAGCTCCCGTGCAATCAGCACCGCGAAGAAGCCGTACACCACCGTCGCCATCGTCACCGTGGCCGACGGGAAGCTGAAGCCGGCCACGGCCGTGGCGGCGGGCGGCTTGGGCATGTCCAGCACGTAGCCCAGGATCCAGGTGAGGAACAGCGCGAACGCCGGCGCGGCCAGCCAGTGCCACGCGGCCACGTGCCGGCGGCGCCACCACAGCCAGGCGAACACGCCCAGCACCGCGGGCGTCAGCACCACGGCATCGCCCAGCGTGGCCAGCAGGGCCATCGGGATGTCGGCCAGCGGGTTTCTCAGGCCGAACATGGCCTGGTGCACCGTCAGGTCGAGCTGCGACGGCGCACTGCCGCCGCCCACCGAAATCAGGATGTGGAAGAAGCCCCAGCCGGCCGCCACCAGCACCACGCCCAGCAGCAGCAGCGAGGCCGATTCGGGGCGGTTGGGGTCGATCAGCGCTTCGGAGTACCTGCCCAGCACCGGATGCCGGTGCGACCAGGCCAGCGCCCGTTCGATCATGCCGGTGGTGTGCGCGCCCAGCCAGCGCCAGAGGTAGAAAACCGTGGCCCAGATGGCCGCAACCAGCACCAGCACCACCGCCAGCACCACGGCCAGCCGCCCGGCCACCGCGGACACCAGCTCCAGCGACGTGCCGAACACCCAGCCCGGCGCCAGGAACGTGGCCGACCAGATGAGCGCGGCCATCGCGCTGGCCGGCACGTACTGGCGCAGCTTCATCTTCAGCATGCCGGCGATGGCCGGCACGAACGGGCGGATGGCGCCGATGTAGCGCGCCATCACGATGCTTTTCATGCCGTGGCGGCGGAAGGTGGTTTCGCCGCGCTCGAGCCACTGCGGGTGCTTGTGGAAAGGCCAGCGCTGGCGCAGCTGCGGGCCGTAGCGGTGGCCCACCCAGTAGCTGATGCCGTCGCCGACGAAGGCGCCCAGCGTGGCGCACACCAGTGCGTAGGTGCCGTCCACGTGCCCCAGCCCCACCAGCGTGCCCACCGCGAACAGCAGCGGCACCGCGGGAATGGCCACGCCCACGATCACCAGCGCATCGCCGAACGCGATCAGGAAAATGACCGCGCCCGCCAGCACCGGGTTCTGGCCGATCCAGTTGACGAGTGCTTCCAGGCGGGCGGAATCCATCCGCCGATTATAGGCCGGCCTTCACGGCCACCGGTTTACACTTCGGCCACGAACTTGGGAGCGGTACATGTCCGACCTGCGCGGCAAGACCCTATTCATCACCGGTGCCTCACGCGGCATCGGCCTGGCCATTGCCCTGCGCGCGGCCCGTGACGGCGCCAACGTCGCCATCGCCGCCAAGTCCGGCGTGCCCAACCCCAAGCTGCCCGGCACCATCCACACCGCCGCGGCGGCCGTGGACGCGGCGGGCGGGCAGGGCCTGGCCCTGCAGTGCGACATCCGGGAAGAGGACCAGGTGGCCGCGGCCGTGGCCGCCACCGTCGCGCGCTTTGGCGGCATCGACATCCTGGTCAACAACGCCAGCGCCATCTGGCTCAAGGGCGCGCTGGAAACGCCCATGAAGCGCTTCGACCTGATGCAGCAGGTCAACAGCCGGGGCAGCTTCCTGTGTGCCCAGCACTGCCTGCCGCACCTGCTCAAGGCCGCCAACCCGCACATCCTCACCCTGGCCCCGCCCATCACCCTGGACCCGAAGTGGTGGGGCGCGCACACCGGCTACACGCTGGCCAAGATGGGCATGAGCTTCGTCACGCTGGGCCTGGCGGCGGAGTTCGGCCCGCAGGGCGTGGCGGTCAACGCCCTGTGGCCGCGCACCGTGATCGCCACCGATGCGCTGAAGATGATCCCCGGCGCCGACGCCGAAGCCGGGCGTACGCCCGACATCATGGCCGACGCCGCGCACGTGATCCTGACCACGCCCGCGCGCCAGCTCACGGGCCAGTTCCTGGTGGACGAGGCCGTGCTGCGCGGTGCCGGCGTCAGCGACTTCTCGCGCTATGCGGTGCAGCCCGGCCGTCCGCTGCTGCCCGATTTCTTCCTTGACGATCCCGAACTCGAGCAGGCCCTGCACCGATGAGATACCTGCATGCCATGGTCCGCGTCCGCGACCTCGAAGCGTCGCTGGCTTTCTATCGCGACGCGCTGGGGCTGGTGGAAACCCGCCGCCGCGACTACCCGCAGGGCCGCTTCACCCTGCTGTACCTCGCCGCGCCCGCCAACCCCGACGCCGAGGTCGAGCTGACCTTCAACTACGACGACGAGGACTACGGCAGCGCCCGCAACTTCGGCCACCTGGCCTTCGAAGTGGATGACATCTACGCCGCCTGCGAGCGGCTGCAGGCGCACGGCGTGGCGATCAACCGCCCGCCGCGCGACGGCCGCATGGCCTTCGTGCGCTCGCCCGACCGGGTGTCCATCGAGCTGCTGCAGAAGGGCGAGGCGCTGGCGCCGGCCGAACCCTGGGCGTCGATGCCCAACGTCGGCAGCTGGTAGGCCCGCTCAGGCCTGGTCCAGCGCCTGCAGGAAATCGGCCACCAGGTCCTGTTCGTGTTCCAGCCCCACCGAGACGCGCAGCAGGTTCTGTGCACTGTGGGGATTGGCGCCTTCCACCGAGGCGCGGTGCTCCACCAGCGTTTCCGGGCCGCCCAGCGACGTGGCGTTGGTCGCCAGCCGCAGCGCGCCGGCGAAGCGCAGCGCGGCCTCGCGGCCGCCCTTCACCTGCAGGCTGAGCATGCCGCCGAAGTCGGACATCTGGCGCGAGGCCACCGCGTGGTTGGCGTGCGAAGCCAGCCCCGGGTAGTGCACGGCTTCCACGGCCGGGTGCGCCTGCAGGGCCTCGGCCAGCGCGCGGGCGTTGCGGCAGTGCCAGGCCATGCGCGCCGGCAGTGAACGGCAGCCGCGCAGCGTGAGCCAGGCGCTGAACGGGGCGAGGATGGCGCCGGTGATGTGGCGGCGGTGGGCCACGGCGTCGTGCAGCGCGTCGCGCGCCGCGAACACCAGCGCGCCGCCCATCACGTCGCTGTGGCCGCTGAGGTATTTGGTGGTGGAGTGCATCACCACGTCGGCGCCCAGGGCGATCGGGCGCTGCAGCACGGGCGTGGCGAAGGTGTTGTCGCAGGCCAGCAGGGCGCCGTGGCCGTGGGCGATGCCGGCCAGCGCGGCGATGTTGGCAATCTGCAGCCGCGGGTTGGACGGCGTCTCGGCCCAGACCAGCCGGGTTTCCGGCCGCAGCGCCGCGCGCACGGCGTCGGGGTCGGCCATGTCCACGGCGGTGGCGCTGACGCCGCGCTCGGGCAGGAACTCGGTGGCCAGCATGCGCAGCCCGGTGTAGCAATCGCTGGGATACAGGAAGTGCGCGCCCGCCGGCAGCGATTCCAGCAGGCCGTTCATGGCCGCCATGCCCGAGCCGTAGGCCAGCGCCGCGGCGCCGCCTTCCAGCGCGGCCAGGGCCTGCTCCAGGCGATCCTGGGTCGGGTTGCCTTCGCGCTGGTACTCGTAGCCGGCGCGCCGTTCGCCGGCCGGGCCGTGTTCGAAGGTGGTGGCGAGGTGGATCGGCGGCGACAGGGCGCCGGTTTCGCGGTCGGGTTCGCCGCCGGCGTGCACGGCCAGGGTTTCGATGCGGGTCATGCGGTGGGCTCCAGCAGGCGGTGGGTTTGCAGCGCCGAGCGAAGGCCCGAGCTGCCCTGGTAATGATGCGCCCTGAGGCCGGCGGCGCGGGCGCCGTTGGCATTGGCCACCTTGTCGTCAACGAACAGGGCGTCCGCCGGCGCAACGCCCAGCGCGGCCAGGCAGTCGTGGAAGATGGCCGGGTCGGGCTTGCGGCGGCCGAACTGCGCCGAGCAGAACACCTTGCCCGAGAACAGCGGGAACAGCGGCGGATGCACGCGCTCCAGGTGCTCGCGCAGCAGCAGGCCGTTGTTGGTCAGGATGGCGACCTGGGCGACCTCGGCCGCCGCGTGGGCCAGGGCCAGCACCTCGGGGCGGGCGGACATGCCCTGCGCGCGCGAGGCTATCCAGTCCTCCAGCGTCACCGGCGCGCCCAGTTCGTCCGACAGCGCGGCCAGGGTGCCGGCCACGTCCAGCCCGCCTTCCTCGGCCGCCTTTTCCACGCCCGCCGCGAACAGCGCGCGGTGCACGTCCTTGGGCGCGACGCCCGTGCGCAGCGACAGCGCCGCCAACCGGGCGGCATGGTCGTAGCCGACCAGCACGTCGTCCAGGTCGAACAGCACCAGCGCCGGGCGGCTCACCCCGCGCGCGCCTCGCGGAAGGCTTCGCGGGCGGCCTCGAAGGTGTGCGCGAACTCGGCCTCGCCGTGCGCCGACGACAGGAAGCCCGCCTCGAACGCCGACGGCGCGAAGTACACGCCGCGCCGCAGCATGCCGTGGAAGAAGCGCTTGAACGCGCCGGCGTCGCTGGCCATCGCGTCGTCGAAGGTTTCCACCCGGCGGTCGGTGAAATACAGGCCGAACATGCCGCAGGTGCGCGTGGTGGTGACGGCGATGCCGGCCTCGCGCGCCGCGGCCTCCAGCCCGTCGCACAGCACGTGCGTGTTGGCTTCGAGGCGTTCGTGGAAGCCCGGCGCCTGTATCAGCGCCAGCGTGGCCAGGCCCGCGGCCATGGCCACCGGGTTGCCGCTGAGCGTGCCGGCCTGGTAGATCGGGCCGCTGGGCGCGACCTGCCGCATCAGGTCGGCGCGACCGCCATAGGCGCCCACCGGCATGCCGCCGCCGATGATCTTGCCGAACGTGCTCAGGTCGGGCGCGACGCCGTAGCGCGCCTGCGCACCGCCCAGGGCCACGCGGAAGCCGGTCATCACTTCGTCGAAGATGAGGATGGCGCCGTGCTTCGTGCACAGTTCGCGCAGGTGCTGCAGGTAGCCTTCGCGCGGCAGGATGCAGTTGGCGTTGCCGACGATGGGTTCGACGATGACGCCGGCAATGTCGCTGCCCACCTCGTCGAAGAGTTTCGTGGCCGCGTCGAAATCGTTGTAGGGCAGGGTGAGCGTGAGGTCGGCCAGCGCCTTGGGCACGCCGGGCGAATCGGGCAGGCCCA
>DAORUD010000088.1:0-9846 GCA_035433005.1 Arenimonas sp. | reverse complement strand
TTCGATCCAGCAGGTCCAGCAGCTTCAGCGACGGTCCGCTGGGCTGCTTGTCGCCCTGCTCCCATTTGCGCACGGTGGACACGCTGGTGTTCATGACGCTGGCCATCACGGACTGACTGATCTGGAGACGGCGGCGCAAGGCGACGATGCGCGTGCGGCTGTAGTTGCGGATGGGCGGCAGGCACATCGCGTCGAACTCGGCCATGCGGCGCTTGTCGATGAAGCCAAGCTCGTACAGGCCCGTGGCGCCTTCGTGCACGGCTTCCAGTATCGGGCTTCTAGTGCGCGGTCGTGGCTTGGCGGTCGATTTCATGGAGTACTCCTGCTTGGCATGCGGAAGCCAGCGCCAGGTCAGCTATTCCCACCCGGCGTTGCCACCGTTTGAAAGCCAGGGAGACGAAAATTCGGGGCAGGAATAGTGTGCCACCAGGTGGCATGGTTGGAAAGTCCGCGAGGGTTCACCTGCACGGTGGCTTACCGAAGGTTCCGGATCGATCAGAATCTGGCGCAGCGGGGGATAGGGCTTTCCAGCGCAGCGGTCAAAGGTGCTCGCCAAAGAACCGCGCCAGCTCCAGCGTGGATCGGACGCGGTTTGCCTGCTTCCGCCACCCATGCCCCTCATCCGGGAACAGCACGTACTCCACCGCCACGCCGCGCTTCTTGAGAACGCCCACCACCTGCTCGGCTTCGACCACCGGAACATTGGTGTCGTTGGCGCCATGCATCACCAACAGCGGCGTCTTCACCCGGTCGAGCTTGTGGATGGGTGACAGGTCCCGAAGCAACTGCAGCTGCGTCTTCGGATCCCCATACTCGCTGGTAGAAATCGCCCCCATCCACGGCGTGCTCTGCGCGAAGAACGTCTCGAAGTTCACCATGCCGAACAGGTTGGCGCCGGCGGCGAACGTGTCGGGGTAGTCGGTTACGGCCACCATCACCACGTAGCCGCCGTAGCTGCCGCCCATGATGCCCAGGCGGCCCTTGGCGCCGATGCCTTCGTTCACCAGGAAGTCGGCGGTGGCCTTGATGTCCTTGTTGGCGTCGAAGCGGCCGGCGTGGTTGTCCAGGCTCATGAACTGCTTGCCGAAGCCCGAGCTGCCGCGGATGTTGGGCGCGAACACGGCGATGCCGCTGGCCAGCAGGGCCTGGTAGTCGCCGCGGAAGGCGGGGCGCTCCTGGCCTTCGGGGCCGCCGTGGAAGCTCAGCACCACGGGGCCCGGGGCCTTGAAGCCCTTGGGCAGGTACAGCCAGCCAGACAGCTCCAGGCCGTCGTGCGCTTTGTAGGTGCGCAGTTCGGGCTTCACCAGCGCGGCCAGGTCCACGCCTTCGGCGGGGCTGAAGGTGAGGCGGGTGTATTCCTGGGTGGCCAGGTCCAGCTGCCACAGGTCGGAAGGGGCGGTGGCGCCGCTCACGGCCATCACCACGCGGCGGCCGTCGGGCGAGAAATCAACGCTGGATATCAGTTCGCCCGGGGCGGCGGGCAGTTCGGTCTTGTCGCTGTGGGCCAGGTCCAGCAGCTCCAGTTCATTGCGGCCGGCCACGTTCCACAGCAGCAGGGCCAGGGTCTTGTCGTCGCTGAGGATGAAGTCGTCCAGCTCGGCGTCGTTGCGTTCGGACAGCTCGGTGCGCTGGTAGCTGCGGCCGTCGGCGGCGATATCAATGCGGCCGAAGGCGAAGCGGTCGCGGTCCAGGTTGTGGGCCAGGTAGATCGTGTTGGTGTCCTTGCCGAACGCGCCGGTGCTTTCGGCCGGGCCGCGGTGCGGGGTCAGCATCATGCGGCGGCCGGTGGTGAGGTCGTCCAGCCACAGGTTGTTGTTGCCGCGCGTCACCAGGCGGTTCACCAGGGCGCGGTTGCCCTGGATGTCGTCCACGCCGCCCAGGCCCTGCATCTCGATGGCGATGGCGGCCTTGCCGGTTTTCGGGTCGTAGATCCAGGTGTCGGTGGCGTCGGGCGTCCGGGCGTTGCTGCGGAAGTGGTAGCGGCCGTCGGGCGCGAAGTCGCCGGGGAAGGTGTTGGACTCGCCTTCGTTGACGCGCTTCACCTGGGTGCCGTCGGCGCTGCTGATGAACAGCTGCGCGTTGTAGCCGCCGCCCGGCGACACCGCATACGCCAGCTTGCCGTCGGGCGACCAGCGCAGGCCCGACACCGGGTCGCTGCCGTTGGTGAGCTGCCGCGGCGTGCCGCCCGCGGCCGGCATCACCCAGGCCTGCGGCGAGCCGCTGACATTCGTGAGGTAGGCGATGTGCTGGCCGTCGGGCGAGTACTGCCCCGCGCTGGCGCTGCTCACCTTGCCCATGGCGGTGATGCGGGCTTCGAGCTCGGCGTCGGCGGGTGTGTCGCCGGCGAGGGCTGGCGCGCAGGCCAGCAGCAGGGCGAGCGGAAGGCTGATGCGGAGGCGGGTGGGCATAGGACTTTTCCCAAGGGTTTCAGCGGTCAACGTAGCAGCTTCGAGAACCCGGCCGCCGGCGGATCGCCTTTGGCGACCTGCAGCAAGGTCGGGAAGCCACCGCTGGAAGCCCTGCCATGCCGCCAAAGGTCAGTGACATCCTGGACCGCCTCCGGGAGGACGGTTGGGTATTGGTGGCACAGCGTGGCAGCCACCGCCAGTTCGTCCATCCGATAAAGCCGGGCCGAGTCACCGTTGCCGGCAAGCCCAGCAAGGATTTGCCACACGCCATTCTCAGGAGCATCCTCAACCAGGCCGGCCTGAAGAGGTGAACGCCATGCGCTACGCCATCGTGATCGACAAGACGGACAACAACTACGGCGCCTGGGCTCCTGACCTGCCGGGCTGCGTGGCCGTTGGCGACACGGTCGAGGAAGTCCAGCGGCTGATGCAGCAGGCCATCGAACTGCATCTGGCCGGTATGCGCGAAGACGGTGACCCCATCCCTCCGCCGGTGGTGCAGGTGCAGTATGTGGATGTGGCCGCCTAGCACCCCGCGCCCAACGCCCGGCCGAGATCCGCCATGACCACGCTCACGCTGTACCACAACCCCCGTTCCCGCTCGGCCAGCGCGCGCGTGCTGCTCGAGGCGCTGGGCGTGCCCTACGAAGTGAAGCCGCTGGATTTCGCCGCCGGCCAGACCCGCACGCCGGAATTCCTGGCCATCAACCCGCTGGGCAAGCTGCCCACCCTGGTGCACGACGGCGCGGTGGTTACCGAACAGGTGGCCATCACGATCTACCTGGCCGACCGCTTCCCGGACGCGGGCCTGGCGCCGGCGTTGGACGATGCGCGGCGCGGGCCTTACCTGCGCTGGCTGGCCTTCTACGCCGCGTGCTTCGAACCGGCGCTGATGGACCACGCGTTCAAGCGCCCGCCCGTGGACCCGACCACCGCGCCCTGGCGCGACTACGACAGCGTGATCGAAGCCCTGGTGGCCCAGCTCTCGCGCGCCGACTACATCGTCGGCGACACGCTCACCGCCGCCGACCTGCTGTGGGGCACCGGCCTGCGCTGGACCACCGAGTTCGGCATCGTGCCCAAGCTGCCCGTGATCATGGCCTACCTGGAACGCGTGGCCGCCCACCCCGCCGTGGTCCGCGCCACCGAACTCGACGCCACCCTGTCCAAACAGATGTGGCCCTGAGAAACGGGGTCAGATCAACTTAACCCGCGCCTGGAGACTGCCGCCGATCAGGCGGGGCTGGGCTCGGCGGCGATGTCGCGCGCCGCGCGGTACTCGCCCGGCGTCACGCCTTCGGCCACCCGGAACGCGCGGTGGAAGGCGCCCAGTGAACCGAAGCCGCTCTCCATGCCCACCACCAGCGTGGACCACGCGTCGCAGGCGGGATCGCGCAGCAGCGCACGCGCGTGGTCGAGGCGATAGGCGTTCACGTACTGGCTGATGTTGCGATGCCCCAGCGGGCCGTGGATGGCGCGGCTGATGCGGTACTCGGGAACCTGCAATGCCTGCGCCAGCTGCGTGAGCTTGAGCTCGGGCTGCAGCCAGGGGCGCTGGCTGCGCATGTGCCGCTCCAGCGCCTGCGCCAGGGCGATGTCTTCGTCGCGAAGTGCGTCCACCGGCGCGGCCGGCAGCGCGTGCCGGGCCGCCGCCAGCGGATGCCGCAGCCGCCACGCCACCAGTCCCTGCGCAACCACCAGGATGGCGGCCGCCGACGCGGCCGCCGTGGCCGCCTGCACGCCGCCGGTGCCCGCCGGGTCGAACAGCGCAGGCGCGACGAAGCACGCCGCCACGCAAGCACCGTAGGTCGCCAGGAACACCGCGCGCAGCGCGCGCTCGGCGCCGCGGTGCTGCCGCCACCCGCGCAAGCCTTCCCAGAACGCCATCACCAGCGCGGCCGGGCTGAGCAGGTTGAGCAGTTCGCCGGCGCTGACCGCCAGCACCGGCGGCAGCGCCGCACGCTGCTGCACCACCACGATCAGCGCCGCTACCAGCCCGGCATACGCCAGGTGGGGCGCGCCGAACGGCCGCCCGGAACGGAACAGCGCGCGCGACACCAGCCAGAACCCGTTGCAGGTCAGGCAGGCCCCCGCGCCGAACAGCTGGTACCAGCCCGCCGCGTCCGGGCCCACCAGGCCGCGCGCCATCAGCATGGCGATGGAGCCGCAGAACGCCGCCCACACCGCGGCCAGCGGCGAAAACGGCCGCGACGCCAGCGCCACCACCAGCCACAGCAGCGCCAGGCTCAGGGCGGTGGCCTGCAGCGCGGGTATCCAAGCGGTCATGGCGGGCCATCCGGAGCGGAAAACGTGGCCCATGGTGGGCGCTCCGCGGCCGGCGCGCCTGCGCCGATGGTCACGAGCGTGTTCCAGATTCCGAATCCGGCAGGACAGGGCGCGCGGGCGGGCGGCACCGTGGGCCCCCTTTCCACGGAGAACCCGCATGTCCGCCCCGATCGCCCCTGTTTCCCCCGCGCTGGCCCGCTCGGCCCGCGCCTGGTTCGTGGCCGCCCTGGCCAGCCAGTGGATCTTCGCGGTGTACATCGCCTGGGTGCTGGCCTGGCCCCTGCTGCTGGGCGACGGCGAGGCGGTGAACCGCACCTCGCTGATCACCGGCCACGTGGCCGGCGACACCCTGGGCAACGCCTCGCTGCTGGGCCACGTGCTGGCGGCGGCGGTGCTCAACGCGGTGGGCCTGCTGCAGCTGGTGCCGTGGCTGCGCCGGCGCTACCCGGGCTGGCACCGCGGCGCCGGCCGCGTGTTCATGGCCCTGGCGCTGGTGGGCGTGGCCAGCGGCCTGTACATGACCTGGCTGCGCGGCTCGCGGCTTAGCGACATCTCGGCGATCGCCATCAGCTTGAACGGCGTGCTGATCGTGGTGGCCGTGGTGATGGCCTGGCGCCTGGCGCGGCAGCGCCGCTTCGACGGGCACCGGCGCTGGGCCATCCGCGCCTTCCTGCTGGTCAGCGGCGTGTGGATGCTGCGGCTGGGGCTGATGGGCTGGATCCTGGTGAACCAGGGCCCGCGCGGCAACACCGCGCAGCTGGACGGCCCGTTCGACGTGGCCTGGGTGTTCGGCTGTTACCTGGTGCCGCTGGCCGTGGCCGAGCTGTACTTCCGCGCCGAGCGCGCCGGCCGCGGCGCCCAGCGTGCGGTGGCGCTGCTGCTGTCGCTGTGCGCGCTGCTGACGGCGCTGGGCACGGGCGCGGCGCTGATGTTCATGTGGCTGCCGCACTTCTGAAGCCGCCCGCGTTGCCAAGCCGACGAACAAGGGCGACCATCGCGGCAGTTCCCCTGGCGACCGCCGTGACCAACCAAGCCACGCCCGAATCCATTGCCGAGATCTGCGGCCTGTCGTGCGCGGCGCCGCTGTCCGCCGAGGCCCTGCATCGCGCGTGCTTCTGCCTGGCGGTGGATCCGGCGCAGCTGCGCCGGCACCTGGCCGACGTGCTGGCTGCGCACGGCGCGACGGCGCCGCTGGCCGACACGCACGCGCACCTGTTCGCGTCGCTGCCCATCTTCGTGCCGGCCGCCAGCGTGCGGGCGATGGAACGCGTGGTCACCGCCATCGAAGCCGCGGTGGCCACGCCGGCCTGGCGCACGGCGGTGCGCGCGTGGGCGCCCGGCATCGCCGCGTTCGACCCGGGCTCGCCGGGCGGACTGCTGGGCTTTGATTTCCATCTTGCCGCCGACGGCCCGCGCCTGATCGAGATCAACACCAATCCGGGCGGCGTGATGATCAACGCGCTGCTGGTGAAGGCGCAGTCGCTGTGCATGCCCACGCTGAGCGCGCCCGCCGTGGGCGACGCCGACGTCGAGGACGCAGCGCTGGACGTTCTGCTGGCCGAGTGGAACGCACAGAAACCCGGAGGCCGCGACGGCCTGGTCGCCATCGTCGACGAGGCGCCGACGCAGCAATACCTCTACCCCGAGTTCCTGCTGTTCCAGGACCGCTTCCGCGCCCGCGGCATCGAGGCGGTGGTGTGCGACCCGGGCGAGCTGGCCTGCGTTGACGGCCAGCTGTGCTTCGACGGCAGGCGCATCGGCTTCGTCTACAACCGCTGCACCGATTTCGCGCTGGCCGAACCGGCGTCGGCCGCGCTGCGCGCCGCCTACCTCGACCGCGCCGTGGCCATGAGCCCGCATCCCTGGAGCCACGCGCTGTACGCCGACAAGCGCAACCTGGCGCTGCTGGGCGATCGCGGTTTCCTGGAGCGCGCCGGCCTGCACGCCGACGCGGTGGACTGCCTGGCGCAGTGCGTGCCGCGCACCGAAGTGATGACCGACGCCAACCGCGACGACCTGTGGCAGCGCCGCAGGCAGCTGTTCTTCAAGCCCGCGGGCGGCTTCGGCGGCCGCGCCAGCTACCGCGGCGACAAGCTCACGCACAAGACCTGGCAGCAGATGGCCGGCGCCGACTACGTGGCCCAGGCCCTGGTGCCGCCCAGCCAGCGCCACCAGAGCGCGGGCGACGTGCCGCTGAAGGTGGACATCCGCTGCTACGCGTATCGCGGCAGGCCGCTGCTGTTCGCGGCGCGCACCTACCAGGGCCAGACCACCAACTTCCGCACGCCCGGTGGCGGCTTCGCGCCCGTGCTGACCTTGCTCGATCCGGCCTGACGGCGCGCTCAGCCCAGCAGGAAGGCGCGCGCGCGGCGCGCCGCGGCGGCCGGGTCTTCCTGCATGTAGCAATGGCCGCCCGCGACTTGGGCAATCTGCATGTGCGCGTGCTGCGCGCCCAGGCGCTTCGCCGACGCCGCCACGAACGGGTAGCTGTGCTGGCCGTACTCGATCAGCAGCGGCGTGCGGACCCGGGCCAGCGTGGACCACAGCCGGCGCGGGTAGGAGCTGAACAGGTCGGCCTCGCGGCTGGGGCGGCACTTGAGCTCGACGCCGCCGCCTTCGCTGTCCTTCAGGGCAAAGTCCACGTAGGCCTGCAGCGCTTCCGGCGCCCAGCCCTTGAACATGCCGCGGCCCTCGAGGTTGGCGTAGGCCGCGGCGCGGTCCGGCCAGTGCCGGCGGCGCCGTGCCACCTTCTTGGCCAGCGTGTTGCGGCGGTAAAGGCCCACCACGTCGGAAACCGCCGCCACGCCGATCATCACCGGCGAGAAGAACACCGGGTCCAGCAGCACCGCGCGCCGGAACTGCGCCGGGTCCTGGGCCAGCATCAGCGCCGTGATGACGCCTCCGAAGCTGTGGCCCATGGCGAAGTGCGGCACGGGGTCGAATCGCCGGTGCAGCGCCTGCCAGGCCTCCAGCGCCAGCTCCGCGCTGCGGTTCCAGCCGTGGAAGCGGCCGCCGTGGTCGGTGTCGCCGTGGCCCTGCACGTCGCTGGTGACGATGTCGAAACCGGCCTGCAGCCGCGACAGCATCGGCCAGTACACGCGGCCGCAGTAGCCGGTGCCGTGCACGAAGTGCAGCACGGGCTTGCCCGAAGGCTCGGAATGCTCGCCCCGGATCGTGAAGCCGGCGGAGCTGCGGTGGGACCAGGGGATCATCGGCGGGCGGGCACGGGGAGGGGCTTCATGATATTCGACCGGCCGCGCCATAATCGGGCATGGACGACCCCGTGGTTCGTGACGCCACCGCCGCCGACTTCCCGCGCATCGTGGCGCTCAACGCCGCGGAGGTGGCGCACACCAGCGTGATGGACGCGGCGCGGCTGCAGTTCCTGCACGCCGCCGCGTGCCTGCACCGCGTGGCCGTGGTGGACGGCGAGGTCGCGGCCTTCCTGCTGGCCTTCCGCGACGGCGCGGTGTATCCGAACCCCAACTTCGACTGGTTCGCCGCGCGCTACCCGTCGTTCGTGTACGTGGACCGGGTGGTGGTGGACGCACGCTTCAGCGGCCGCGGCGTCGGTGCGCGTCTTTACCGCGACCTGTTCGACTTCGCGCGCGGCACCGGCGCGCGGGCCGTGACCTGTGAATTCAACGTGGTGCCGCCCAACGAGGCCTCGGCGCGCTTCCACGCGCGCTGGGGTTTCGCCGAAGTGGGCCGGCAGTGGCTGGACAATGGCCGGAAGCAGGTATCGCTGCAGGCCGCCAATTCAACGGGAAGCACATGAAGTACGACGACGCCGAATACTGTTTCCTCAACTTCGAGACCGACCGCCTGCCCAACGAGGCCGGCGGCACGCACATGGGCATGTACCTGGCGTGGGCAGCGTCCAGGGGCCTGCTGGATTGGGACTTCGATGAAGAAACGCTGGCGCCGCTGCTGGCGCGCGAGGCCACCGGCGCGCAGCTGTTCTTCGACCGCTGCGACGGCAAGCTTACCGACGACGACTTCAACGACGTGGGCAACGCGTTCACCGCCAGCTACTACGAAGCGCACTTCGTGGCCGACTACGGCCGCGTGTTCGCCGACCAGATCCCCAACGGCGGCGAAACCACCGACGATTTCTGCTCCGTGCCCGACACCTGGGAAAACTACGACCGCCTGGCGCCGGTGCTGGACGAGCGCTTCGCCAAGTGGCGGCAGGCGCAGGCGCCCGAGGCTGCGCTACCGGCCGCGCCCCGCGAAGCGCCCCAGCCATCAGCCGCGACTGTGCCAGCGGCCGCGGCGCCCGCGCTGACCATCCTGGAAGACCCGGCCGAAGCGGTTGAAAAGATCCGCGCCCGCGCCGAGGCCGGTGACAACGACGCCTGGTTCGAGCTGGGCGTGGAGTACATCACCGGCGAGCGCGTGCCGCGCGATAGCGGCAAGGCCGCTGATGCCTTCGCGCGCGGCGCCGACCGCGGCGTGGTGTCGTGCCAGTTCAACCTGGGCGTGTGCTTCCAGCACGGCGACGGCCGGCCGCAGGATGCGGCCAAGGCGCTTCACTGGTTCAGCCAGGCCGCCAACGGTGGCCATGCCGATGGCCTGTTCCAGCTGGCCATGGCCTACCGCACGGGCAGCGGCGTGCCGCAGGACCTGGTGGCGGCCAACGCGTTGATGATGCTGGCGAAGTCGCGCGGCTCCGAAGACGCACGCCGCGGGGGCATCACGGCCGGCACGCTGCTCGATTCCACCCTGCTGCTGGACCAGATCCGCGAGCCGGGGCAGCTGCTGCGTGTACTGGCGAGCAGGCATCAGGGCAGCGGTGTGCCGGGTGGCGGCGCCAGGACGGTAACGCCGCGCGCCATGTCGACGGCGCCCGCGCCGACAGTAGACGCCGGTGACGCGGGCGAAGGCCGCGTCGGCGGCGCCGCGGTGATCTCGCTGCTGGTGGGCGCGGCCAGCTTCATCCTGCTGCTGTTGGCCACGAAGTTCGCGCAGGGCCCGGCGCTGCAGGCCCTGGCCGTGGGACTGGGCGCGGTGGCGGCCTTTGGCGCGTACCGCTGCAGCCTGGGCCTGGGCAAGTCCACGGGCATGGCGGCGCTGCTGGCGGTGCTGGCCTTCGTGCCGGTGCTGGGCTCGTTCGTGTGCCTGGCGCTGGTGCTGCAGATCTACCGACAGC
>DAORUD010000087.1:0-9918 GCA_035433005.1 Arenimonas sp. | reverse complement strand
GGCATCGTCGCCTTCGCCTGCACCACCTGCAACGGCATGAGCGGCGCGCTGGACCCGGCCATCCAGAAGGAAATCACCGACCGCGACCTGTACGCCACCGCCGTGCTCAGCGGCAACCGCAACTTCGACGGCCGCATCCATCCCTATGCCAAGCAGGCCTTCCTGGCCTCGCCGCCGCTGGTGGTGGCCTATGCCATCGCCGGCACCATCCGCTTCGACATCGAGAAGGATGCGCTGGGCGTGGATGCCGCCGGCCGGCCCGTCACGCTCAAGGACCTGTGGCCGAGCGACGAAGAGATCGACGCCATCGTGAAGGCCAGCGTGAAGCCCGAGCAGTTCCGCAAGGTCTACGAGCCGATGTTCAGCGTGGTTGTGGAAAGCGGCGAGCAGGTCAGCCCGCTGTACGACTGGCGCCCGCGCAGCACCTACATCCGCCGCCCGCCGTACTGGGAAGGCGCGCTGGCCGGCGAGCGCACGCTGCGCGGCCTGCGCCCGCTGGCGCTGCTGGGCGACAACATCACCACCGACCACCTGTCGCCTTCGAACGCCATCCTGGCCAACTCCGCCGCCGGCGAATACCTGGCGAAGATGGGCCTGCCCGAAGAGGACTTCAATTCCTACGCCACCCACCGCGGCGACCACCTGACCGCACTGCGGGCCACCTTCGCCAACCCCACGCTGAGCAACGAAATGGCGGTGGTGGACGGCGCGGTGAAGAAGGGTTCGCTGGCGCGCGTGGAGCCCGAAGGCGAAGTGATGCGCATGTGGGAGGCGATCGAAACCTACCTGGATCGCGGCCAGCCGCTGATCATCGTCGCCGGCGCCGACTACGGCCAGGGCAGCTCGCGCGACTGGGCCGCCAAGGGCGTGCGCCTGGCCGGCGTGGAGGTGATTGCAGCCGAAGGCTTCGAGCGCATCCACCGCACCAACCTGATCGGCATGGGCGTGCTGCCGCTGGAGTTCCAGCCCGGCACCACCCGCAAGACCCTGGGCCTGGACGGCACCGAAACCTTTGATGTGCTGGGCGAACGCACCCCGCGCGCCACGCTCACCCTGGTGGTCACCCGCCGCAGCGGCGAGCGCCTGGAGGTGCCGATGACCTGCCGCCTGGACACCGCCGAAGAAGTGTCCATTTACGAGGCGGGCGGCGTGCTGCAGCGCTTCGCGCAGGATTTCCTGGCGGCCACGGCGGCGGCCTGAGACGGGTCGAACGCCGACAGCCACCCGGGCCATCGGCGCATTGCCGGGCCTCGCGCCGGGGCGTAAACTCCTATGGCAATCTTTGCCATAGGAGCCTGTCGTGGCCACCATGAACATCTCCCTGCCCGATGACCTGAAGGCCTTCGTCGATGCGCAGGTCGCCGAGCACGCGTACGGGTCAAGCAGCGAATACCTGCGTGAACTGATCCGCAAGCAGCGTGACGTCGAGAAACTGCGGGGCCTGCTGCTGGAGGGCGCCAACTCGGGCCCGGGCGAGCGGGTCACTGCCGACACGTTCGGCAAGATGCGCGAGCAACTGCGCGCGCGCCACGCGAAGTGAAGCCAGCCATCTGGCGCGCTGCCGCGCGGAGTGATGCGGCCGAGGCGGCCTGGTGGTATGCGCAAGAGGCAGGGCTCGCGGCGGGCGAACGTTTCCTTGCCGCCGTCGAGCATGGCATCGACCATCTCTCACGCCACCCGGCCATCGGATCATCGCGCTACGCCGTGGCCCTGAACCTCGAGGGCCTGCGGTTCTGGCCGCTCAATGGCTATCCCTACCTGTTGCTCTACGTCGAACTCGAAACCCATCTGGACATCTGGCGTGTGCTGCACGCCCAGCGTGATATCCCGGCATGGATGGCCGAACCCAAGGAAAGCAAATGAAGCACGCCCCCCAGCTCCGCATCCCCGCCACCTACCTGCGCGGCGGCACGTCCAAGGGCGTGTTCTTCCGCCTTGAAGACCTGCCCGAGGCCGCGCGCGTGCCCGGCCCCGCGCGCGACGCGCTGCTGATGCGCGTCATCGGTTCGCCCGACCCCTACGGCAAGCACACCGACGGCATGGGCGGCGCCACGTCCAGCACCAGCAAGTGCGTGATCATTTCGAAGAGTTCGCAGCCCGGCCACGACGTGGACTACCTCTACGGCCAGGTGTCCATTGATACCGCCTTCGTGGACTGGAGCGGCAACTGCGGCAACCTCAGCACCGCGGTGGGGCCGTTCGCCATCGCCAATGGCTTCATCGACAAGGCGCGGCTGCCGGCCAACGGCACGTTCGCGGTGAAGGTGTGGCAGGCCAACATCGGCAAGACGATCGTGGTGCATGTGCCGGTCACGAACGGTGAAGTGCAGGAAACCGGCGACTTCGAACTCGACGGCGTCACCTTCCCGGCCGCCGAGATCGTGCTGGAGTTCATTGACCCGGCCGACGAGGGCGAAGGCGAGGGCGGCGGCGCGATGTTCCCCACCGGAAACCTCACCGACACGCTGGACGTGCCCGGCGTGGGCGCGCTGACGGTGACGATGATCAACGCCGGCATCCCCACCGTGTTCGTGCAGGCGTCGGCGCTGGGCTACACCGGCACCGAACTGCAGGACGCCATCAACGGCGACGCCAAGGCGCTGGCGATGTTCGAAACCATCCGCGCCCACGGCGCCGTGCGCATGGGCCTGATCAAAGACGTGGCCGACGCCGCGAAGCGCCAGCACACGCCGAAGGTGGCTTTCATCGCGCCGGCCGCCGATTACACCACCAGCAGCGGCAAGCGCATCGCGGCGGCGGACATTGACCTGCACGTGCGCGCGCTGTCCATGGGCAAGCTGCACCACGCCATGATGGGCACGGCGGCGGTGGCCATCGGCACCGCCGCGGCCATTCCCGGCACGCTGGTGAACGCCGCGGCCGGCGGCGGCGAGCGCACGGCGGTGCGCTTCGGCCATCCCAGCGGCACGCTGCGCGTGGGCGCCGAGGCCATGCAGGTGAACGGCCAGTGGGTGGTGCGCAAGGCCATCATGAGCCGCAGCGCGCGGGTGCTGATGGAAGGGTTCGTGCGAGTTCCCGGCTGAGCGGACCGCCATCGCAGCCTCCCGAGGGCTGCGCAAGGGCGCGAGTTTGACTAGCATCAGCCGAGCCCGGTCTTGGGCTCGCCGCCCAGGAGGCCGCCATGACCCGAATGATCTTCATCAACCTGCCCGTGGCCGACCTTCCGGCATCCATGGCCTTCTATGAAGCGCTGGGCTTCACCAACAACCCGCACTTCAGCGACGACACCGCCACCTGCATGGTCTGGAGCGAGGCCATCCAGGTGATGCTGCTCACCCACGACAAGTGGCGCACGTTCACCACCCGGCCCATCCCGCCGCCGTCCGCCAGCGAAGTGCTGCTGGCGCTGGCGCTGGACAGCATCGAGGACGTGGATGCGGCGAACACCACGGCCGCGGCGCACGGCGGCACCGCGGACGTGAATCCGATGCAGGACCACGGCTTCATGTACAGCCGCGCCGTGGCCGATCCCGATGGCCACGTCTGGGAGATGTTCTGGATGGATCCCGCCGCGATGGCCGCCCAGTAAGGGAACGCCCGGAAATGAGGCTGAGCGAGTCAATACCGGCGTTCGCGCTTCGAAGCACGCTGCGCCTGCTGCTCAAGCCGTTCCTGTCGCCGCGCTGGCCGGTGCCGACGCAGCGGGCGTGGCTGCAGACTCTGGCGGGGATCGGCCGGCTGCCGCGAGGCGTCGTGCGCCACGCGGCGTCCGTCGCCGGCGTGCCCGCCGAACGCTGGCAGGACGAACGCGCCCGGCCCTGCCGCGCCGGCACCGTGCTTTACCTGCACGGCGGCGCCTACTGCGTGGGCTCGCCGCGCACGCACCGCGCGCTGGCCGCCTGGCTGGCGCGCGACAGCGGGCTGCCCGTGGTGGTGCCCGACTACCGCCTGGCGCCGGAACATCCCTTCCCCGCCGCGCTGGACGACGCGCTGGCGGTGTACGACGCGCTGGCCGCGCAAGGCCCGGTGCTGATCGCCGGCGATTCCGCGGGCGGCGGCCTCGCATTGGCCCTGGCCGTGCAGGTGCGCGACAGCGGCCGGCCCGCGCCGGCTGGCCTCGCGCTGCTGTCGCCGTGGGTGGACCTGAGGCACGCGCACCAACCGCCGCCCGTGCCCGGCGAAGCCATGCTCACCGCGGCGTGGATGCAGGCCTGCGCCGCGCACTACGCCGGCACCGCCACCGGCGACCCGCGCGTGTCGCCGCTGCTGGCCGACCATCGCGGCCTGCCGCCGGTGCTGATCCAGTGCGGCACCGACGAACTGCTGTGCGACCAGTCGCGCGCGCTGCACGCCGCGCTGCTGGCTGCCGGCGTGGACAGCACGCTGGAAGTGGAGCCACACCGCTGGCACGTGTACCCGCTGCACGCCGGCCAGCTGCCCAGCGCCAACGCGGCGGTGTCGCGCATCGCGCGCTTCGCGCTGAAGGCGCTCGACGCCAGCGCACCGCCGCACCACGCCGTGCACGACGTGGTGATCCTCGGCGCCGGCATGTCGGGGCTGTGCATGGCGATGAAGCTGCAGCAGCAGGGCCGCCACGACTTCGTATTGCTGGAGCAAAGCGACGGCCTGGGCGGCACCTGGTGGGACAACCGCTACCCCGGTGCGCAGGTGGACGTGCCCGCGCCGGCGTATGCGTTTTCGTTCGCGCCCAACGCGCGCTGGAGCCAGCGCTTCGCCAACGCGCCCGAAATCCAGGCCTACCAGCAGGCGCTGGCGGAGAAGCACGGGCTGTTCGCGCGCCTGCGGCTGGGCGCGCGGCTGAGCGAGGCGCGCTTTGACGAGGCCACCGGCCTGTGGCACTTCCGCACCGCGCGCGGCGACACACTGGTGTCGCGCTTCTTCGTCTGCAGCGCCGGACCGCTGAGCCAGCCGCGCTGGCCCGACATCCCCGGCCTGGACGATTTCCAGGGCCTGCGCCTGCACTCGGCGCGCTGGGACCACGGCAAGAAGCTGGCGGGCCTGCGCGTGGGCGTCATCGGCACCGGGTCCACGGCCGTGCAGCTGATTCCGCCGATCGCCCGCGAGGCCGCGCAGCTGCACGTGTTCCAGCGCACCGCGAACTGGGTGCTGCCGCGGCTGGAACGAAAGTACCGCTGGTTCGACCGCGTGCTGGCCGCGTTCCCGCCCTATGCCCTGGCGGTGCGCACGGCGTGGGTGCAGTTCCTCGAGCTGGGCCGGCGCGGCTTTGATGAAGGCACCTTCATGCGCCGGATGATGCTCGGGCTGGCCGCGCGCCAGCGCCGCAAGGGCATCGCCAACCCCGCGCTGCGCAGGACGCTCACGCCCGACTACCCGCTGGGCTGCAAGCGCATCATCTATTCCAACGATTACTACCCGGCGCTGTCGCAGCCCAACGTGGCCGTGGTCACCACGCCCATCGAACGCATCACCGCGCACGGCATCGTCACCGCCGACGGCGCCGAGCGCACGATGGACGCGCTGGTGTGCGCCACCGGCTTCGACACCGTGCACCTGCTGCAGTCGCTGGCCATCCACGGCCGCGGCGGCCGCACGCTGTCCGAGGCGTGGAAGGACGGGCCCGAAGCCCTGCACGGCATCAGCGTGGCCGGCTTCCCCAACCTGTTCCTGATGCTGGGCCCGAACACCGCCACCGGCCACACGTCCACGCTGCTGTTCATCGAGCCCGCGGCAGACCACGCCATCGCCTGCATGCGCGAAGTGGAGCGCGGTGGCCACCGCGCCATCGAAGTGCGCGCCGACGTGCAGCAGGCGCACAACGCCGCCCTGCAGCAGCGCCTGGGCGGCTCGGTGTGGGCGCAGTGCCGCAGCTGGTACCGCACGGAAAGCGGCAAGGTGATTGCCATCTTCCCGGGCTTCGTGAACCAGTACGTGCGGGCGGCGCGCGAACCCCGGTTCGCCGACTACGTGTTGGACCCGGGCGAATGAAGCGCCCCTGGCTGATCGCCCACCGCGGCGCCAGCGCGCACCGCCCCGAGCACACGCTGGCGGCCTACGCGCTGGCCATCGAGCAGGGCGCCGACGCCGTCGAACCCGACCTGGTGATGACCCGCGACGGCGTGCTGGTGGCCCGCCACGAGAACGAACTCTCCGACACCACCGACGTGGCGCAGCGGCCGGAGTTCGCCGCCCGCCGCAGCGCAAAGACGGTAGACGGCGCCCGGGTGGAAGGCTGGTTCAGCGAAGACTTCACCCTGGCCGAGATCAAGACCCTGCGCGCGCGCGAACGCCTGCCGCATCTGCGCTCCACCGCGTGGGACGGCCGGTTCGAAGTGGCCACGTTCGCGGAAATCATCGCGCTGGTGTCCGCACGTTCGGCCGCGCTGGGCCGCACCATCGGCCTGGTGCCCGAGATCAAGCACCCCAGCCACTTCGCCGCGCTGGGCCTGGCGATGGAGCAGCCGCTGCTGGACGAACTGGCCGGGCACGACTACACCCGCCGCGCGCCGGTGATGATCCAGTCGTTCGAAACCGCCAACCTGCGCGCGCTGCGGCGGCAGCTGCCGCGCGGTGGCCATGTCCGCCTGCTGCAGCTCCTGGCTGCGCCCGACCGGTCGCCGTACGACACGGTGCTGGCGGGCGCAGCGGTCACGTACGCACAGCTGTGCACCCGCGACGGCCTGCAGGGCGTGGCGGCCTACGCCGACGCCATCGGCCCGGCGTACCGGATGCTGCAGATCGAACCGCGCGATGGCGGCGGATATCGCAGCGCGCTGGTCGAAGCCGCGCACGCGGCGGGGCTGCAGGTGGTGGCGTACACGTTCCGGCCCGAGAATACCTTCCTCGAAGCGCGCTTCCGCAGCGCCGACGGTCCCGCGGCCCGCAGCGAAGCCGGCGCCGTGCAGGAGCTGCGGGCCTATGCGTCAACGGGCGTGGACGGCGTGTTCGCCGATGATCCCGCCCTGGCCAGGCGCGCTTTGGACGATGACGACGACCCCCAACGAACGCAAGACCCCGGAGCCGAACATGAAGCGCCCTGAGCCAAAGAACCGGTACGAACAAACCGTGCTGGCCAACGTCAAGCGGTTCGGCTGGCACTGCACCAGCGTGGGAAGCGACGCGCAGACGGACGACCTGCGCTTCACCTACACGGTGGGGCTGCACGCGTCGTACGGCCAGCCGGAGTTCATCATCTTCGGCCTGGAGGCGAAGGTGGCCCACGAGATTCTCAGCACGGTGGCCAGTGCGGCCGAGTCCGGAACCATGTTCGCGCTGGACGCGCCCTGCAGCGAACTGCTGGAAGGCTACGACTGCGCCTTCGTGCCGGTGCCCCGCGAAAGCTATGGCGACTTCGTGGCGTCCGCGCTGTGGTTCCATGGCGGCGATGGGTTCCCGCTCTACCAGGTTGTCTGGCCGGACCGGCGCGGGCTTTTCCCCTGGCAGGACGGCGCCGAAGTCGATCCGTTGCATCGCCAGCCCGTCCCGGGCCGTGATGCCCCGGCGGCCGAACAATCCCGCTAGTCGGCGGGCGGCGTAGCCGGCAGCGGCATCATCGCGCTTTGTGCTTCGCCATACGGCGCGGCCGGCGCGGCCTCTGGCGATTCGGCGGGCGCGGCGGCGGGGTCGGGCTCGGCCTGGGCCAGGTCGAACTCCGACAGCGGGCTTTCGGCGGGGCAGTCGGCGTCGGGGAAACCGAAGCTGCCGCGCAGCGCGAGGCCGCAGGCGTTGAGCTGGTCGAGCTCGCTGTCGTGTTCGCGGCACTTGCGGTTGAAGGCGCGGGCGAAGGCGTCGCGGCGCGACACGAAGTCTTCGCCGCACTCACGCTGCAGGCGCAGCCGGTCCAGGTCGTCCTGCGCCGGGTTCACGCCGTCCAGGCCGAAGCGCAGCAGCTCGTCGCCGGACAGCATGCGCAGGCTGCGGTTGGGCACGGCCATCATCAGGTCGGCCACGTCCACGCTGGAGCCGTTGCGCTCCAGGTAGTCGCGCACGCGGCCGTGCACCACGCGCAGCTCGGCGTTGAGTTCGCCGCGCGTGGTGGCGGTCGAGCTCATGCGGATCAGGCGGTGGATGCCCACTTCGCCGGCGATGCGGCGCACGTCGCCGGCGCTGAGCAGGAACACGCAGGCGCTGTGGCAGATCGATTCCTCGCGCACCCAGACGGTCCAGCGCGACGCGGCGATGAAGTCGCCGGCGCGGATGGCGTCTTCCACCAGGCCGCCGGCGGAGTCCAGGTCCAGCACGCGCTTGCGGATGCCCAGCGCGTCGGCCACCACCGTGATCCGCTCGACCAGCGCGGCGAAGTCCGCATCCACGCGGCCGCGGTAGCGCAGCCTCAGCACGCCGCGCTCGGTGCAGCCCTGCAGTTGGGCATCCAGCGTTTCGCGGTCCAGCGAAAGCAGGGCTTCGCCGTCGCCGTGGCGGGAATAGTCGAGCTGGCAGCTGAGCCAGGCTTCGCCGGGTTCCAGCGTCACCGGTCTCCAGTCCACCGGCGGCGGGCCGGCAGGCTTCTTTTCGGCGGCGGGTGCGGGCGCCGCGGCCGGCGGCGCGGGCGTCATCGGCGCCAGGCTGACGGCGCCGTTGGCCTCGGCCACGGCCTCCATTTTTGCAGGCGGCGCACCGGCGGGCGCGGGCGGCGCCGCGCGCTGGCAGGCGGCCAACAGCAGGGTGGCGGCCAACGCCAGGGGCAGTCTCAACCCGATCAAACCAGTGCGCGAAAACATTCCGTGAGCCTAACACCGGCAGGCTGAACGGGCCGAAGGCGCTCCGGTCGCGGGCGGCGCTTATCGTGGCGAAATGCGGCCGGCGTGTGGCCGATGCCGGGCGACCAACATCCCGCCTACACACCTGTCCGGGCACACTCTGCGCAGTTCCCGTTCCCGTCCCGCCCATGCGCCTGAACGCCGATTTCACCCAACGCGTCGTGATCCGCCCCGACGATTCGCCCTGGCAGGCCTCGCCGTCGCCGGGCGTGACGCGGCGCCTGCTGGACCGCGTGGGCGACGAAGCCGCGCGCGCCACCAGCCTGGTGCGCTACGCGCCGGGCTCGGTGTTCCCCGAACACGCGCACCCCGACGGCGAGGAAATCCTGGTGCTGGACGGCGTATTCAGCGACCACCGCGGCGACCACGGCCCCGGCACCTACCTGCGCAACCCCGACGGCAGCCGGCACGCCCCGCGCAGCGAAGGCGGCTGCACGCTGTTCGTGAAGCTGCGGCAGTTCCAGCAAGGCGACGATGAAGCGGTGCGCATCGACACGCTGTCGGGCGATTGGCGCCCCGGACTGGTGCCCGGCCTGCGCGTGATGCCGCTGCATTCGTTCGGCACCCAGCACACCGCGCTGGTGGACTGGGCCCCGGGCACGGTGTTCCAGCCGCACACGCACTGGGGCGGCGAGGAAATCCTCGTGCTCAGCGGCCAGTTCGAAGACGAACACGGCGTGTACCCCGCCGGCAGCTGGCTGCGCAGCCCGCACCTTTCGCGGCATGCGCCGCACGCGCCGCAGGGCGCACGTATCCTGGTCAAGACCGGGCACCTGGACGACGACTTCCTGAAACGGTGGACGGCATGAAAAAAGCGATCGGCGCAGCGATTTTCTACGCGCGGTTCGCGCTGCCGTTCTCGCGCATCGGCTTCACGCGCCGCGTGGGCGACGCCGCGCTACAGGCCGACTTCAGCGGGCAGCGCTGGGTGGTGAGCGGCGCCACGGGCGGCATCGGCCGCGCCATCGCGCTGGGCGCGGCGGCGCGCGGTGCCACGGTGCTGGCGCTCGGGCGCGACGTGCGCAAGCTCGATGCGTTGGCGGCTGAAGCCACCGGCGCGGGCCGCATCCAGCCGGTGCCAGTGGATCTTTCCCTGATGCGCGACGTGGCGCGTGCCGCCGGTGAAATCGCCGCTGCCGGCCCGGTGGACGTGCTGGTGCACAACGTGGGCGTGATGCTGCACGACTACCGCCGCACTTCCGAAGGCCTGGAGCAGGGC
>DAORUD010000086.1:0-10243 GCA_035433005.1 Arenimonas sp. | reverse complement strand
GCCCGCAACACCGTGCCGCACGACTTCGACTACGGCAACCGCCTGCGCAGCGTCGGCACCACCGAAACCTACCGCTACGACGGCCACGGCCGGCGGGTGCAAACCACGCAGGGCAACGGCAGCCTGACGCTGTGGATGTACGCGCAAAGCGGCCAGATGCTGTTCTCGTTCAAGGGCCCCAGCAACCAGACCACGCACGAGAACGTCTACCTGGCCGGCAGCCTGGTGGCCACCATCGACCACGCGTGGCCCAGCAACGCCGTCACCGCGACGAAGTACCAGCACACCGACGCGCTGGGCAGCCCGGTGGCGATCAGCGACGCCTCGGGCGCCATCATCGAGCGCACGAACTACGATCCGTACGGCGGGCCGATCGGCAAGACCGTCAACGGTATGGGCTACACCGGCCATGTGGTGGATGGGGCGACGGGGCTGACGTATATGCAGCAGCGCTATTACGACCCTGCTGCCGGGCGATTCTTGAGTGTGGACCCGGTCATGGCAAGTACTGTTAGTCCGGCCAACTTCAATCGCTACAAGTACGGTGCAAATAGTCCGTACAGATTCTTGGATCCAGACGGAAGAAAGGACGAAGAGTCCGCAGAACCCGAGCCCGAGCCTGAGCCCGAGCCCGAGCCTGAACGGACCCGCGCCGACTTCCGGTCAATGAGTAGCCACCCTGCGCTAAGCACAAGTTCAATAAGCGGTGCCCCGCCATATGCAACTAATCTCACCAGGGCTCAAGAATCGTTCCCTATGTTGAGAAACTCTGTGGTGGCAGTCGCGTTCGCCCGTCTCCGCGACGACAACCCGCAGTCAGCAGACAAAGCTAAACGAGAAATATCGTCCGAGGCATATTGGATGGTTCCATACGGCGGATTAGAAGTTACCCACTCTACCGTTGGAACAGCCGGAGGCGTGATGTGGTCGGTAGATAAAGATAGAGCAGGACTTTTGGCTGCGTTCATTCATACCCATGGGTCCGGAGGTGAATGGTTCTACAAGTACTTCTCTCCAGAGGACATAGCTGCGTCACAGAAATATGGCGTTCCTGTTTTCATGTCAAATCCTGCTGGGGATTTTCGCGTCTATTTGCCTGGAATGAGAACCGGTGGAAGGGAAGCAGCCGGCTCCACCCTCAGATTGCCGTCATCTTCTTCCCAAGGTGTCTTGCTTTGCTCTGACTGTATTCCGACTAGATAGGGAGAAAAAATAATGAATTCTTTTGTTTCTGTGCTAGTCGCAACCATGCTCGTTAGCTGCGCCACAACGCCGGAAGTAGAGACGTCTGCGCGCGAACCTGTGTATTTACCTCGCATAGTCGCCATCGATGGTCAGACTCTTTACCCTGACCCTCTATCCCGCGCTCCAAACGCACCTGACAGTTTAGGCCAGGCTGTGGATGAGCTTGCGCGTGCGCTTCCCTTGGTCCCGCTTGTACAGGCGCCCTCCAGTTCTTGTAGATTCACGAGTCTTGATGATGTGGATCTCGGCCTGGGTCTTTGCATTGAGAGCGCCTGTAACAGGCTACCAGCCACCTCTCGTGAGAAGGGGTGCGGATACTTGGTTCGCTTGGCAGAGTGGACCGAGCAGAATTGGTTGGGCGGGCTTTGCCGGACAACCAAAGACCTGCCCGGAAACAAGCTGGTGCGTTGGTTTGAAGCGCGAGGCATCCATGACTGCCATCTGATGAGCGTCGCGATCTCCATTGCTCTGGCTCAAGAATTGATTCGAGATCGCCAGAAAACGGATGAACTGCTTCTAGTTCTGGCCTCTAGGAACTGATGCCGGCAAATGGCGCACAGTGCGTGGGGAACTCCACGAACTGACTATGAACCGCCTTGGGTCTCGTAGACACCTACTACATGGGGGCGGCGGTTCAATTCAGCATGCGTCTAGCAGCTGCAGTGGTAACAACCGTCTCTTCCAGATCAATCACAGTGCGGAGCGTTAGCCTGCCGCATGCAGCGTCGCCACCGCGTACTGCGCGCTCAGCCGCTCGCCGTCCCAGCTGTAGATCAGGTGCTGGGCCTGCACGCAGGGCTTGATCAGGTCGGGATAGAACACGCCCACGCACTCACCGCCCGCGTGGCGCACGCTGGGATACACCACGCCGTCTGAGCCGGCCGCGCGCAGCTCGCGCGCCAGCGCCTGCGGCGGGCCGTAGTCGTTGGGGTCGAGCATCGTGGGCCAGCCCTTGCGCAGGTCGTGCAGGCGGCCTTCGATGGCGGTGCGGTAGCAGCGCATTTCCAGCTTCGTTGCCGGCTCGCGGGTGGCGGCCATGAACTTCGCGCGGTGGTGCATGGTCTCCGCCACGGCGGTTTCCAGTGAGCGCGTGGCGTAGAACACGCCGTAACTGCCGTCGCTGAAGCGGCTGCCGTCGGGGTTGAGGTGGGTGAAGGCGGCCATGATCGGCTGCGTGCCGGGGCCGCTGACCCGCCGCGCCTTCGGCACCAGGTCCAGCTGGCCCAGCTCCTGCCGCAGGCGTGCATTGGTCAGCGATTCAATCGCGAACAGCGCTTCCAGGTCATCGGGGGAGGCGATGCGGTCGAACACGCCGCGCGGCGGGAAGCGGCTGGGCACGATGCGCCAGGCCTCCGGCCACTTCAGCAGCGTGCGCCGCGGCGCCTTGCTCACTGCCATCCGCGCTGCGCGTCCAGGTAGCTGCGCACCACGTACAGGTCGGCCACGTTGCCCGACAGCATGCGGTCCAGCGCCGAGCGGCCGCCGAAGGGCGCGGCGTCGTTGGGCCTTCGGATCCACGCGTCGGCGCGCGTGGGGTCGGGGAACAGCAGCTCCAGGGCCTTGAAGATGCCCAGCAGGTAGCTGATGCGTTCGATCACGTCGCGGCCGGGCGCGCCGTCCTGCTGTTTCTTCCACTTGTAGAAGGTGGACTCGGGCGGGTCGCCCAGCAGGCGGCGGGCTTCGCTGTTCTTCAGGCCCCAGGCGGCGGCGATGCGGAAGAAGGCGCGCAGGGCGGGGCCGGCGAGGTCGTCCAGCGGGGGCGCGGCGGGGGCGGTCTTGGCGGACATGGGTGACTCCTTTCGTGGAGCGCAAAGCAACAATACTCCATAAGTAGAGTCTTTGCCCGGGCCGGAAACTGCCGGCGTGTTGCCGCCCGGCTGCCGTTCAGGTTGCGGAAAACCGCGCCACGAAAGCCTCTCCGGGCATCCGGCGGCGCCCGCTAACACAATTCAAACAAGCGCTTCATGGTTCGTTGTGTTTGCGCAGGCCAACCTCGCCCCACGTTCGACGGGCCGTGCTGATCTGCCCCCGGACGCGGCCACCAAGGCCAAACCGCTTTCCGCCCCCCGGCAGCGGTCCGTTCAAAAAAAGGAGCCATCCCATGAACGCATTCAAGACTTCGCTTATCGCCACCACCATCGCCCTAGCCCTCGCCGTCACCGCCGTCAGCGCCCAGGACACCGCCGCCGCGCCGGAGCGCACCGCGGGCCAGGTGGTGGACGACGCCGCCATCACCGCCTCGGTGAAGGCCAAGCTGCTGGCCGACGAGCGCACCAAGGGCTTCGACGTCAACGTGGACACGGTCAAGGGCGTGGTGACGCTGACCGGCGGCGCCGATTCCGACGCGGCCAAGCGCGCCGCGCAGGAGCTCGCCGGCCAGGTGGACGGCGTCATCCTGATCAAGAACGAACTGATCGTGGCCACGGCGGGCAGCGAAGCCCGCCAGGACGCCAACACCGCCACCGCCTCGGGTGAAGTGCGCGAAGCCATGGACGAAGCCGGCGACGGCATCGACGACGCCTGGATCACCAGCAAGGTGAAGACCCAGCTGCTGGCCGACGCCGACGTCAAGGGCACCCAGATCACGGTGGAAACCAAGGGCAACGTCGTCACCCTCACCGGCACGGCGGAAACGGCCGCGGCCCGCGCCAAGGCCATCGAACTGGCGTCCGGCACCACCGGCGTGCGGCGCGTCGTGGCTACCGGCCTGGTGGTGAAGCCGTAACCGCAACACGCGATTCATCCATGTCAGAGTGGACGCCAGCGGTCGGGCCTTCGGGTCCGGCCGCTGTCGTTTGTGCCGCCGCGGTGCGTGCCACACTGTCGGCCGGACATCGCCATCCCTGCGCAAGAGGAGCCGCCGCGCCATGAAGACCCGCACCGTCTACGCCCTCGACACCTTGCCCCGGCTGACCAACGCCATGGACGCCGCCCGCGGCTGCGGCGTCACCGACGACGACCTGGCCGTGGTGGCGCGCCACGACATCGAGCTGCGCATTGACCCCGACGCGCCCGAGCCTGCGCCGCACGGCCAGCTCACCGGCCTGCTGGCCGGCCTGAGCGCGGTCACCGTGCCCACGCTGGGCGTGAGCATTGCCGGCGCCGGCCTGATCAACCTGATTGGCAACGCCGTAGGCGGCTGGGTGCCGGCCCTGGCCGGCGACACCGTGGACGACGAAGTGCGCCGCCGCTACCACGACGAAGTGGACGCCGGCCGCATCCTGCTGGTGGTGGACGCCGAGCCCGAACGCCAGGCCCGCGTGGCCACCGCGCTGGCCGCGCACGGCGCCCGGCCGATGGCTTCAGCGGGCTAGCCCGCCGCGCGGTTGAGCCACCAAAGGCTGCCGTTCAACGTGGCCGCAAAGCTCACCCAGGCCAGGTAGGGCACCAGCAGCCACGCGGCCGCGCGCCGCACCGGCCACGCCGCCCGGATCGTGGCGGCGATGAACACCCACATCAGCACGATCCCGACGAAGGCCACGCCAGGCAGCTTCAGCCCGAAGAACAGCGGCGTCCACGCCGCGTTGAGCGCCAGCTGCACCGCGTTGAGCCGCAGCGCGCGCGTTCGCGCGGCGCTGGCCGGAGCCCGCCACAGCAGCCACGTGGCGGTGGCGATCATCAGGTAAAGCGTGGTCCACGCCGGCCCGAACACCCACGCCGGCGGATTGAACCAGGGCTTGCGCAGCCCGGCGTACCACTCGCCCGGCGGCGCGATGGCGCCGAGGCTGGCGATGGCGAACACCAGCAGCACGCACAGCAGCAGCGCGACGGCGGGGCGGCGGTGGGCGAAGGAGGGCTGGGTCATGGCGAGGGCTTCCGGAGTCAGCCTGATATTGGCCGTTGGCATGGGGTGGAGGCGTGAAAGCCTACTGCCCGGCCTGGCTTTCATGCGCCACTCGGCAGCCCTTGATTAAGCCCAATCAGGGCATGATCATGCCCAATATGGGATTGAACAGTGCCAGCCTTTCCGACGCCCTCTTCAGTCGCACCCAGCAGCGGGTGCTGGCGCTGCTGTTCGGGCAGGCGCCGCGCAGCTTCCATCTCAATGAGCTCGTGCGGTTGGCAGGGGTTGGATCGGGATCGGTGCAGCGGGAGTTGGCCCGGCTGGTTGCGGCGGGGCTGGTCCATCGCCGCCTCCTGGGTCGGCAAGTCTGGTTCGAGGCCAACCGCGGGTCTCCGGTTTTCGAGGAGCTGCGCAGCCTGGCCCGGAAGACCTTCGGGCTTGCCGATGTCCTGCGACAGGCCCTGGCGCCGCTGTCGGAACGCATCGAGCGCGCTTTCGTTTTCGGATCGGTCGCAAAAGGCACCGATACCAGCGAAAGCGACATCGACCTGATGATCATCGGCGAGTCACTTTCCTACGCCGACGTGTACTCCCTGCTGACTGATGCCGAGCACACCCTGGGCCGCAAGATCTCACCGACGCTCTACTCGCCTGCGGATTGGCAGCGGCGCCTGGACGAAGCCAATGCGTTCGTCACCCGGGTCCGCCACTTGCCGACGCTGCCGATCATCGGGGCTGCGCCGGGGAAGGACGATGTCGCCACCGCTCGAACAACTCAGGGACCTCAAGCCAGGGGATGACGGATATCGAGCCACAGTTGCTCATGGACACAATGCAAGCCGCCGCAGCTGTATTGAGCGCTTGGCAGGACGCCACGGCACTTAGAGGAAATTAGGGCGCGGCGGAATCCGCCGGCCGCCACAGGTCCACCGCAAACTCCTGCTCGTACGGCGGCACGTTGCACTCGATCACGTCGTCGGGCGCGATCTTCAGCGTGAGGCCGACGATGTCGGCGCGCACCGGCATGCGGTGGCGCTGGCGGTCCACCAGCACGGCGGCGTGCACGTGCGCAGGCTTTTGCGTGGCCAGCCACTCGAACACGCGCATCAGCGAATAGCCCTGGTACAGCACGTCGTCCACCACGATCACGCGGCGGTTGAGCAGGTTGGCGCCGGTGGGCGCCACGAGCTGGGTTTCCGGATGCAGCAGTTCGAGGTTGTCGGCGTAGCGCTTCACCTTCAGGTCCAGCCGCTCGATCTGGGCCCAGGGTGCGTGCACCTTGATGCGCGCGTGCAGGCGGTCGGCCAGCGGCGCGCCGCGGCGCAGCATGCCCAGCAGCACCGTGGGCGTGGCGTCCAGGAAGGCCGCGGCCTGGCGCGCCATGTCGTCCACCACCAGCTCCAGGTCCACTTCGGAATACAGGCGGTAGCGGTCGGCGGGCATGGCGGGGCTCCGGTGTGCGATGGCCTAGGTTAGCTTCTCCGGCGCCGAACGCGCCAACTGGCCGCCTGCGCCGCGTGGCCGTACGATGCCCGCACGCCCTCACGGACCCGACGCCATGAAGCCGCGCACCCCCGGCAAGCCCGATCCCGACGACGACCAGCGCCTGCTGGCCGTGCTGATTGACGCCGACAACGCACCGCCCGGCGTCATCGAAGGCCTGCTGGCCGAAGTGGCCAAGTACGGCGTGGCCAGCGTGAAGCGCATCTACGGCGACTTCACTTCGCCCCAGCAGACGCAGTGGAAGCGGGCGCTGCTCAAGCACTCCATCCAGCCGGTGCAGCAGTTCGCCTACACCAGCGGCAAGAACGCCACCGATTCATCGCTGATCATTGACGCGATGGACCTGATGTACACGCGCCGCTTCGACGGCTTCTGCCTGGTGTCGAGCGACAGCGACTTCACCCGCCTGGCCCAGCGCCTGCGCGAGGAAGGCCACACGGTGTATGGCTTTGGCGAACGCAAGACGCCCGACCCGTTCGTGCAGGCCTGCGACAAGTTCATCTACACCGACCTGCTGCGACGCGAACCCGAGCCTGCGGCCCCCGCCAAGCCGCCCGCGGCGCCGGCGAAGAAAGCCACCAAGGCCGCGAAGGCGCCGCCCGCTCCCGCGCCCGCCGCCAGGCCCGCCGCGCCCCCGCTGCCGCGCGAACTGCTGGTGCAGGCCATCGAGGAAGCCACCGACGACGAAGGCTGGGCCTTCCTGGGCACGGTGGGCTCGTACCTGGGCAAGATCCGCCCCGATTTCGACCCGCGCCTGTACGGCCACAAGAAGCTCAGCGACCTTTTCAAGGCCCACCCGTCGGTGTTCGAGATGCAGGAACGCGGCAGCGCCGGCGGCGGCAAATCCGTGCACGTACGACTCAAGGGATGAACCCATGCGAATGAAGACACTGCTGGCGGTGCTGTGGCTTGGCCTCGCGGCCACGGCCGGCGCGGCCATCAATCCGGCCGAGTTCCAGCGCGCGGCCTCGGACGTGCTGCGCATCCGCGAAACGGCGCGCATCGTCGAGCAGACCGAAGTGGACGGCCAGCGCCTGCGCCGCGTCACGCTGGTCGGCCAAGTCATTGACGAAGCCGAATCACGCGGGCCGATGGTGGGCAAAACCGTCGTGATCGACTTCACGGTCAACCTGACCCGCCGCGAACAGCTGGGCCAGGAACACGCCGCGCGCAACGGCAACCGGCCGGGCCCGCAGTTCATGCACGAGCCCGATCCGCCGGTGCCCGATGCGGACGGCGCGTACTGGGCCAACCTCGCCCCGGCGGGCGGCCGCCTGGGCAACGTGAACCGCCACGCCGGCGCGGTGGTGGGCACGGTGTCGAACGATTCTTCCGGCGAGGTTTACGTGCCGGTGGCCGGGCAGTACTCGTTCGACCCGCCGCTGCGCTGAGAACGCTCAGGAAAAGCCGCGCCGGATCCACGCCGGGTCGCGGCCCAAGCGCAGGCACGAACGCTGCGCCGGCCCGTCGGTGAGCGCGGCGCGGAACACCGGTGCCATCGCCTTCAGGCCGCGCGCGCCGATGCGCGCCTTCAGGGCGTCGGCGGGCGTGCGCTGCAGCATCGCGCTGGCCCAGTCCGGCAGCAGCGCCGCGCCGGCGCCCAGGAACAGGTCGCGCGACAGCCCGGGCAGCGGCACCGGCAGCCGCATGCGCGACAGCACCGCCAGCACCTCGCGCGAGCGCGCGGTGCAGGCCAGCCGTGGCTGCACGGCCTCGAGGTAGTCGAGCACCTGCTGTTCGGAGCGCGGCACGTCGCCCGCGCCCAGCCGTTCGGCCACCACGCGGGTTTCGTCGTAGTAGCGGTCGGCGTCGGCGCGCGGCACCGGCCCGGCGTAGCGGCGGTAGCCCTGCAGGAAGCCGTAGGCCTCGGTCACGTGCACCCACGTCAGCAGCGCCGGGTCATTGGCGCGGTAGGGCTGGCCCGATTCGGTCAGGCCGTGCACGCGGTCATGGATGCGGCGCACCCGTTGAATCAGCCGGTCGGCCTCCGCGCGCGGGGCGTAGCTGGTGCCCGCGACGAAGTTCGTGGTGCGGCGCAGGCGCCCCACCAGGTCGGCGCGGAAATTGGAGTGGTCCCACACCCCGGCCAGCGCCGCCGGGTGCAGGGTCTGCAGCATCAGCGCGCACAGGCCGCCGCTGAGCATGCCGGGGAAGTCGGCGTGCACGCGCCAGGTGGCGCCGTCGGGGTCGAACAGGCCCGGGTCGCCGGCCGGCTGGTCGTAGTCAATGCCGCCGGTTTCGCGCGGGAAGGCGTGCAGCACCCACGCCCGCACCCGGCCGCGCAGCGCGGCGTTCAGGGGAGAAGTCATGGCCGCAGGCTAGCGCCCTGGCGATGAAGGCGCGAACAAGGCCGCCACCGCCGCTGGCTTGACCCCCGTCAAACACTCGCCGCCGCACCGGCGTAGGCTGGATCTGGCGCCCCCGCGCCGCCCAAGAAGGAGCACGCCATGGTCCGCGACATCCTGGTTCCCCTGCAGTTCACCGGCAGCGACAGCGCCGCGCTTGATGCCGCCGCGGCCCTGGCCGTCGCCCACGACGCGCACGTGGCGGTGCTGGCCTGCGTCACCTATCCCGCGCCCATCGCCAGCGAGTGGGGCATGGCGGCCAACATGGTCAGCCAGGCCGAGTTCGACCGCGTGCTGTCGTCGGTGCGCACCGCGGGCGAAGCCGCCCGCCTGCAGCTTCAGCGCGCCGGCGCCACCTGCGAACTGCGCCTGGTCGAAACCCTGCTCAACTGGCCCGAGGAAGCCGCGGCCATGCACGGCCGCCACGCCGACATCGCCGTGGTGGCGGGGCCGGATGCAGTCTCGGCCAACCCGCGCTTCAATGCGTTGTTCAGCGCGCTGCTGCTCGACACCGGGCGGCCGGTGCTGGTGGTGCCGCCGGGCGCGCGCCTGCTGGTGCCGCCGCGCCGCGTGGTGCTGGCCTGGCAGCCGCGCCGTGAACCCAGCCGCGCCATCCACGACGCGCTGCCGCTGCTGCCGCGCGACGCCCGCGTGGACGTGCTGGTGCTGGACCCGGAGGTGGGCGAGTTCGGGCACGGCCAGCAGCCCGGCGCCGACATCGCGGCGCACCTGGCGCGGCACGGCCTGCAGGTGCAGGTGGTGTCGCTGCCGCGCGAAGGCCGCAGCACCGGCACCGCCATCACCGACTACGCCACGCAGCAGCAGGCCGACCTGGTGGTGATGGGCGGATACGGCCACTCGCGCTGGCGCCAGCAGGTGCTGGGCGGCACCACGCGCACGGTGCTGCACGAGGCGGGCGTGCCGGTGCTGTTCGCGCACTGATGTCCGCGGCCCGGCGGCCCATCCTTTCCGGCGTTGTCGCGCTGGCGCTGCTGGGCGCGGCGCTGCTGCTGGCTGCGGTCGGCGTGCGCGGCCAGCCGGCCGGCAGCTTCGAGCTGCTGCCCGGCGAATACCTCTGGCTGCCCGAACTGTCCCCGCGCGGGCCGGTGCTGGTGCTGGTGAGCCTGCCCGAGCAGCGCGCCTACGTGTACCGCAACGGCGTGCGCATCGGCGTGGCCACGGTGAGCACGGGCAAGCCCGGCTATGAAACGCCCACCGGCGTGTTCACCATCCTGCAGAAGAAGCGCGAGCACTATTCCAACCTCTACGACGACGCGCCCATGCCCTTCATGCAGCGGCTGACCTGGGACGGCGTGGCCATGCACGCCGGGCGCGTGCCCGGCTATCCCGCCTCGCACGGCTGCAT
>DAORUD010000085.1:0-10276 GCA_035433005.1 Arenimonas sp. | reverse complement strand
GCGCGCTGATCGGCGGCGAAACCGCCGAGATGCCCGACATGTACCCGCCGGGCGAGTACGACCTGGCCGGCTTCACGGTGGGCGCGGTGGAAAAATCCATGCTGCTCGACGGCGCGAAGGTGCGCGCGGGCGACGTGCTGCTGGGCATCGCCTCGTCGGGCCCGCATTCGAACGGCTATTCGCTGGTGCGCCGCATCTACGACCGCGCCGGCCGCCCGGCCGACCTGGACGTGGGCGGCGTGAAGCTGGTGGACGCGCTGATGGCGCCCACCACCATCTACGTCAAGCCCATCCTGGAGCTGCTGGGCAAGCACGACCTGCACGCCATGGCGCACATCACCGGCGGCGGCCTGACCGAGAACATCATCCGCGTCATCCCCGACGGCCTGGGCCTGGACATCGAGGCCTCGGCCATCGTGCTGCCGCCGGTGTTCGAGTGGCTGCAGCGCGAAGGCGCGGTGCCGAACCCGGAAATGTGGCGCACCTTCAACTGCGGCGTCGGCTTCGTGCTGGTGCTGGCGCCGGGCGACGTGGCCGCGGTGTCGGCCGACCTGCAGCGCCTGGGCCTGGCCCATCGCGCCATCGGCTCGGTGGTCGCGGCCGCGGGCGACGAGCGCGTGCGGATCGGCTGACACTCTGTGGGAGGGCCTTCAGGCCCGATGCTTTTCGCGAAAAGCGTCGGGCCTGAAGGCCCTCCTACATCACCTGGTCGGGGTATGCCGATGAGTACGCTTGCCATCGCCGTGCTGGCCTCGGGCCGCGGCAGCAACCTGCAGGCGCTGCTGGACGCGATTGCCGCCGGAGCGCTGCAGGCGCGCATCGCCGGCGTGTTCTCCGACAAACCGGCCAGCGGCGCCATCGCCATCGCCCGCGCGCACGGCCTGCACGCGGTGGCGATCAGCCCGCGCGACTGCGCCGATCGCGCGGCGCACGATGAAGCGCTGTTCAGCGAAATCGCCGCCGTTCAGCCCGACCTCATCGTGTGTGCGGGATACATGCGCATCATCGGCGCCGCTGCCCTGCGCCGTTTCGAGGGCCGCATGATCAACATCCATCCATCGCTGCTGCCCAGGTACCCCGGCCTGGACACCCACGCCCGGGCCCTGGCCGCGGGCGACGACGAGCATGGCGCCAGCGTGCACGCCGTCATCCCAGAACTCGACGCCGGCCCGCTGCTGGCCCAGGTGCGCGTGCCCGTGCTGGCGGGCGACGACGCCGCATCGCTGGCGCGCCGCCTGCTGCCGCGCGAACACGCGCTGCTGGTCGCTACCGCCCGCCTGTTCGCCCAACGCCGCGTGCAGCTGCACGCCGACCACGCCCTGCTCGACGGCCGGCGCCTGGTGGCGCCCCTGCAGCTGGATGCGGCCAACCACCTGACCGGAGCCTGACCCATGCGCACCGCGCTGCTTTGCCTCGCCCTGCTGCTGCCGGCCGCCCACGCCGTCCAGGCCGCGGCGCCACCCGCACCTTTCTCGGCCGAGTACGAAGTCTTCCAGAACGACAAGAAGCTCGGCCGCGGCACCATCACGCTGCGCGCCCTGCCCGATGGCCAATGGGAAATGGTGACGCGCAGCGAAGCCACCCAGGGCCTGGTGGCCGCCGCGGGCGTGAGCCGCAGCGAGCGCAGCCTGCTGTCGTGGTCTGGCGGCCGGCCCGAGGCGCGCGAATACCGCATGCAGCAGAAGGCGGCGTGGAGCGAGCGCAACCTGCTGCTGCAGGTGGACCCGGCGGCGCGCACGGCGCGCAGCACGTACAAGGACAAGACGACCACACTGCCCTACCGGCCGGGCATGCTGGACCGCCACGGACTCACGGCGGCGATCATGTCGGACCTGGCCGCCGGTGCGCGCGGCGAGCTGCGCTACGCCGTCGCCAGCCGCGACGACGTGGAAGACCAGCGCTATGCCGTGGCCGCGGCCGTGCGCCTGACCACGTCGGTGGGCGTGCTGCGCGCGGTGCGCGTGGAGCGCATCCGCGAGGCCGGCAACGGCCGCGTGACCAAGATCTGGTTCGCGCGCGAACGCGGCTGGCTGCCGCTGCGCATCAAGCAGTACGAAGCCGACGGCGAAACGCTGGACATGCGCATCACCGCCATCCGCTGAAGCCCCCGGTGGGAGGGCCTTCAGGCCCGACGCTTCCCGCGCAGGGCGTCGGGCCTGAAGGCCCTCCTACCGCACGGCGGCGCAGCTCAGGGCAGGCGGCGGATCTTCGCGCCCAGGGTGCCCAGCTTTTCCTCGATGTTCTCGTAGCCGCGGTCGATGTGGTAGATGCGGTCCACCACGGTTTCGCCCTCGGCCACCAGGCCGGCCAGCACCAGCGACGCCGACGCGCGCAGGTCGGTGGCCATGATCGGCGCGCCGGTCATCTTGGCCACGCCGCGGATGATGGCGGTGTTGCCCTCCACGCGGATGTCGGCGCCCAGGCGCGACAGCTCGTTGAGGTGCATGAAGCGGTTCTCGAAGATCGTCTCCGTGATCACGCCCACGCCCTCGGCCACCGTGTTGAGCGCCGCGAACTGCGCCTGCATGTCGGTGGGGAACGCCGGGTACGGCGCCGTGGTGAGGTTGATGGCCTTGGGGCGGCGGCCGCGGCCGTCCACTTCGATGGTGTCGGCGTTGACGTTGATGTGCGCGCCGGATTCCTCCAGCTTCACCAGGATGGCGTCCATGGTGTCGGCGCGCGACTTCTTCACCAGCACCTTGCCGCCGGTCATCGCACCGGCCACCAGGAAAGTGCCGGCCTCGATGCGGTCGGGCAGCACGTCGTAGTGGATGCCCTTGAGCGAATCCACGCCGTGCACGACGATGCGGTTGGTGCCGGCGCCCTCGATGTGCGCGCCCATGGCGACCAGGCAGTTGGCCAGGTCCACCACCTCGGGCTCCATCGCGCAGTTCTCCAGCACCGTGGTGCCCTTGGCCAGCGCGGCGGCCATCAGCACGTTCTCGGTGCCGGTGACGGTGATCATGTCGAACACGTAGCGGCCGCCCTTGAGGCGTTCGGCGCGCGCCTTGATGAAGCCATTCTCCACCGTGACCTCGGCGCCCAGCGCCTGCAGGCCGCGGATGTGCTGCTCCACCGGGCGCGAACCGATGGCGCAGCCGCCGGGCAGGGACACCTCGGCGTGGCCGAAGCGCGCCAGCAGCGGACCCAGCACCAGGATCGAGGCGCGCATGGTCTTCACCAGCTCGTAGGGCGCCACGGTGCTGGTGATGAAGCGCGGGTCGGCGGTGATGGTGAGCTTCTCGTCCACCATCAGCTGCACGCCCATCGCGCCCAGCAGTTCCATGGTGGTGGTGACGTCGTGCAGATGCGGGACGTTGCCGATGGAAATCGGGCCGTCGGCCAGCAGGGTGGCCGCCAGGATGGGCAGCACGGCGTTCTTCGCGCCGGAAATCTGCACTTCGCCGTTGAGCGGCTCGCCGCCGGTGATGACAATCTTGGCCATGTTCTTCTTCGATTCTTGTTGGAGGGCCTTCAGGCCCGATTGCTCGGCGGGTCGGGCCTGAAGGCCCTCCTACACGGAGCGTTCGGCTTCTTCGGGGGTCAGGGTGCGCAGGGCCAGGGCGTGGATTTCGCCGCCCATGCGCTCGCCCAGGGTGGCGTAGACCATGCGGTGGCGGGCCAGCGGCAGCTTGCCGCGGAAGGCGTCGCACACCACGGTGGCTTCGAAATGCACGCCGTCGTCGCCCTGCACCCGGGCGCGGGCGCCGGGCAGGCCGGTTTCGATGAGGTCTTGGATGATGTCCGGGGTCATGGGCAGCGCCGCGCGGGAGGCCGCGCAGGCCTTACAATAAGGCCCCGCATCATACCCCCAACGCCCACGCATGACTGCCCCCGCGCCCACGCAGCCCCTCCAGGACCACGCCCTGATCGCCAGCGGCCGGACCGTCATCGAGGTCGAGGCGCAGGCCCTGGTGGCCCTGCAGGGCCGGATCGGGGCCGAGTTCGCGGCCGCCTGCCGGCTGCTGCTGGCCTGCCGGGGCCGGGTGGTGTGCACCGGCATGGGCAAGTCCGGGCACATCGCCCGCAAGATCGCCGCCACCCTGGCGTCCACCGGCACCCCGGCCTTTTTCCTGCACCCGGGCGAGGCCAGCCACGGCGACCTGGGCATGGTGACCGACGCCGACGTGGTGCTGGCCCTGTCCAATTCGGGCGAATCCGACGAAATCCTGGCCATCCTCCCGGCGCTGCGCCGCCAGGGCAACGCCATGATCGCCGTCACCGGCAAGCCGCAGTCCAGCATGGCCCGCCTGTCGGACGTGCACCTGGACGCCAGCGTGCCGGCCGAGGCCTGCCCGCTCAGCCTGGCCCCCACCGCCAGCACCACCGCCGCCCTGGTGATGGGCGACGCGCTGGCCGTGGCCCTGATGGAGGCCCGCGGCTTCACCGCCGACGACTTCGCCCGCTCGCACCCGGCCGGCACCCTGGGCCGCCGGCTGCTGCTGCACATCCGCGACATCATGCACACCGGCGACGACGTGCCCTGCGTGCCGGCGGACGCCAGCGCCACCGCCGCCCTGCTGGAAATGACCCGCAAGCGCCTGGGCATGACCGCCGTGGTGGACGCCGCGGGCGTGCTGCAGGGCGTGTTCACCGACGGCGACCTGCGCCGCTGCCTGGACGACGAACACACCGACCTGCACGCCACCCCCGTGTCCAGGCTGATGGGCCGCACGCCCAAGACCATCGGCGCCGACGCGCTGGCGGTGGAGGCCGCGCACCTGATGGAAGAGTTCAAGATCAGCTCCCTGGTGGTGGTGGACGGCGAGCGCCGCGTGGTGGGCGCGCTGAACATTCATGACCTGTTGCGCGCACGCGTGGTCTGATCCGGCCATGACCGCCTACCCCGCTGACCTGCTGGCCCGCGCCGCCCGCATCCGCCTGGCCTGCTTCGACGTGGACGGCACGCTGACCGACGGCGACCTGACCTACGACGCCGACGGCCGCGAGTCCAAGACCTTCAACGTGCAGGACGGCCTGGGCCTGCGCCTGCTCGAGGAAAACGGCATCGCGGTGGCCCTGATCACCGCGCGCGAAAGCCTGGCCGTGGTGGCCCGCGGCCGCGACCTCAAGCTCAGCCACGTCCACACAGCGGTGAAGGACAAGGCCGCCTGCCTGCGCGCCCTCTGCGAATCCCTGGGCATCGGCACCGACGAAGCCGCGCACATCGGCGACGACCTGCACGACCTGCCCGCGCTGGCCATCGCCGGCCTGGCCGTGGCGCCCGCCAACGCCCACGCCTGGGTGGCGGCGCGCGTGCACTGGCAGACGCCCTCGCGCGGCGGCGCCGGCGCAGGCCGCGAGCTGTGCGACCTGATCCTGCGCGCGCGCGGCCTGGAAGCGGCCGTGCTGGAGCGCTTCGGCGCGACATGAGCCGCGCCGCGCTCAACGTCGCGCTGCTGCTGCTGGCCATCGTGCTGGTCATCACCGCGTACTGGCAGTGGCAGCGGCGACAGGTGCCGCCCGCGGAAGCGCCGCAGCGCTCGGACTACATCCTGCGTGAGTTCGAACTCACCACCCTGGGCGAAGACGGCAAGGAATCGTTCACGGTGCGCGGCCCCTACCTGCAGCGCGACGTGGGCGGCCGAAGCATCAGCCTGGTGCAGCCGCGGTTCTCGTTCCCCGACGCCGACGGCGCGGGCCGCTGGAACGCCCGTTCGGACGTGGCCTGGGTCAGCCCCAAGGCCGACCAGGTGCACCTGATGCGCGGGGTGGAAATGGTGGGCCCCGCCGCCGGCGCCCGGCCGGGCACGCGCTTCGACACCGAACGGCTGGTGGTGTTCCCGGACGCCGAGCGCGCCACCAGCAGCCAGCGGGTGACCGTCACCCAAGGCGACTCTATACTCGCCGGGACCGGCCTGCGTGTGGACATGCAGTCCAAGCGCTACCAACTGCTGAACGATGTCAAAGGACGATATGCGCCCCGCAGCCCTTAGCGTGACCCTCCTGGCCCTGGCCTTCGCCGCCGGCCCCGCGCTGGCCAAGTCCACCGACCGCCAGCAGCCCATGGACCTGAGCGCCGCCAACATGGACGCCCTGCTGTCCGACGACAGCGTGTCCACGCTCGAAGGCAGCGTCAGCATCCGCCAGGGCAGCCTGGAAGTGGACGCCGACCGCGCCGAAGTGCACCGCAAGGCCGGCGAGATCGACCGCATCGTGCTCACCGGCAGCCCGGCGCGCCTGCGCCAGGTCTCCGACCAGGGCGAGTCGATGGACGCCAGCGCCGCCCAGGTGGTGTACACGATGTCCAGCGAAGTGATGGTGCTCACGGGCAACGTGGTCATCAACCAGCCGCGCGGCAACCTGCGCGGGGAAACCGTGAAGTACGACATCAACACCGGTCGCCTGGACGGCGGCGGCGACGGCCAGCGCGTGTCCATGCGCATCCTGCCCAAGGCCGCGGCGCCCGCGCCGGCGCCGGCACCCACGAACTGATGCTGACCGCGGCGGGGCTGGCCAAGCGCTACAAGTCGCGGAAGGTCGTCACCGACTTCGGCCTCAGCCTGCGCCCGGGTGAAGTAGTGGGCCTGCTGGGCCCCAACGGCGCCGGCAAGACCACCTGCTTCTACATGATCGTGGGCCTGGTGGCGGCCGACGGCGGCCAGATCCTGCTCGACGGCAAGGACATCACCGCCCTGCCCATGCACGAGCGCGCCCAGCGCGGCATCGGCTACCTGCCGCAGGAAGCGTCGGTGTTCCGCACGCTGAGCGTGGCCGACAACATCGCCGCCGTGCTCGAGCTGCGGCCCGACCTGGACGCCGCGGGCCGCGCCCGTGAACTGTCGGCACTGCTCGAGGAACTGCAGGTGGGCCACGTGGCCGCCCAGGCCGGCGCCAGCCTGTCGGGCGGAGAGCGCCGCCGGGTCGAGATCGCCCGCGCGCTGGCGGCCAACCCGCGCTTCATGCTGCTCGACGAACCCTTCGCCGGCGTGGACCCGATTTCGGTGGGTGAAATCCAGAAGATCGTGCGCCACCTCAAGGAGCGCGGCATCGGCGTGCTCATCACCGACCACAACGTGCGCGAGACCTTGGGTATCTGCGACCGGGCGTATATCCTCAACGCTGGCACGGTCCTTGCGCAGGGAACCCCCGATGCGGTGCTGGCCAACCCCGACGTGCGGCGGGTCTACCTCGGCGACTCCTTCCGCCTGTAGCCCGGCCGCGCCGCCCCGCGGAGCCCGATGAAGCCCACCCTGCAAACCCGGCTCGGCCAGCAGCTTTCGCTGACGCCCCAGCTGCGCCAGGCGATCCGGCTGCTGCAGCTGTCGGCGGTGGAGCTGGAGGCCGAACTCAACGACGCCCTGGACGCCAACCCGCTGCTGGAGCGCGAAGAGGACGCCGAGCCCGACGCCTTCACGCCGTCCGCCGAAGGCGACAAGGCGCCGGAGGCCCCGTCGGGCGAGGCCGCCTCCGACAGCCCCGACAGCGGTGACTACGACCCGGGCGAAAGCCCCGACTGGAACGAATCCAGCGCCGGCGGCTATGAGCGCCGGGGCAACGGCGACGAGGACGGCGATGAATTCACCGCCGCCGCCCCGGTGGACCTGCACGCCCACCTGCTGTGGCAGCTGCGCCTGAGCCACCTCAGCGCCCGCGACCTGGCCATTGGCGAAGCCCTGGTGGAGGCGATCAACGACGACGGCTACCTGGACTGTCCGATGGAGGACATCCAGGCCGCGCTTTCGCCGCAGATCAGGGCCGATGCCGCCGAGATTGAAACCGTGCTGCACATCATCCAGCACTTCGACCCGGTCGGCGCCGGGGCCCGGAACCTGTCCGAATGCCTGGGCGTGCAGCTGAGCCTGCTCAGCGCCGACACGCCGGGCCTGGGTCTGGCGAAGGACGTGTGCCGCCGGCACCTGGACGCGCTGGCCCGGCAGGGCCCGTCCCGGCTGGCCGCCCAGCTGGGCGTGGCCGGGACCGACATGGACCACGCGGTGGCCCTGCTCAAGTCGCTCGACCCCAAGCCGGGCGCCCAGGTGAGCGCCGGCGAGGCCGAGTACATCGCCCCCGACGCCATCGCCTACCGCCAGGGCGGCGTCTGGAAAGTGGTGCTGGCCGCCGGCAGCCAGCCCCGGCTGGGCATCAACCGGCATTACGAAAGCCTGATCGGCAAGGCCAGCCGTGAAGACGACAGCTACCTCAAGGGCCAACTGCAGGAAGCCCGCTGGCTGATCAAGAGCCTGGAAACGCGGGCCGACACCCTGCTGCGCGTGGCCAAGGCCATCACCCGCCAGCAGAGCGGCTTCCTCGACCACGGCCTGGTGGCCATGCGCCCGCTCACCCTGCGCGAGGTGGCCGAGGAGCTGGGCCTGCACGAGTCCACCATTTCCCGGGCCACCACCCGCAAATACCTGCGCACGCCGCGCGGCACCTTCGAGTTCAAGCACTTCTTCAGCTCGGGCATCGCCACCGAACACGGCGGCGCGGCGTCGGCCACGGCCATCCAGGCCATGCTGCGCAAGCTCATTGACGCCGAGAACCCCCGCAGCCCGCTGTCGGACCAGCGCCTGGCCGAAATCCTGAAGGCCGAGGGCATCCCCGTGGCCCGCCGAACCGTGGCAAAATACCGGGAAGCGATGAACATCTCCGCGTCCAACGAACGGCAGCGGCTGGCATGAGGCCCGCATCCATGCACTTGCCCGGCCCGTCCACGGGGGCGCCACCCACCATCGGTTTTTCCATGCACGATCACGGTCCCGAACCGCTGGTCGTGTTTTGCTGTGCGTGACCAAAACAGGAGGATCGTGACCATGCGGATCGACATCAGCGGCCACCAGATGGACATCACCCCGGCACTGCGCGACTACGTGCAGGACAAGTTCGCGCGCATGGGCCGCCACTTCGACCACCATCTCGACGTGCGCGTCATCCTGTCGGTGGACAAGCTCGACCAGAAGGCCGAAGCCACCCTGTCCACGCCCGGCAAGACCCTGCATGCCGAGGCCGTCGCGCCCGACATGTACGCCGCCATCGACCTGCTGGCCGACAAGCTCGACCGCCTCGTGCTCAAGCAGAAGGAAAAGATGACCGACCACCACCGCGGCGAATCCGCCGCCCGTTCGGACAGCTTCGGCTGACACTGCCATGCACCTGCTGGACCTGCTCACGCCCGCCCGCGTAAAAGCCAACGTCATCACCAGCGGCAAGAAGCGCCTGCTTGAACAGTTGGCGTCGGCGCTGTCCGCCGGCGCCGACGGTGAAAGCGAGCGCGGCATCTACGACGGGCTGTGCGGGCGTGAGCGCCTGGGCAGCACGGGCCTGGGCCACGGCGTCGCCATCCCGCACGGGCGCAGCGCCAGGCTGGCCAGCGCCACCGGCGTGTTCATGAGGCTGGCCGAGCCGGTGGATTTCAACGCCCCCGACGGCATGCCGGTGGACCTGGTGTTCGCCCTGGTGGTGCCCGAGCACTACGCCCAGCAGCACCTGCTGCTGCTGGCGAACCTGGCGGAGATGTTCGGCGACGCCGGCTTCCGCGACCGCCTGCGCGCGGCCGGGGATTCGGCCGCGCTGTACGCGCTGCTGGCGGAGTGGCAGTCCGAGCACCCGGCGGCCGCCTGACATGGCCGACCGCCTGCTGGCACGCGAGCTGTTCGAAGAACTTCGCGAGCGGCTGGCGCTGCGCTGGCTGGGCGGCGGGCAGCGCGGCGGCGAACGCGTGATCGAACGCGGCGAACACCTCTCGCGCCGGCCGTCGCTGGCCGGCTACCTCAACGTCATCCACCCCAACAAGGTGCAGATCATCGGCTCGGCCGAGCTGGCCTGGCTGGACGGGCTGGACGCGCGCCAGCGCTGGGAAGTGCTGCAGAAGATCATGGACTCGCGGCCGCTGGCCATGGTGATCACCCAGGACCAGGCCTGCCCCGCCGACCTGCGCGGGTTCGCCGAGGAATCGGACACGCCGCTGTGGGTGTCGCCGCGCCGCGGCTACGAACTGCTCAACCTGCTGCAATACCACGTGGCGCGCGCGCTGGCGCCGCGCATCACGCTGCACGGCGTGTTCATGGAAATCTATTCCATTGGCGTGCTGATCACCGGCGAATCCGGCGCGGGCAAGAGCGAGCTGGCCATCGAACTGGTCAGCCGCGGCCACCGCCTGGTGGCCGACGACGCGCCCGAGTTCACCCAGATCGCGCCCGACGTGCTCGACGGCACCTGCCCCGAGCTGCTGCAGGACCTGCTGGAAGTGCGCGGCCTGGGCGTGATGAACATCCGGCAGATGTTCGGCGACACCGCCGTGAAGAAGAACAAGTACCTGCGCCTGATCGTGCACCTG
>DAORUD010000084.1:0-10385 GCA_035433005.1 Arenimonas sp. | reverse complement strand
CGAACATGTCGCGCACGCGGCTGGCGCCGACGCCCACGAACATCTCGACGAAGTCCGAGCCGGAAATGGAGAAGAACGGCACCTTGGCCTCGCCGGCGATGGCGCGCGCCAGCAGGGTCTTGCCGGTGCCCGGCGGGCCGACCATCAGCACGCCGCGCGGGATCTTGCCGCCCAGCTTCTGGAAGCGGCCCGGGTCGCGCAGGAACTCGACCAGTTCGCCCACTTCTTCCTTGGCTTCCTCGCAGCCGGCGACGTCGGCCAGGGTGACCTTGATGTCGTTCTCGCCCTGCAGCTTGGCGCGCGACTTGCCGAAGCTCATGGCGCCCTTGCCGCCGCCCTGCTGCATCTGGCGGGTCATGTAGAGGAAGAAGCCGATGATCAGCAGCACCGGCAGGAAGTTGAACAGGATGGCGACCAGCCACGAGCGCCCTTCGGGCTGCGACTTGTCGATCACCACTTCGTTCTCGAACAGGGTGTCGATCAGGCGCGCATCGTCTGGGTTGGCCGAGATGAACTTGGAGCCGTCCTTGCGCTCGCCGGCGATGCCGATGTTGTTGGCATCAATGGTGACCTTGGCGACGCGGTCGGCTTTGACCTCCTCGATGAACTGGTTGTAGGTCAGTTCCGTGGCCGGCGGCCCCAGGGGCGCCGAGAAGCTCTTGAACAGCGCCATCAGCACGACGGCGCCGATCAGCCAGAGCAGGAGGGTCTTTGCCAGGTCGTTCATCAGTTCTTTCCTCGGCGCTTGCCCAATGCCAGCGCATAGACTTCATTCGACCGGCGGCGCGATGCCGCCGGCTTGCGAACCACCACTTTCTCGTAGCGGGTCCTGAGGTCCTTGACGTAGTCGTCGAAACCCACGCCCTGGAACAGCTTGATCAGGAAGTTGCCGCCCACCCGCAAGTGGTTGTCCGCGAAATCGCGGGCCAGTTCGGACAGGTACATCGCCCGGGCCTGGTCCACGGTATCCACGCCAGTCATATTGGGGGCCATGTCGGAAAGGACAAGGTCCACCGGCTTGCCGGCCAGCAGGGATTCCAGCTGGGACAATGGCCCGTCCTCTCTGAAATCGCCGTGAATGAACTCCACCCCGGCAATCGGCGGCATCTCCAGGATGTCCAGGGCCACCACCCGGCCGTGGTCGCCCATGTCACGGCGCACCACCTGCGACCAGCCGCCCGGGGCGGCGCCCAGGTCCACGACCACCATGCCGGGCTTGAGCAGGCGGTCCTTTTCGATCAGCTCCTCGAGCTTGTAGGCCGCGCGCGAACGCATGCCCTCGGCCTGGGCCTTCTTCACGAAGGGGTCGTCGAAGTGTTCCTTCAGCCAGCGGGGGCTGCTCTTGCTGCGTGCCATGGTCGGCGGGGGCCATGAAGGCTGGAGTGGGCGCCATGATACCCTACGGCCCCTTCCCGCCCCGTCCGGAACGCCATGCCCGCCGTCCTCAGCAACCCCCAGAAGCGCTACCTGCGCGGCCTGGCCCACGACCTCAAGCCGGTCATCCTGGTGGGCGCGAAGGGCATCACCGACAGTCTGGTGGCCGAAACCGGCAACGCCATCGAGCGCCACGAGCTGATCAAGGTGCGCGTGGCCGCCGGCGACCGCGAGCTGCGCGACCTGTGGATCGCCGACCTGTGCGAGCGCGCCGGTGCGGCCCTGGTGGCGCGCATCGGCAACATCGCCGTGCTGTACCGCCGCAGCCAGGACAACCCGCTGATCGTGCTGCCCAAGGCCTGAGGCCCCGGCCGCATGCAGCTGGCGCAGGAAAACCCTGACTTCGTCTACGTGCTGCGCGGCATCAGCGACGCCGGCGTGCTGGTGAACCAGGAAACGGTCACCCGCAGCTTCCTGCTCACGCCCCACCTGATCGTGCAGGACTGGCGCCCCACCTCGGCCGCCGACCTGCTGCCCGAAGACCTGCTGGCCGCGCTGGAACTCGAGCCGGCGCTGGTGCTGCTGGGCACCGGCCCGCGGCAGAAATTCCCGTCCGCCGCGGCCATGGCCGCCCTGCTCACCCGCGGCATCGGCATCGAAGTGATGGACAGCGGCGCCGCCGCCCGCACCTTCAACGTGCTGGCCACCGAGGGCCGCAAAGTCGTCGCCGCCTTCCTCCTCCCCGGGTAAAAACCGGGGTCAGAGCCCGATTTTTACGGCGGGGGAAGGACGGTGAGGGGGTCCACGGGCTTGCCGTTGCGGCGGACCTCGAAGTGCAGCATGTCGCGGCTGGTGCCGCTGCGGCCCAGTTCGGCGATCGTCTGGCCGGCGCGGACCGGCGTGCCTTCGGTCACCAGGCGCTTGCGGGAATGGGCGTAGGCCGACAGCCACTCGTCGCTGTGCTTGACGATGATCAGCTCGCCGTAGCCCACCAGGCCAGCGCCCGAATACACCACCACGCCGTCGGCCGCCGCCACCACGGCCTGGCCGGACGTGCCGGCGATGTCGATGCCCTGGCGCTTGGGGTCGCCGGCCACGAAGCGGCCGATCAGCTGGCCCTGGGTCGGCCAGCGCCAGCCGCCGGCGCTCACCGCCGCCGGCACCACCGGCGTCGCGGGCACCACCACGGGCGTGCTCGACGCGGGCGCGGCGGCGCTGGGCGCATTCGCGGTGGCCGGGACCGGCGATGCCGGCGTGGCGGCCACCGACGGCTGCGGCGCGGCCGTGGCGGGCCGGGTTTCCGGCGGCAGCGGCGTCACCGGCGCCGGGCCGGCACTGTTCGACACCACGGGCGCGGCGCCCGGGCGGGTGATCGGCGTGGGCGCGGGCATGCCGGTGACCGAGCCGCGCGACGGGCTGCGCGGCGCGGCCGCCGTGCGCGCCGCGGAAAGACGCAGGCGCTGGCCCGGGTAGATGGTGTACGGCGCCGGGATGCGGTTCCAGTCGGCCACTTCGCGGTAGTCCAGGCCGTGTCGGAAGGCGATGCCGTACAGCGTGTCCCCCGCGCGCACCACATAGGCGCCGTCGCGCGGCGCCGAAGCGGCCGGGCGCGCCGGTGCCGACGAACGCGAGCCTTCGCGCTTGACCACGCGCGAACTGCCGCACGCGGCCAGCAGCAACGCCACCACCATCAGCACCACCAGACGCTGCATTGTCTTCATGAACCGCCCCGCATCACCAGCCATGCCACCACGCCGGCCAGCAGCAGCAGGGCTGCCCAGCCGACCGGTTCAATATAGCGATGCAGCGCCGCCTCGGCCCGCGCGCCGCCCAGGCGGATGGCGCCGGCCACCAGGTACACGCGCTTGCCGCGGCCAATCAGCGCGCCGAAGAAGAACGGCAGCAGCGGCACGCCCACCGCACCCGAGGCGATGGTGAATATCTTGAAGGGAATGGGCGTGAACCCGGCAATCACCAGCAGCAGGAAGCCGTTCTCGGCGGCCTGCGTCTTGATGCCCTCGAACTCTTCCAGGTAGCCCAGCTTCTCCACCAGCGGCATCGCCATCTCGATGGCGTAGTAGCCCAGCGCATAGCCGATGAACATGCCCACCATCGAGCCGGCCAGGCTGAGCGTGGCGAACCACAGCGCGCGCTTGGGCTGGGCCAGCGACATCGGCGCCAGCATCATTTCCGGCGGCACCGGGAAGAAGATCGCCTCGAAGAAGCTCAGCAGGGTGAGGAACACCGGCGCATGCCGGTGCCGCGACCAGATCATCGCCTTGACGTAGAGGGGGCGGAATACCTGCACTCAGAGCGTTCCGGGCAGCAGGGGTACGAACACCACGGCGCCCAGGTCTTCCTGCACCAGCGCGCCGTCGATGCGGCGGATGCGCAGCAGGCGCTGGCCGTTGGCGGCGCCGATGGGCGCCACCAGCGTGCCGCCCTCGGGCAGCTGTTCGAACAGCGCGGGCTCCAGCGCCGCGGCGCCGGCGGTGACGATGATGCCTTCGAAGGGCGCGTACTCGGGCCAGCCGGCGCGGCCGTCGTCGTGGCGCGTGCGCACGTTCAGGCCCAGGCTGCGGAAGCGGCGGCGGGCCACGCGCAGCAGTTCTTCGATGCGCTCGACGCTGTAGGTTTCCAGCCCCAGCGTGGCCAGCACCGAGGCCTGGTAGCCCGAACCGGTGCCCACTTCCAGCACGCGGCCGGGGATGCCGTGTTCGATCAGCGCGGCGGTCATTCGCGCCACCACCCAGGGCTGGGAAATGGTCTGGCCGTTGCCGATCGGCAGCGCGGTGTCCTCGTAGGCGCGGCTGGCCAGCGCCTCGTCAATGAACAGGTGGCGCGGCACGGTGCGCATGGCCGTGAGCACGCGCTCGTCGCTGATGCCGCCCTCGGCGCGCAGGCGCTCGATCATGCGGTCGCGTGCGCGCTGCGAGGTCATGCCCTGGCCGCGCACGGCGGGCTGGCTGTGGAATCGGGCCGTCATGCGGGGTGCTTGAGCCCTTCGCCCAGGCCACCCACCCAGCTGGCCACCTTTTCCAGCGCCTGGTAGCGCGTGAGGTCCACGTGGATGGGGGTGATGGAGATGAAGCCGGTGCGCACCGCGTGGAAGTCGGTGCCGGGACCGGCGTCCTGCTCGGGGCCGGCCGGGCCGATCCACCACAGCGGGCGGCCGCGCGGGTCCACCTGCCGGATGCAGGGTTCGGCGCGGTGGCGATGGCCCAGGCGCGTGACTTCGTAGCCGCGCAGCTGGTCCCACGGCAGGTCGGGCACGTTGACGTTGAGGATGGTGTCGGCCGGCAGCGGGTCCACCAGCAGGCGCGCGGTGATTTCCAGCGCGGCGCGGGCGGCGGAATCGTAGTGGCGGCCTGACTGTTCGCTGGGGACCAGGGACATGGCCACGGCGGGCAGGCCCAGGAAGCGCCCTTCCATCGCGGCGGCCACGGTGCCCGAGTAGATGACGTCGTCGCCCAGGTTGGCGGCGCTGTTGATGCCCGACACCACGATGTCCGGGTCGGCCGACAGCAGGCCCGTCAGGGCCAGGTGCACGCAGTCGGTGGGAGTGCCGGCGACGCGCCAGACGCGCGGGTCGATTTCCCGGGCGCGGATGGGCTGGTCGAGGGTGAGCGAATTGCTGGCGCCGGAGCGGTCGCGGTCGGGCGCCACCACGGTGACGTCGTGGCCCGCGGCCCGCAGGCCGTCGGCCAGTACGCGGATGCCGGGAGCCTCCACGCCATCGTCATTGCTCACCAGTACGCGCATCGGGGGTCTCGCGGAAAGAGCCCATGATAACGGATGCGGCCACCCCGCCGTCACTGCGTGCCGGGTTACCCTTCCCGGATGAAGCGCAAGCCGCCCGCGCCAGCCCCCGCCATCGAGCCCGACGACGCCGCCCTGTTCCGGGAGGCGATAGGCGAAGTGCGCGAACTCGCGCCGCCCCCGCCCACGCCAGAGCGCCCGCGCCCGCCCCCCGTGCCGCGCATGCAGGAGCGCGACGAAGCGCTGGCCCTGCTGCAGTCGCGCACGCCGTCCTACCTGGCCGCCACCATCGACGCGGCCGAAACGCTGTCCTACCGGCGCGACGAGACGCCCGAGAAAGTGCTCAAGGCGCTCAAGCGCGGCGAGTACAGCCTGGGCGGCGAACTCGACCTGCACAATCTGCGCGCACACGAGGCCGAACGCTGGCTGCGCGAGTTCCTGGCCCAGTCGCGCGCCGGCGGTCACGCCTGCGTGCGCATCATCCACGGCAAGGGCCCGCGCACGGTGGACGGCGGCTCGGTGCTCAAGGCGCTGGTGGACCGGCTGCTGCGCCAGCGCGCCGACGTGCTGGCGTTCGCGTCCGCGCCCGAAGCCATGGGCGGCACCGGCGCGGTGCTGGTGCTGCTGGCCAAGCGCCGGCCCGGCGAACGCGGACCGGCCTGACGCCGGTCAGTCGTCGGTGCCGGCCTCGCCCGCGGCCGTGTCCGCCAGCGGGCCGCGGCCCGGCTCGGCCACGTCGCCCAGGGCCTCGAGCAGGCCGGTGGCGTAAGCCCCAGGCGGCAGCGTGAACTCCAGCAGCAGCTGCCCCGGCTCGGGCCACTGCCAGCGCAGGTCGGCCACGCGCACGCGCAGCGCGCGCCGCTCCTGCTTCAGGCCCGCCGCCTCCAGTCCGGCACGCAGGTCGTCGAACGGCGCCAGCGCGGCCTCTTCCGCCGCGCGCACCTCGCCCTGCGAGCGCAGCTCGCCCAGGCCCCACATCGGGCCGGTGGGGTGGATGTCCTGGCGCACGGCGCGGGCGCGGATCTCATCGGTGGCCGGCTCGGGTCCGAACACGCTCTGGCTGCCGTCCAGCATCCACACGTCGCCCTCGGCGCCCGTGGCCCAGTCGCCGCGGGCGATGCGGGCGGCCAGCGCGGCGTTGAACATTTCCGAACGCGCGGCGGAAAGCAGGATCGAGCGCTGGTCGCGGTGCACGCGCTGGCCGGCGAACATGCGCCGCGCGGCCTCCACGTTGTCGCCCTCGCGGCCGAAGCGCTGGTTGCCGAAATAGTTGGGCAGGCCGTGCGCGGCGATCGCCACCAGCCGCGCCTGGATGGCCGCCGGGTCGCCGGACACATCGCGAAGGCGCAGCACGAAGCGGTTGCCCTTGAGCGCGCCGCGCGGCAGCTTGCGGTTGTGCCAGGTGGACGCCAGCACGCGCAGGTCGTCCGACACCAGCCCTTCCAGGTCCGGCGCCACCCGCTTGGGGAAATGCACCGAGAACCGCTGCCGCGTCACGGCGTGGCGGTCCTTCATGCCGGCGTAGCCCACGCCCATGTCGGGGATGCCGGCCCAGCGGGCAATGCGCTTGGCGGCGAACGAGGTGTTCATGCCGCGCTTCTCCACCGTCAGCAGGAGGTGCTCGCCCTGCCCGGTCGGCTCGAAGCCATCGATTTCCTCCACCTGGAAGTCTTCGGGCTGCACGCGGTAGCGCGCCTGCAGCACGGCCGGCCCGTGCGCGCGCGGCAGCCCACTCATGCGCGCACCAGCAGCGCCACCGCCATCGCCGCCAGGCCTTCGCCGCGGCCGGTGAAGCCCAGTCGCTCGGACGTGGTGGCCTTCACGCTGATCTCGTCCACCGATACGCCCAGGTCGGCCGCGAGGTTGGCGCGCATGGCCGCCGCGTGCGGCGACACCTTCGGCCGCTCGCACACCACGGTGACGTCGGCATTGCCCAGGCGCCAGCCGCGCTCGGCCACCAGCCCCGCGCAGTGGCGCAGGAAAAGGCGGCTGTCGGCGTCCCGCCAGCGCGCATCGCCGGGAGGGAAGTGCACGCCGATGTCGCCCAGCGCCAGCGCGCCCAGCAGCGCGTCGCACAGCGCGTGGATCACCACGTCGCCATCGGAGTGAGCCAGCACGCCGCAGTCGTGCGCAATGCGCACGCCACCCAGCACCACGTGGTCGCCGTCGCCGAAGGCGTGCACGTCGTAGCCCTGGCCGATCCGCACGTCGAGGTTAGTCATTCTTTTTTCCTTGGCCACGGATTTACGCGGATGAACGCGGATGAAAGAAGAAACGAATTGAAACCGGGGTCAGAGCCCGATTTCCGGGAATGGACCGTTGGATCTGCGAGAACCTCGCTGGAAATCGGGCTCTGACCCCGGCTTCAATCCATGTTGCCCAGGATGAACTCCGCCAGAGGCAGGTCGGCCTGGGTGGTGACCTTGATGTTGTCTTCGCTGCCTTCGACCAGGCAGGGGCGCAGGCCCAGGCGCTCCATGGCCATGGCCTCGTCGGTGATCTTCACCCCGGCGCGCAGCGCGGCCTGCAGCGCGCGGGTGAGGCCGCCGCGGCGGAACAGCTGCGGCGTAAGCGCGCGCCACAGCCAGTCGCGCGGCTCGGTGGCCTGGCTGTGGCCCAGGTGGTCGGCGCGCTTGAGCGTGTCGCGCACCGGCGCGGCCAGCAGCGCGCCCACCGGGTCGGCCTGGCCCACGGTGAGCAGGCGCGCCAGGTCGAGCGCGCGCAGGCAGGGCCGCGCCGCGTCGTGCACCAGCACCCACTGGTCGTCGTCCACCGTGCCCGGCAGCGCCCGCAGGCCGGCCAGCACCGAGTCGGCGCGCTCGCTGCCGCCAATGCAGGTGATCACGGGCTTGCCGCCAATGTCGCGCCAGCCCGGCCAGTAGCCGTCGTCGTTCGCCAGCGCCACCACCACGCCGTCCACGCCATCGTGGTTGAGCACGGCGCGCAGGCTGTGCTCGATCACGGTGCGGCCGGACAGCGGCGAGTACTGCTTGGGCACCGCACCGCCGAAACGCATGCCGCGGCCGGCAGCCGGCACCACGGCCCAGGTCACGGGCGGGGCTCCGGTGCAGCGGCGTCGCGCACCGGTTCGGCCGGCGCGGCCACGGCCTTGGCCGGCTCCACCACGCGGTAGAAGGTTTCGCCGGGCTTGATCATGCCCAGCTCGCTGCGGGCGCGGTCTTCCACCGCGGCTTCGCCGGACTTGAGGTCTTCCACTTCCGCCGACAGCGCGTCGTTGCGCTGCTGCAGGCGCGCGTTCTCGGCGCGCTGGTCGCCCACGCGCAGGTCGAGCTCACGCGCTTCGCCCAGGCCGCCCTCGCCCCACCACAGCTTCGCCTGCAGGGCCAGGAAGGCCAGCAGCAGCAGGGCAAGGACCCACCAGCGGCGCAAGGGCGTGGCTCAGCGCTTGAGGCTGATGAAGGCGTCGCGGCCGGCGTAGCGGGCCCGGGCCCCCAGCGCTTCCTCGATGCGCAGCAGCTGGTTGTACTTGGCCACGCGGTCGCTGCGGCACAGCGAGCCGGTCTTGATCTGGGTGGCGGTGGTGGCCACCGCGATGTCGGCGATGGTGGTGTCCTCGGTTTCGCCCGAGCGGTGCGAGACGATGGCGGCGTAGCGGTTGGCCTGCGCCATGGCGATGGCCTGCAGCGTCTCGGTCAGCGTGCCGATCTGGTTGACCTTGATCAGGATGGCGTTGGCCACGCCCTGCTGGATGCCGTCCTGGAATATCTTCGGGTTGGTCACGAACAGGTCGTCGCCGACCAGCTGCACCTTGCTGGTGAGCCGCTCGGTGAGCAGCTTCCAGCCGGCCCAGTCGTTCTCGGCCATGCCGTCTTCGATGGTGATGATGGGGTACTGCGCGCACCAGCCGGCCATGAAGTCGACGAACTGTTCGGACGTCAGGCGCTTGCCCTCGCCCACCAGGTTGTACTTGCCGTTGTCGAAGAACTCCGAGCTGGCCACGTCCAGGCCCAGCAGCACGTCTTCGCCGGCCTTGTAGCCGGCCTTGCCGATGGCCTCGAGGATCACCTCGATGGCTTCCTCGTTCGACTTCAGGTCGGGGGCGAAGCCGCCCTCGTCGCCCACCGCCGTGCCCAGGCCCTTGGCCTTGAGCACCGATTTGAGCGAATGGAAGATTTCCGTGCCGCAGCGCAGCGCTTCGGCGAAGCTGTCGCAGCCCACCGGCAGCACCATGAACTCCTGCATGTCCACGTTGTTGTCGGCGTGGGCGCCGCCGTTGATGATGTTCATCATCGGCACCGGCAGCGACACTTCCGCGCCCGCCGCCAGGTGCTGCCAGAGCGGCTGGCGCCTGGACGCCGCCACGGCGTGGGCATTGGCCAGCGACACACCCAGCAGCGCGTTCGCGCCCAGGCGGCCCTTGTTCTCGGTGCCGTCCAGGTTCACCAGCTTGCTGTCCAGGCCGGCCTGGTCGGCGGCGTCGAAGCCCTTGAGCGCATCGGCAATGGTCGTGTTGACGTTGGCCACGGCCTTCTTCACGCCCTTGCCCAGGTAGCGGCTCTTGTCGCCGTCGCGCAGCTCCACGGCTTCCTTGGTGCCGGTGGACGCGCCCGAGGGCACCATCGCCCGGCCGAAGCTGCCGTCGGCCAGCGTGACCTCGGCTTCCAGGGTCGGGTTGCCGCGGCTGTCGAGGATTTCGCGGGCGTGGATCTTGGCAATGGTGGTCATGTCGGCTCTTGGGAAGTTCATAAGGATTTTTTGCCACGGATTTACGCGGACAACCACGGATACAGCGCAATCAGTTCAGGTTCTGGCCCTATCCGCGTCCATCCGCGCAAATCCGTGGCCAACGCTCAGGCTTCCGATTCCAGGAAGCCGTTGCGCTTGGTGATGCGGTCGAGTTCGAGCAGGGTTTCCAGCAGGGCCTTCATCTTCGGCAGCGGCCAGGCGTTCGGGCCGTCGCTGAGGGCCTTGCTCGGATCAGGATGCGTTTCCATGAAGATGCCGCTGATGCCCACCGCCATGGCCGCGCGCGCCAGCACCGGCACGAACTCGCGCTGGCCGCCGGACTTGCCGTCCATGCCGCCCGGCAGCTGCACGCTGTGGGTGGCGTCGAACACCACCGGGCAGCCGGTGTCGCGCATCACGCTCAGCGAGCGCATGTCCGACACCAGGTTGTTGTAGCCGAAGCTGACGCCGCGCTCGCAGGCCATGACCTGCGTGTTGCCGGTGGCCAGGGCCTTGGCGGTGACGTGCTTCATTTCCCAGGGCGACAGGAACTGGCCCTTCTTGAT
>DAORUD010000083.1:8515-10432 GCA_035433005.1 Arenimonas sp. | reverse complement strand
GCACGCGGATGAAGCTGCCCGGCACGGTGCCGCCGAAGGTCCAGAAGGTGTAGGTGACGCCTTCGGACATTTCCATGTCCACTTCCTTCACTTCCAGGTTCACCACCACCTTGGCCGGCGCGGTGCGGCCGGTGGCCGGCGGTACCAGGGGCGGGCTGGTGAGGATGGCGTTGATGGGCTCGCCCTGCGGCGGGCCGAAGTCGCCGGGCGTGCTGCTGCCCGCGGCGTCCTTGCCGGCATCGCGCGTGTCGAGCGTGGCGTTGGGGTTGTCGCGGCCGCAGCCGGCGAGCGCAAGCGGGAGGGCGATGGCGAGGGCGAGCAGATGGCGCTTCATGGAGTGCTCCTGTTCCGATGTTGGTCGTTCGTATGGCGCAAGGATCGGCGCGTGCGGCGATGCCGTCCCTGACCCAGGTCAACCGAGGGCCGTGTTGTGTCGCCGCGGCCCGCCAAGGCCTGCGTCCAGGACGGGTTGCCGGCTTTCGGGCCCGCGCTTGACCTGCCTCAATGAAGCCAACGCCAGGCGTGGACAGCATGGGACAAGACCCGCCCCGGGTCCAATCAGGGAGTCACCATGAAACTTCGTCATTGCATCGCCCTGGCCCTGGCATGCGGCGCAAGCCAGCCCGCGCTGGCGCAGTCCGGCGATGCCGGCACCTGGACCGCCAACCTGCGCTACCGCCACGAAACCGTGGACGACGATGCGTTCGCACGCACCGCCGACGCCGACACGCTGCGCCTGCGCCTGGGCTGGAGCCGCGCGTTCGCGTCGGGCTTCTCGCTGGGCATCGAGGGCGAGGGCGTGGCCGAACTCAACGACCGCTTCAACTCGGGGGCGAACGGTGAAACCGCGTATCCCACCGTGCTGGACGCGCGCGCGCTGGAAGTGAACCAGGCCTGGGTGGGCTGGCGCGGACAGCGCGCCGGCGTGGTGCTGGGGCGCCAGCGCATCGCGCTGGACAACCAGCGCTTCATCGGCAACGTCGGCTGGCGCCAGAACGAACAGACCTTCGACGCGCTGGCGGTGGACGCCAAGCCTTCGGAGAAAATGACCCTGCGCTACTACTATCTCGACCGCGTGCACCGCGTGGCCGGCGACGACGCGCTGAGCGCGCTGGCGCGCGAGCGCTCGCTGCATGGCCACCTCGCCAACGCCGCCTGGACGGCGCCCGTGGGAACGCTGGTGGGCTATGCCTACCTGCTGGAGGACCGCGACGTGGCCACGGCCTCCACGCGCACGCTGGGCCTGCGCTGGACCGGCACCCGCGCGCTGGGCACGGGCAGTTTCGGCTGGACGCTGGAGGGCGCGCGCCAGCGCGACCACGCCAACAACCCGCTGGACGCGGACGCGGGCTACTGGCTGGCGGAAGCTGCGCTGACGCGGGGCGCGGTCACGGGCAAGCTGGGCTGGGAGCACCTGGGCGGTGACGGCGGCAGCGCTTTCCAGACGCCGCTGGCCACGCTGCACGCGTTCAATGGCTGGGCCGACAAGTTCGGCACCACGCCGCTGGACGGGCTGGAGGATCGCTATGCGCTGGCCACCGGCAAGTTCGGCAGCGGCCGCCTGCAGGACAAGCTGGCCTGGACCATCGCTTTCCACGACTACAGCGCCGACCGCGGCGGTGCCGGCTACGGCACCGAGTGGAACGCTTCGCTGGGCTTCCCGCTGCCGGGCGGGCTGACGGGCCTGGTCAAGCTGGCCGACTACCGCAGCGACGGCTTCGCCCGCGACACGCTCAAGGCCTGGTTCCAGATCGAGTGGACCCACTGACGCTTCTTGATCTGGCGCCGGAATCGCCGCGGCGCCGGGGTTCGCCTTCTGTTCGTGTGGAGCCTTTGAACTCACAGAAGACGACCCCCGGCGCCGCGGCGCTTCCGGTGGCAACTTCTTTCTGGTTTGGGAGAGCGGCTGCGCGGCAA
>DAORUD010000083.1:0-8415 GCA_035433005.1 Arenimonas sp. | reverse complement strand
TCCACTCCCGGCACACACGAGAAGATCCCGGAAAAAGCGAGGCCCCGCAGTGCGGGGCCTCTTGTTGGTGCGATGGCGAGACAGCCGTCAGTAGACGTCGTCCACCGTGTTGGTGATGTTGAACTTGCCCGTCGGAGTGATCAGGCGCGCGTCGTCAATCACCGCCTTGAGCGTCAGGGTGCGGTCGTCCACCACCACGATGGCCGAGCGCTGGTCCTTGCCGTTCCACACCGAGAACCAGACCTCGTCGCCCGCCGCGTTGTACTCCGGCTGCACCACCCGCTTCGGGCCTTCGCCCAGGTTCGCCCACTCGGCGATCGGCAGCACCTTGAAGCCGGCGTCCAGGTTGTCGATGTCGAACACCGCCACGCTCTGCGAGACCTTCGCGTCGGGGTTGAGCGGCGAGTCCACCCACAGGTGGCGCGACTTCGGGTGCGTCTTGATGAACAGCGAACCGCCGCCCTGGCCGTGCAGCACCTCCACCACTTTCCACGCGTGCTCGGCGTGCTTTTCCGGGTCCGTGCCGATCAGGGTGATGTTGTCGTTGCCCAGCGCCGACGTGCCCCAGACCGGGCCGTACTTGGGATGCACGAAGTTGGCGCCGCGGCCCGGGTGCGGGATCTTCTCCACGTCGATCAGGCCGACCATGCGCTGTTCCTTCGAGTCCACCACGGCGATCTTGTCGCTCTGGTTGGCCGCGGTCAGGAAGTAGCGCTTGGTCACGTCCCAGCCGCCGTCATGCAGGAAGCGCGCGGCGTCCAGCGTGGTCACCCGCAGGTTGGCGATGTCGCTGTAGTCCACCAGCAGGATGCGGCCGGTTTCCTTGACGTTGACGATGAACTCGGGGTGCTGGTGGCTGCCGACGATGGCGGCCACGCGCGGCTCCGGGTGGTATTCCTGCGTGTCCACGGTCATGCCGCGGGTGGAGACGATCTTCAGCGGCTCCAGCGTCGGGCCGTCCATGATCACGTACTGGGGCGGCCAGTAGCCGCCGGCGATCGCCAGCTTGTCCTCGTAGCCCTTGAACTTCGAGGTTTCGATCGAGCGCGCCTCCAGGCCGATCTTGATCTCGGCCACGCGGTCGGGCGTGGGCATCCACATGTCGATCAGGTCCACCTTTCCGTCGCGGCCGATGGTGTACACGTAGCGCCCCGAGTGCGAAACGCGCGAGATGTGCACGGCGTAGCCGGTCTTGATGATGTTGATGATCTTCTTGGTGTCGCCGTCAATCAGGGCGATCTCGCCCGAGTCGCGCAGCGTCACGGAGAACACGTTGGCCAGGTTGTAGCTGTTCATCTGGCGCGTGGGGCGCTCGGCCACCGGCACCAGCACCTTCCAGCTGTTGCGCATTTCCGGCATGCCCCATTCGGGCGGGCTGGGCGGCGTGTGCTGCAGGAAGCGCGCCATCAGGTCCACCTGGTCGGCCGACAGTTCACCGCCGGTGCCGAAGTTGGGCATGCCGCCGGGCGAACCGAAGTTGATCAGCGCCTTGAGGTAGTCGGTGCCCTTGGCCTGGGTGATGTCGGGCGTGAGCGGCTTGCCGGTGGCGCCCTTGCGCAGCACGCCGTGGCAGCCGGCGCAGCGCTGGAAGAAGATGTCCGTGGCCTGGGCGAACTCGGCTTCGGTCATGTCCGGCGCACCGGGGGTGCGCACCTGCCTGACGTCGGTGGCGGCGACGGCGCTGGGCGCGCCCTTGTAGGCCGCCACGGCCTGCGACGTGCCCGGATGCGCCTGGCCCTGCGCGGGGTCGGACGCGCCGGCGATGCTCTTGCGCGCGGCGGCCACCTGGGCCGGCGTGAAACGCACGTCGCTGTCGTTGAACTCGTCCATGACGTGGTTGAGGATGGCCGAGATGTCGGCGTCGCCCAGGTGGCTCATGGCGGGCATGACGGCGTTGTAGTCGTTGCCGTTGACGGTGATCTTGCCGTTCAGGCCGGCCAGCACCGTTTGCAGGGCTGCCTGCGGGTCCTTGGCTATCCAGCTGGAATCCTTGAGCGGGGGGAAGGCACCGGCCAGCCCGGCGCCGTCGGCCTGGTGGCAGGCCGCGCAGTTGGCGAGGTAGGCGGCCTGGCCGGCTTCCTCTTCGGACTTCACCGGGCGTTCGTTCGCCTGGTCGGCGGTGGTGGACTGGGACTGGGCCAGGCCGCTGGCGGCGAGGCCCAGCGCCAGGGCGAGGGACGCACTGATCACGGTTCTTTTCATGTCTTCATTCCCCGATGGTCGTTTGGAAAGCCTGCGGTGGCGTTGCCACCGTCGACGCCAGCTTGGTCATGCGGCCCCGCGAATCCCCTGACCTGCATCAAGCACAACGATACTCACGCGCTGGCCCTGCCCCGGTTTTGACCCCGGTCAATCGGCGGGCGCCCGGGACTGTCGTAGGGTGCAAGCCATCCCGCCCGTGAGCCGACCATGTCCTCCTGCCTGACCAGCCTGGCCATTGCCGCCGCCGTCGCCGCCGCCACGCCGGTCCCGGAGCCCAGGCAGCTCGACGCCGTGGTGGTGGTGGGCAGCCGCAGCGCCGAGCCGGTGAAGCAGGTGGTGGGCACCGTCAGCCGGATTGACCGCGAACAGATCGAGCGCCGGGGCGTGCAGACCATCGAGGACCTGGCGCGGCTGGTGCCGGGCATGGACGTGGCCGCCGACCCGAACCGCTTCGGCGCCATCGGCTTCAACCTGCGCGGGCTGGAGGGCAACCGGGTGAGTGTCGAACTGGACGGCATCCCCCTGGCCGACGGCTTCGGCGTGGGCCAGTTCGCCCTGGCCGGCCGCGACCTGGTGGAGCTGGGCATCGTGGACCGGGTGGAAGTGCTGCGCGGGCCGGCGTCCACGCTGTACGGCAGCAAAGCCCTGGCTGGCGTGGTGGCTTACTGGACGCTGGATCCGCTGGAGGCCAGCTGGCGCGGCGACGACCAGCGCCAGCTGGGCGCGCTGCGGCTGGGCGCCGGCAGCCGGGACCATGCGTGGTGGCTGTCGGGGCAGTGGGTGGCGCGCAGCGACGACGATCGCTTCAGTGCGCTGGTGGCGCTGGGCCGCCGCGACGGCGGGGAAACCGGCAACAACGCCGACGACCCCGGCCAGCAGGCCAATCCCGCCGACTACCGCAATGACACTGCGCTGGCGAAGTTCGGCTACGACGCCGGCGACGCCGGCCGCTGGCTGGCCACGCTGGAACAGGGCCGCGGCGAGCGCCGCACCGACGTGCAGTCGCTGCTGTTCGGGCCGGGCCGCTTTTCGACCACCTATGCGCTGGAGGCCGACGACCGCACCCGGCGCGATCGCGCCAGCCTGTCGGTGGAGTGGCCCGCGCTGGGGCCGATCGGCCCGGTGCGGGCGCTGTTGTACCGCCAGGACAGCCGCAGCGAGCAGCTGAGCGACCAGTACCGCCTGGCCGATCGCGCCACGCCGTTCCCGTCCCGGCGTTTCCGCGGCTTCGGGTTCGAGCAGGAAAGCCTGGGCCTGGAGCTGACCGGCCAGTGGCGCGGCGAATGGGGCGGGCTGTCGCACTGGCAGGTGTTCGGCGTGGACCTGGTGCGGCACGACTACCGCGGCCTGCGCGAGGGCACCGAGACCAACCTGGCCACGGGCGCCACGACGAACGTGATCCTGGGCGAAGTGTTCCCGCTGCGCGATTTCCCGAACAGCGTTTCGCGCGAGGTCGGCGTGTTCTGGCAGGACGAAATCAGCCTCGGGCGCGGCTGGGCCGTCGTGCCCGGCATCCGCTGGGAGTCCTACGCCCTGGATGCGAATCCGGACGCCATCTGGACGGCCGACAATCCGGCGGTCGAACCGGCCTCGCTCGACAGCCACCAGTTCACGCCCAAGCTGGGCCTGCGCTGGAGCGGCAAACGCCTCGGCGTCTACGCGCAGTACGCCCGTGGCTTCCGGGCGCCGCCGTTCGGCGACGTCAACGTCGGGCTCAACCTGCCGGCCTTCAACTACGTGGCCCTGCCCAACCCCGGCCTGCGCCCCGAGCGCAGCGATGGCTACGAACTGGGCCTGCGCTGGGACGGCGAAGCGCTGCAGGCCAGCGCGGCGGTGTACGAGAACCGGTTCGAGGACCTGATTGAATCGCGCGCCAACCTGGGCCGCAATGCCGACGGCCAGCTGGTGTTCCAGTCCGTCAACCGCGACCGGGCGCGCATCCGCGGCGCCGAGCTGGAGGCGCGCTGGGCGCTGGACGCCCTGTCCGAACATGCGCGCGGCCTGTATGCCGACCTGTCGGCGTCGTGGATCGAAGGTGACGACACCGCCCGCGACCGGCCGCTGAACTCGGTGCCGCCGCCGCGCGCCAGCCTCGCGCTGGGCCGCCTGTCCGACGACGGCAGCCGCGGCGCCGAGCTGCGCCTGAGCGGCGTGCGCGCCGTCACCCGCGCCGACCAGGGGGCCGGCGCACTGTTCCTGCCGCCCGGCTATTCCACCTGGGACCTGCACGCCTGGGCCGACCTGGGCGAACGCGTGCGCCTGAACCTGTCGCTGACCAACCTCACCGACCGCCGCTACTGGGATTGGTCCACGCTCCGGGGCCTGGGCGCCGGCGCCAGCGACATCGACTTCTATTCCAGGCCCGGCCGTGGCGCGAGCCTGGGGCTGCGCGTGGAATTCTGATCCGGGTTGACCCGGATCAGGGATGGTCCGTGGCTCCGATGCTGCAATGGCGCCATGGACACCCCCCCTCCCACCACGCTGGACCTGCGCGACCTGCCGGCCCCGGAACCACTGCTGCGCGCCCTGGTCGCCATCGATGCGCTGGCCGGCGATGCGGTGCTGCGCCTGCTGACGCCGATGCGACCCGAGCCCTTGCTCGAACAGCTGCGTTCACGCCGGTTGTCATATTCGGTGGCGGCGCACGACGGGGGCGGCTGCGCCGTGACGGTATGGAACGACGATGGCACGGCTGTCGATTGAGCGCGCGCCAGACGTCGCCCAACCCGGCATTTTCCTGCACAGCGTGCCCGCCTGGGGTGCGCTGGCCGGGCTGATGCTGCTGGCCCAGGGGCCCGCCCTGCTGGCTTCGCGCTGGTCGCCGGCGACGGTGGCGCTGGTGCATGTGTTCACCCTCGGCGTCCTGGGCAATGCCCTGTTCGGCAGCCTTCTGCAGTTCCTGCCGGCGGCGGCGGGCGTGCGGCTGCTGGTGGGCGCGTGGTGGGCGAATGGACTGCATGCCGTGTTCAATCTTGGTACCGCGGCCCTGGTGGCGGGGTTCTGGTGGGCGTCGCCCGGCCTTCGTGCAGCGGGGGCGGTGGCGCTGGTGATGGCGTTCTTCGAACTGGTGGTGGTCACGCTTCCCGGCGTTCTGGCCAAGGCCCGATCCAGCCTGCTGCACACGGGCGTCGGCCTGTCGCTGGCCGCCGCGCTGGCCACCGCGGCCATGGGCGGGCTGCTGGTGGCGGCGATGGCGGGTGGCATTGAACTGCCGATCCAGCGCTGGACCGACCTGCATGCCGCCACCGGCGTGGTGGGCTGGATACTGGTGCTGTTGGCGGCAGTTGGCCGCGTGGTGATGCCGATGTTCCAGGGCGCGCCAGCGGTGCCGGAGCGTTGCCAGGGCGCGTGGCTGCTCTGGGTCGCCGTCGGATTGCCGCTGGCAGGTATGGCGTGGGTGCCGGGCGGTGCAAGGTCTGCGCTGGCCGTGGCCACCTCGGTGGCGGTGCTGTCGCTGGCGCTGGGCGGGCTCTGGCTGCAGCGGCATGCGCGCCGCAGCTCGGGCGCGACGCTCGCTGCGTTCTGGCGCGTCGGGCTGTCGGCGCTGGCGCTGGCCGTGGTGCTGGCCTGCCTGCCGGGCGAGCGGGCGGTGCCGGTGGGCGCCCTGGTGCTGGCCGTGGCGCTGCCGATGCTGGTGCTGGGCATGCTGCTGGAAATCGACGCCTTCCTTGGCTGGATCGACCTGCACCGTCGCTGCGGCCGCGGGCTGCAGCTGCCCGGCGTGCAGACCCTGCTGCCGCCGACGCGACGACACGCCCTGTTCTGGCTGTTCGCGATGGCTGGCGCCGCAGCGCTGCTGTCGGCCCTGCATCCCGGCGAGGTTGGCAGCCGTGTCGCCGGGGCGCTGATGCTGGTCGCCTACCTGGCGCTGGCGCACGCGCAGCGCGGTGTCGCCCGAGCGGTGGATGCGTTCGCGCAACAGCACGCCCGCTGCAACGTGGCCCTCCGGAGCAAGCCATGAGCCTGCATTCAAAACCACTGGCGCCGCTGCGCCACGGCATCGACCTGCTGGACGACGCGATGCTGCTGCTGCTCGCCGGGCGCCGGCACCTGGTGGCCGCGGCGGCCCGGATAAAGCAGCGCGAAGGCCTGCCGGCACGGGACGCCGGGCGCGAGTCGCGCATCCTCGCCCGCGGGCAGCGCCTCGCGCGCCGGCTGGGGCTGCCGGCGGAACTGGCGCAGCGGCAGATGTCGCTGGTGATCGCCGAAGGCTGTCGGCTCCAGGGGCTTGAACCTGACCCGGATCAAGGCGCGAAGCCCGGGACGGGCAGCATCCTTGTTCCCGCCATGAACCCGTCCGACACCAGCCCGACCCTGCTGCCGCGCCTGCTGCTGCGCGCCTTCCCGCCGCCGGCAAAATGGGCGCCCCTGCTGCGCCGCCTGCCCTTGTCGTGGCAGGCGCGCGCGCTGGAAGCCGCGGTTGGCCACCTGCTTGCCGCGCCGCTGCGCGAGGGGCAATTCGAGTTCATGCAGGGTCGGCGCCTGGGCATCGAAGTGTCCGACCTGGGCCTGGCCTGGGTGCTTTCGCTGGAGGGCGATCGCCTGATGGCCACTTACGAGCCGGCCGACGCCACGGTGCGCGGTACCGCCACCGACCTGATGCGGCTGGCCAGCCGCCTGGAGGACGCCGACACGCTGTTCTTCCAGCGACGGCTTGAACTGACCGGCGACACCGAACTGGGCCTCACCGCGCGCAACCTGCTCGATCGGCTGCCCTGGGAGTCGGTGCCGCTGGGCCTGCGCGTCGTGCTCAACCGGTGTGCGCGGTTGGCCAGCGAGGCGCGCAGCGCGCATCAAAGCACCGGCCCGGCAACATGACCGGGCCGCTGCGCATCAGCCCGCGGGCAGCCCGGGCTTGCCGGGATTGCCGCGCCAGTAGCCGTTGACCGCGCCCAGGCGCGGCGGCGGCATTGGCGAGCGACGCGCCAGGTCGAAGTGCTCCACCACCTCGCGCATGCCCTGCGCCTGCGGATAAAGCCGCAGCATGGCGACGCCGAGGTCGCGTAGTTCGGCTATTTCCGGGCCCAGGTCGGTGATTTCCTCACCCTGGATCTGGACACCGTTGATGCGCAGGAACGGTTCGCCTTCGCGGGTGGCCAACGGCAGGCCGTCGGGGTGCTCGATGCAGCGGAAACCGCACGCGTCCTTGGCGACGTCCAGCGCACGGGCGGTGAAGCAGCGCGCCGAGTACGACAGCGGCAGGCGCCCCCACGCAATCACTTCCAGCTCCGGAGGCTCGGCGCCGTCGGCGCGAAAGGCCACCAGCAGGTCTTCCAGCAACTGGCGGCCCTGCTCGACGCCCGGCACCCATCGGCGCAGGCCGTCTTCCACCAGCATCGCCAGGGCGCGCTGGTTGTAGATGTTCAGCGTGGGCCCGGCGACGAACGGCAGGCCACGCTCCTTGCACAGCTGCACCGCGGTCAGGTCATTGGCCTCGACCAGGAAGCCGCCGTGGTCGAGCATGCGGATGACGGCGTTGTGCTCCGACTCGGCCTCGACCAGCGCCAGGCTCGACAGCACCACCTGGCGGCCTTCGCCGGCCAGCGCTTCGGCCAGCGAGATCCAGTCGCGGGTGCCCAGTTCGCGGCGCTTGCTGCACACCGTTTCGCCCAGGTAGACGACGTCCACCGGCCAGTTCGCGACCTGGCGATAGAAGGCCATCGTGGTTTCGCGCGGCCAGAAGTACTGCAGGGGTCCCAGGCTGATTTTCATGCGTTCAGTGCCAAGCACGGTGGTAGGGGCCGAGGGTGGTCTGGTGGCCCTCGGCGTGGGCGGACAGCGCCTGCTGCCACGCCGGGTTGGGCGACCAGGCGGCGGGGTTGGCAAGGTGCCGGTCGATGGCCTCGCGCCAGGTGCGCGTCACGGTGGTGACATAGGCAACGCCGCGCTGGCGGCCTTCGATTTTCAGCGCGGCCACGCCGGCTTTGGCCAGCTGCGGCAGCAGCGCCAGAGTGTTGAGGCTGGTGGGTTCCTCGAGCGCGTGGAACACCTCGCCGCCGACGTCGAACCGGCCCTTGCACACGGTGGGGTAGGCGGCCGGCTCACCCGGGGCGTAGCGGTCCATCAGCATGCCGTTCAGGCGCACGCCGCGCTGGCCGTCGCCGTGTTCTTCCCAGCGCACGAAGCGCGCCGGCGAGCACACGCCGTGCCGGTTGGGCGAGGCGCCGGTGACGTAGCTCGACAGCTGGCAGCGGCCCTCGACCATGATGCACA
>DAORUD010000082.1:0-10543 GCA_035433005.1 Arenimonas sp. | reverse complement strand
TGCAGGAACACCGGGAAGTCCTTGCCCACCGGCAGGAAGCCTTCGCGCACCATGCGTTCGGGCGTGGCTCCCACCACCACCCAGTCGCTGTCGCCCGGCGGCAGGCCGAGCAGGCGGTCCCGCACGGCGCCGCCGACCAGGTAGGTCTTCATGGCTCAGCGTGCGGCGCGGTAGCGGCCGTAGCGGGCCTGGCGGTCGTCCACGTGGCCCAGGATCTCGGGCAGCCTGGCGGCCACGCGCGTGGGCGTGATGCCCAGGCGGTGCAGGCCGTCAATGCCGCCGACCGAATCGGTGAGCAGCGACCGGAAGTTGTCCGACGAGAACGGCTTGCCCGGCACGAAGTCGAATGCAAACGCCTGCAGGCGGCCGACCGGGTCGGGCAGCGGCACCACCACCCGCGACAGCCCGCGCGCCCGGGCGGTCATGCGCACGATGTCGGCCAGCGTGAACACGTCGGGCCCGTAGAGTTCATACACCTCGCCGAAGGTCTTGCGGTTGCCCAGCGCGCGCACGAAGGCTTCCACCACGTCGTTGACGTACACCGGCGCGAACTTCGCCCCCGCGCGCGCCAGCGGCATCACCGGCGCCAGCTTGAGCAGCTGCGCGAAGCGGCAGAACAGCCCGTCGTCGTGGCCGAAGATCACCGACGGCTCGAAGATCGTGAAGTCCAGCCCCGACGCCTTCACTGCCGCCTCGGCTTCACCGCGCGACTTGAGGTAGTGGCTCTGGCCGCGGCCGGCGTTGAGCGAACTCATCTGCAGCAGGCGGCGCACGCCGGCCAGCTGCATCGCCGCTATCACCAGCTTGGTCAGCTCCACGTGCGCACGGCGGAAGCCGCGGCCGCTGTCGCCGCGCTCGTTGAGGATGCCCACCAGGTTCACCACCACGTCGCAGCCGGTGAACGAATCGCGCAGCACGGTGGGGTCGTACACGTCCACTTCGCGCAGCTCCACCCCGGGCGGCAGCAGGCGGTTGCCGTGGCAGGCCAGGTTGCGGCTGAGCAGGGTCACGGCATGGCCGTCGGCGGCGAGGCGCGCCACGAGGTGGCGGCCGACGAAACCGGTGCCACCGAGGATGACGATCTTGAGCGGGGTCATGGCGTGTTCTTGTTGTCCGGAAGCGTGGGGCATGAAAAGGCGCGGCGCGACGAAGCGGGCACCGTGCGGCCGAGCAGTCGCTCGGTCACCGGCACGGCGCTGCCGTCCAGGCGCCAATCGTAGATGACGCTGAAGGCGATGACGCGCGCGACGTAGTCGCGCGTTTCCCGGTAAGTGACCGTTTCGATCCAGAAATCGGGATCGAAGCCGGGGCGGTCGCGGTTCCAGCGCATCACCGGCGCGGGGCCGGCATTGTAGGCGGCGATGGCCTGGTAGGCGACGCCGCCGTGCTGGTCTAGCTCATGGCGCAGGTGGGCGATGCCCAGCGTCATGTTGAATTCCGGGTCGTACAGGCTGGCGGGTCCGCCGTAGGGCAGGCCCAGGCGCCTGGCGGTCATGGCGGCCGTGGACGGCAGCAGCTGCATCAGGCCCAGGGCATTGGCCGGCGAGCGCGCGCGCGGCATGAAGGCGCTCTCGGCGCGCGTCTGCGCCGCCACCCAGGCCGGGTCGATGGCGTTCTTGCGCGACTCGCGGCGCAGCACGTTCTCGTGGTGCAGCGGGAAGCGCAGGCGGTAGTGGCGCAGGTCGTCGGGGTTGGTGCCGATGGTGAACACGGCGCGGTCGTGCCAGCCGGCCTGCAGCGCGTAGTCAATGGCGACGTAGCGTTCGGCGTCGTCCAGCGACTTGAGCAGCGCGGCCCACTCGCGCGTGGCCAGGGACACCCGGTCCAGCGCGTACAGTTCCAGCGCGCGCGCCAGCCCGGGGTGGTCGGCCACGCGCTTGCGCAGCGCGGCGTCCTTCGACGGCTCCAGCGGGCACAGCGAGTAGTAGGCCTGGCCCAGGCGGTCGGCGGCCAGGAAGCCGTGGAAGGTGGCGGTGGCGGCCGACTGCCGGTACAGCGACTTGGCGGCGTCCACCTGGCCCAGGCGTTCGCGCAGGCGCGCTTCGTAGTACTGCCAGCGCGGGTCGCTGCGCTGCGCGGCGCCCATGGCTTCGAGCGCGCGGATGGCGCCGGCGTCGTCGCGGCGGTTCATGGCTTCGCGCACGCGCCATTCGTGCAGGCGCTCGTCGTAGGCGGCGGCGGGCACGGCGTCCAGTCGCACCGCCGAGCCCGGCAGGTAGGACGCCACGGTCCACAGCGCGATTTCGTACAGCACCTTGCCGCGCTGGGCTTCGTCCATGCCCAGCGCCGGCGACAGCGTGGCCAACTGCGCCTGGGCCGCGTCGGGCGAGCGGCGCGCCAGGCGCGCCAGGCCTTCGGCGGCGACGCCGCGGCTGCGGTCGGTCTTGGGCCAGCCCGCGGCGCGCGCGTGCGGGGCGTCGATGAAATCGGCGTAGTCCTTGGCCAGCGCGGCATCGGCGGCCGGCAGGCCAGGCGCCAGGAAGCGCATCAGGCCGGTCTGGCCCTGGGCGGCGGCCAGTTCGATGCGCTGCCAGCGCAGGCCGGCATCGAGCTTGCCCAGCGACTGCAGCGTGCGCAACGGCGCGTCGCAGGCGGCCGGCAGGGCGGTGCCGGTGAGCCAGAGGGCCTGGGCGTCGCTGATCCAGGACGCATCGGTGGCGCCGGTGGCCTGGCGTGCGGCGAGGTCGGCGCAGCGGAACTCATTGGACGTGGAAGGGCGGTAATCGGCGCGGAAGCTGGCCCAGTCGCCGCGCCTGGCCAGCTCCATCAGCCAGGCATCGCGCAGCCAGTCGGCGGCGGGCTGGCCGTCGTGCCGGCGCAGCACCGCCCGCACTTCACGCGCGGTGGCGTGCGCCAGCTGGCGCCGCATCGCGGTGGCTTCCACCCAGCCCAGCAGCGGGTGGTCGGCGATGCGCGCGACGTCCTGTACGCTGAGCGCGCCCCGTTCGGCCACGCGGAAGCCTTCCATGATGGCCGGCCGCTGCCGCGACAGGTCGGGCGGCGCCACCGTCTGCGCTGCGGCGGAGGCGGTGGACAGGGCAAGGACCAGGAACGTGCGCAGGGAAAGCATCGACATGACCGTGAGTTTAGCCCATGGCGCCTGAGCGGCCCGGGTCGCCATGACCCTGGCCTGGGCGATCTACCTCGCGCTGGGTGCAGTGGCCGGCGTGCTGGCCGGCCTGCTGGGCATCGGCGGCGGGCTGGTGCTGGTGGCCGCGCTGGTGTGGCTGCTGCCGTCCCAGGGCGTGCCGCCGGAACAGGCGGTGCACGTGGCGCTGGCCACCGCCCTGGCCAGCATCGTCATGACCGGGCTGTCGTCCGCGCGTGCGCACCACCGCCGCGGCAGCGTGCTGTGGCCCACGGCTGCGTGGCTGGTGCCGGGCATGCTGCTGGGCGGCTGGCTGGGCAGCGTGCTGGCCACGGGGCTGGACGGCGGGCTGCTGCGCACGTTCATCGCGGTCTATTGCTGCGCCGCGGCCCTGCAGCTGGCGCTGGACTGGCCGCGCGCGCGGCCCGAGCGTGCGGATCCGCCGACGGGCCCGGCCTGGTCCGCGGCCGGTGGCTTCATCGGCGCGCTGTCGGCGCTGGTGGGCATCGGTGGCGGCAGCATGACCGTGCCGCTGCTGGTGTGGCGCGGCGTGCGCCCCGTGCGGGCGGTGGGCACGTCCAGCGCCTGCGGGGTGGCCATCGCCCTGGCCAGCGCCGCCGGCTATGCCGCCCACGGCCCGGCCGGGGGCGGCCTGCCGCCGGGAAGCTGGGGTTACGTGTTCGTGCCGGCCGCCGTGGCGATTGCCCTGGCGTCGGTATTGACCGCGCCGCTGGGTACGAGAATCGCCCACCGGATCAGCGGGCTGGCGCTGCGCCGGGTGTTCGCGGGCTTCCTGCTGCTGGTGGGGGCGAGCCTGGCGTGGGGTCCGTGAAAGGTTCAAGTTGCTGACGGCGTTAGTGAAAAGGCCTCTTGCCGGGTTTTGACGTTTTCTTTACATCTGGTCCCAGCCGGCGCATTGGGGGCAAGGCCCCGGCTCCACCAACCCTTGGGGACCGCCATGAACACCTTCCGAATCTCCCGCCTGAGCATGGCGGTCCGCAGCGCGCTGCTGTTCGCCGTGCTGCCGCTTTCCGTCGCGGCGCAGGACGCCGCCAGCGACGAGGTGAAAACCCTCGACCGCGTCGAAGTCACCGGCTCGCGCATCAAGACCGCCGAAGCCGAAGGCCTGGTGCCGGTGCAGCGCATCTCGCGCGCCGACATCGACCGCAGCGGCCTGACCTCGGTGGGCGACGTCATCCAGGCGCTCACGGGCTCGGGCTCGGCGCTCAACACCAAGTTCAACTCCAGCGGCAACTTCGGCTTCCCGCCCGACGGCAGCGGCGTGGGCGCCGGCTCGGCGCAGGCCGACCTGCGGCACCTGGGCTCCAAGCGCGTGCTGGTGCTGGTGGACGGCATCCGCTGGGTGAACGAGGCCTCGGCCTCGGGCGTGGGCGCCGCCACCGACCTCAACACCATCCCGCTGGCCATCATCGAGCGCATCGAAGTGCTGGAAGACGGCGCCTCGTCGCTGTACGGCTCGGACGCCATCGCCGGCGTCATCAACATCATCACCCGCAAGGACTTCGACGGCGTTTCGCTGAGCGTGCAGTACGGCGGCTACGGCGAAGGCGACGGCGAAACGGGCAGCATCGACATCGCCTGGGGCAAGAACACCGACCGCGCCAACTTCTTCGCCGGCATCAGCTACACCGACCAGCAGGAAATCTTCGCCCGCGACCGCGACCAGTCCAGCTTCCCGGTGCCGGGCACCGGCGTGGCCTTCGGCAGTTCGGCCACGCCCACGGGCCGCTTCATCTTCACCGACCCCAACACCGGCATCACCTACGACCTCACGCCCAACACCGGCAACAGCAGCCCCGTGTTCAACCCCGGCCAGACCGGCTGCGTGCGCACCGACGGCTTCCACTGCTTCACCACGGCCGACCGCTTCAACTTCTCGCAGTACAACCTGCTGCTGACGCCGTCCGAACGCCTGGGCCTGTTCGGCCAGGGCCGCTTCCAGTTCAGCGACAGCACCAGCGGCTACGCCAAGGTGCTGTTCAACCGCCGCGAGTCCACCAACCAGGCCGCGCCCGAGCCGCTGTTCCTGGGCCCGGAGGCCGGCACCGGCAATCCGATCGCCGACGGCATGTTCATCTCGCGGCTCAACCCCTTCAATCCGTTCGGCTTCGACCTCGATGGCCGCCTGAGCACCCCGGCGGCCAACCGCAACCTGATCCTGATCGGTCGCCGGCCGGTGGAAGGCGGCGCGCGCGTGTTCGAGCAGGAAGTGGACACCTGGTACGTCGGCGCCGGCCTGGAGGGCGTGTTCGACGCCGGCCAGCGCACGCTGTACTGGGACGTCAACGTCGCCTTCAGCGAGAACAAGGCCGAACAGACCAACTTCGGCAGCTACGACATCCGCAACATCGCCCTGGCGCTGGGCGACCCGGCGGCCTGCGCCGCGGTGGCCGGCTGCACGCCGCTCAACATCTTTGGCGGCCCGGGCACCATCACCCAGGCCATGCTGGACTGGATCCAGCCGGTGGTGCGCGACAGCAGCAAGAACGAACTGGCGCTGTTCACCGCCAACCTCTCGGGCAGCCTGTTCGAACTGCCGGCCGGCTCGGCCGATTTCGCCACCGGCTTCGAGCATCGCCGCCTGAAGGGCTCGTACTCGCCCGACCAGCTCACCGTGAACGGTTTCTACAACGGCGTGCCGTCGCTGCCCACCTCGGGCGACTACAACGTGAGCGAGCTGTACTTCGAAGTGAACCTGCCCGTCTTCGCCGACTCGGCCATGGGCAAGAAGCTCGACTTCACCGTGGCCGGGCGCTACTCCGACTACAGCACCGGCATTTCCGAGTTCACGCCCAAGTACGGCCTGCGCTGGCAGCTGGCGGATGAGTTCGTGATGCGCGCCAGCTACGCCGAGGGCTTCCGCGCCCCGTCCATCGGCGAACTGTACGGATCGGCCAGCCGCTTCGACGCCCAGCTCAACGACCCCTGCGACACGCCGCTGCTCAACCCGGGCCTGGCCGGCAACTGCGCCGCGCTCGGCGTGCCGGCCAACTTCCAGCAGCCCAACCCGCAGATTTCCGTCACCACCGGTGGCAACGACCAGCTTGATCCCGAGTTCGCCAACAGCTTCACCGCCGGCTTCATCTGGAGCCCGTCGTTCCTGGAGGATTCCAGCGCCGCCGAGCGCGTGGACCTGGAAGTGACCTTCTACCGGCACGAGGTCGAAGGCGCCATCCAGGCCATCGACGCCCAGACCCAGCTCGACCTGTGCGTGCAGACGCTCGACCCGCTGTACTGCAACGGCATCACGCGTGCGGCCACGGGCGGCATCAACGGCTTCAACAACCGCCTGACCAACTTGGGTTCGATCAAGACCGACGGCTGGGACGTGGACCTGTTCTGGACCTTCCCGCAGACCGACATCGGCCAGTTCAAGTTCGGCTGGCGCAACACCTTCGTCGGCGAGTACGAGGCCTTCGGCGCCGCCGGCCAGCGCCAGCCGCAGGGCCCGGGCATCGAGGTGGTGGACAGCGCCATTCCGGAGTGGACCTCCAACACCACGCTGGACTGGACGCTGGGCCAGTGGTCGGCCGCCTGGACGCTGCGCCACATCGGCGAGCTGCGCGAGGACTGCGGCCGCGCCGTTTCCTTCGCGGTCTGCAGCAACCCGGCCACCAGCACCAACATCCTGGAAGCCACGACCTACAGCGACATGCAGGTGGCCTATCGCTTCGACGCGATGAACGACCTGCGCCTGACCTTCGGCGTGAACAACGTGTTCGACAAGGACCCGCCGATCTGCCTGTCGTGCTCGCTCAACGGCTACGACGCGTCCACCTATGACATCCCGGGCGGCCGCTTCTTCTACCTGAGGGCCGAGATGAAATTCTGAGGCGTGCCCCTGTGCGCTTCAGTGGGGCCGGCGGGCAACCGCCGGCCCTTTTTCATTCCGGCGCGGATGGCTTCTCGCGCCGGCATCGCCGCGCCGCAAAGCCTGGAACGATCAGGCGGGAAGCGCGAGTTCTACGGCGACGGCCATGTGGTCGGAGCCGGCGGCGGGGATGGCGCGGTAGCTGGTGATGTCCAGGCCGCCCACCAGCACGTGGTCCAGGCTGCGCTGCGGGGCCCAGCTGGGGAAGGTGGGGACGCGGTCGCTGGGCGGCACCAGTGCGGTCTGGCGGTAGAGCGCGCGCATCTCGGGCGCGTCGAAGTCACAGTTGAAGTCGCCCATCAGCACCAGCCGCGGCGATTCCGACAGCAGCTCGGCCAGGAAGCCGAGCTGCAGCATGCGTGACTTCGCGCCCAGCGAAAGATGCGTCACCGCCAGGTCCCAGGCCTGGTCGCCTTCGCCGAAGCGCGCCAGCAGCACGCCGCGGCCGGCGATGCGGCCGGGCAGCGCGTAGTCGAGCATCTCCGTGGGCTGCACCCGGCTGAGCAGCGCATTGCCGCTGCCGGCGATGCGCGAGATGCGGCGGTTGGGCTGGTGGCTCCAGTACGGGAAGTTGCCGCGCTCGGCCAGGTAGTCGGCCTGGTTGGTGAAGCCCGAGCGCAGGCTGCCCGGGTCGCTTTCCTGCAGGCCCACCACGTCGAAGGGCTCGGCCAGCGTCGCCAGCGCGTCCAGGTTCAGGCGCTTGCCGTTGGGCAGCACGTGCGACCAGCTGCGCGTGACGTATTCCCGGTAGGCGCGCGTGCTCGAGCCCGCCTGGATGTTGGCGCTCAGCAGCCGCAGCGGCCGGGCCGGTGCGCGGGGTGGAATCGTGGTCGGCATGCGGCCATGGTGCGGCCGGCAACGGTGTTGGACAAGGCCGGAAACTGAACGGGGCCACCGAAGTGGCCCCGTGGAGTGGTCAGCCGGCGCGGCCGGTGATCAGGGCGTGCCGCCCGCGCGCTCCACCGCCACCAGGTACTCGATGGTGGCCAGCAGCCCTTCGGGGCCGCGGTCGTTGGTGGTGGTGGCGCTGTACTTGCCGTTGATGATCATCGTCGGCGTCGCCTGCACGTTGGTGCGCAGCGCGAACTGGCGGGCGCGGTTGACCTTGGCGGTCACCGCGAAGCTGTTCATGGTGGAAAGGAACGCGTCGCGGTCGGCGCCCTGGCTGGCGTAATGGTCGGCGATTTCCTCGACCGAGCCGGTCTGGAACTTGCGCTCGACGAAGAAGGCCTTGAACACGCCGTCGTGTGTCTTGTCGAGCAGGCCCATGGTTTCGGCCGCGAAGAAGCCGCGCGCGAAGTTGTCGCTGGGGCCGCCGAACGCGCCCGGCACGTAGCGGAAGCGCACGTCCTGGGCCAGGGTCGGCTTCCAGGCGTTGATGGCCGGCTGCAGGTTGGCGCAGTGGATGCAGGTGTAGGCGAACACCTCGGCCACTTCGATGCCGCCGGTGCCGAAGGTGGGCTGCGGTTCGGGCAGCACGGTGTAGTCGATGCCGGGGCGCGGCGCGTTGGCCGGGTCGGGCATGGCCGGCGGCGGCACGGGCTGGGGCGCTTCGGTCGGGGCCGGGGCCGGCGTTTCGGCGCTGGCCGTGTCGGCCGGGGCGGACTCCGCGGCGGCGGGGTCGGCCGGCGCGGCCGCTTCGGTCGGAGCGGCGGCGGGTTCCGGGCTTGCCGTGGCCGGCTCGGTGGCGGCGGCCGGCGCTTCGGTGGCCGCCGGGGCGGCGGGCGCGGTGGCTTCGTCGGTGGCCGGCTGGCTGCAGGCCGACAGGCCAAGGACCAGCATCAGGGGAAGAAGACGCTTCATTGCGGTCGTGCTCCTGGTGAGGGATGTCCCGCTAGACCGCGGCCGGCGGGCCAAAGTTCAACCGGGCGGCGACCTGCGCCGCCCGTGGCGAAGGCTCAGCCCTGCGGCGCGGCGGCTTCGGGGGCTTCGGGGGCCGGGGCGGCTTCGGCGCCGTCGGCGGCCGGGGCGGCCTCGGCGGGAGCCGGGGCGGGCGCAGGCGCGGCGGCGGCTTCGGCCACCGCTTCGGCGCTGGGGGCGTCGGCGATGTTGTGCAGGCCTTCGATGTAGGTGGCCAGGCCCTGGATCTCTTCGTCGCTGAGGTTGGCCGCGACGCCGGCCATCACGGCGTTGGCGTTCTTGTCCGCGCCCCACACCGCGCCGCCGCGGAAGGCGGTGAGCTGGGTGGCGATGTAGGCCGAGTGCTGGCCGCCGACGGACGGGTACGGGCCCGGGATGCCGGTGCCGGTCGGGCCATGGCAGGCCTGGCAGGCCGGGATGCCCTGCTCGGGCTTGCCGGCGCGGAACAGGCGCTCACCCACCTGGTAGAACTTGCGGCCCTGGTTCGGGCCCGAGGTCACCAGGGTTTCGTCGGCGATGCCCGGCACCACCTTCTGGCTGGCGAAGTAGGCGCCGATGTCGCGCATGTCCTGCGCGCTCAGGGTGCTGGCGAAGCCGAGCATGATGGCGTTGTTGCGCTCGCCGCTCTTGTACAGCGACAGCTGGCGGGCGATGTAGTTCTCGTGCTGGCCGGCCAGCTTGGGGTACTGCGGGTCGGCCGAGTTGCCGTCCAGGCCATGGCAGGCGGCGCAGGCGGCGGCCTTGGTGGCGCCGGCGGCGGCGTCGCCGAAGGTGGCCGGGGTGTTGTCGGCTTCCAGTGCAACCACCGGGGCGGGTTCGGCTTCCGGCGCCGGCGTCACGGTGGCGGCTTCCTGGGCCATGACCGAGGCGGCGGCCAGGGCGGCGGCGACACCGAGGATGCGCGTGAACTTCATGGGCTGCTCCGGAACGCGGGTAACGGGAAAAGGGCTGCGCGGTGAACGCGCGGGAAGGCGCGGATTATCCCAGCCGGCGCCCGGAACGGTCAATTGAAGTCGGCGCCGTGAAGGCCCGGTGCTGGTCAGGCGGGCCCGGGCAGGCCAAGCTAGGCGCCTTTCCCGCCCTGGCCGACCTGATGGCAAACCCCCTGGCCCGCGCCAAATACGCCTTTTCCGCGCACGCCCTGAAGCAGCTACCGCCCGACGATGGCCGCGAGGTCGCCTTCGCCGGCCGCTCCAACGCCGGCAAGTCCAGCTCGCTCAACGCCCTGACCAACCAGCACGGCCTGGCCCGGGTGTCCAAGACCCCTGGCCGCACCCAGGCGCTGAACTACTTCGAAGTGGCGCCCGGCAGGCACCTGGTGGACCTGCCCGGCTACGGCTACGCCAAGGTGCCCGAGGAAATGCGCGAGCGCTGGAAGGAATTCATCAACGTCTACTTCCACACCCGCCAGTCGCTGGCCGGGCTGGTGGTGGTGATGGACATCCGCCACCCGCTGCGCGAATACGACCTGCAGATGCTCGACTACGCCTTCGAGCGCCAGCTGCCCGCGCACTGCCTGCTCACCAAGGCCGACAAGCTGGGCCGCGGCGAACAGGGCAACACGCTGCTGAAAGTCCGCAAGGCCCTGGGCGAGCGCGCCTCCGTGCAGGTCTTTTCCGGCGAATCCAAGCTGGGCGTCGAAGAGGCGCGCGCCGTGGTCGCGCGCTGGCTGGAGCTTTGAAGGGCCTGTTTGGCCACGGATT
>DAORUD010000081.1:0-10595 GCA_035433005.1 Arenimonas sp. | reverse complement strand
AGGGCATCAACCCGTTCACCAAGGAAGAGCAGTGGTTCGCCGCCAAGCCGGCTTCCGTCAAGGTGAAGGTCCGCCCGCTCAAGAAGCTCAAGGACGCCGCGGCCTGATGCCGCCAGCAGGCGCGGCGCAGGCCGCGTTTGCACTGTGAACCAAGGGGCGGGTCGCGCAAGCGGCCCGCCCTTTTTCATGGGGTGTGCAACCCGGGCGCGTCCACGCCGAACACGTGCAGCGCCTGGTGGTCGAGCTGCACCACGCCGCGCTCGCCCATGCCCAGCTTTTCCAGCACGCGCATGGACGCCTCGTTGCCGGGCCTGACGATCGCCAGGATGCGCGCCAGTTGCTTCGTGCCGAAGCCGAAGTCCACCGCCGCCCTGCCGGCTTCGCTGGCGTAGCCGCGGCCCTGGTGCTCGGGCAGGAAGGCGTAGCCCAGGTCGGGGAAGGGCAGCTCTTCGCGCTTGATCAGGCCGCTCATGCCGACCGGCGTGCCGTCGGACGCCAGCGAGACCTTCCACAGCCCGAAGCCGTGCGCCGCGTAGCTGGCGGCGGGGCCCTGGGCGATGTAGCGCCGCGCGTCGCCGGCGTCGCGCACGCCGCGGTCGCCGATGTTGGCCAGGAAGCCGGGGCTGTTGAGCAGTTCGACGATGAAGCCGGCGTCGTCCGCCGTCAGCTCGGATAGCACCAGGCGCGGCGTTTCAATGCGGAACATGGCGTGGGTGCCGGCTCAGCCCGACAGCGCGGCCTGCGGCTCGCCGGTGGCGTCCTGCACGCTGACGCGGTCGCGGCCGTCGCGCTTGGACAGGTACAGCGCGTCGTCGGCCTTGGCCAGCAGCGCGTCGAAGCCGTGGCCGCAGTTGCGCGAACCGGCCACGCCGAAGCTGGCCGTGATCTGGAAGCGATGCCCCGACGGCAGCGTGTCGATGGCGGCGATGCGGCGGCGGCACTCCTCGGCCAGCGCCACGCTGGCCTCGGCGTCGCAGCCCACCAGCAGCAGGGCGAACTCTTCGCCGCCCAGCCGGCCCGCCAGGTCGTCGCGCCGGCACACCTGCTGGCAGGCCTGCGCCACGGCCTTGAGCGCCCAGTCGCCGGTGGCGTGGCCGAAGCGGTCGTTGATGGTCTTGAAGTGGTCCAGGTCCACCATCACCAGGCCCACCTGCTGGTTGGACTTGCGGCACTGCTCGAGCACGGCGGTGGCGCGGCGGGTGAAGTGGTGGCGGTTGCTGATGCCGGTGAGCGCGTCGGTTTCGGCCAGGTGGCGGAACGACACCTGCATCTTCTTGACCTTGAACGCCCAGTAGCCGATCGACGCCAGCAGCACCGCCAGCAGGGCAATCAGCAGGCGGTTGGCCTGGGTGGACTTGGCGCTGACCTGCTGCTGCAGCGTCAGCACTTCGTTCTGGCGATTGAGCAGTTCGATGGTCTGGGTTTTCTGCTGGGTCTCGTGCTTGACCATCTGGAACGCCAGCTCGCGCGCCTTGACGCTGTCGAGGTAGGCGCGGTCGGCGTCGGTGTAGGCGCGCAGGGACTCCAGCGCCATGGCGGTGTCGCCGCGCTTCATCGCGATTTCGTACAGCGTCTGGTGGGCCTTCACCAGCGGCAGCGAATGCACGGTGCCCTCGCTGCGGGCGATGGCGATCTCGGCGTGGCGCTCGGCCTGGTCCAGCATGCCTTCGGCCAGCTTCCATTCCGCCAGCAGCGAATGCACTTCGCCGATCAGGCGGGCGTACTTGGTGGCCTCCACCGCCGGCAGCATCTGTTCCAGCGTGCCGATGCCGCGGATGCGGTCGCCCTGGGCGGTCCAGAAGCGCGCGCGGTAGCTTTCAAGGAAATAGCCGGCCAGGGGCTCGCCCGCGATGCGGCATTGTTCGATCAGGTCGGCGATGGACTGTTCTTCGCTGTCCAGGCGCTCGAGGTTGTACAGCGCCTCGAGCCGCGAATAGCCGGTGATGCAGGCGGTGCGCGGCGTGGCGCCGTCGGCCAGCACCAGCTCGGCGTAGTGGCGGCCCAGGTCGTACTGGCCCACCTGGTTGTAGATCACCGCGGCCGAAGTCCAGCCGTGGTGGCGGATCTCGGGGTCCTGGATCTGGTCCACCAGGGCCAGCGTGCGGTCGAGGTAGCGCAGGCCTTCGGTGAATTCCCGGGTGGCGGCATAGCTGTTGACGATCAGCGAACCGGCGCGGAACCTCAGCGAAACGTCGCTGGTGCTTTCGAACAGCTTCCTGGCCGCGGCGATGCCCAGGTCGAAGCGGCCCGTGTACGAAAGGTGGTAGGCCTTGAGGTAGGCCAGGTGTTCGCGCTGGGCGTCGCTGGCGACATCCAGGCTGGCGGTGAGTTCACCCAGCAGGCGCTGGAACTGCGATGGATCGGAGCTTCGCACCAGTTCCGCCTGGCGCAGCATGGCGTCGAAGGCCGGCGAACCGCCGGCCTCCGTTGCCGCCAGGCACGGCGACGCGATGCACAGCGTCGCCGCGACCAGCAGGGCTGCAAGGCGTGGATGCATGCGCCCGTGGGGCTCAGTGCAGGCCGCTGCGGTGGATCGATTCCTTCGGCGCGTCCTCGGCCGGGGTATCGCCTTCCGCCGGCTCGTCGCCGTCCTTCTTTTCCTCGCCGTCGGCGGGGAACAGGAAGCACATCATCTGCATGCGCCCGCCCAGCAGGCCGTTGAGCGCGGAGGCGTCGCGGTCCAGCAGCGCCTGGCGCGGCGCGTCGTCCAGGCCGAGCGCGTCGACGGCGGCGGCGTAGTCTTCCGGGGCCTGGTTGGCCAGCGCGGCGTTGTTGCCCATCTTTTCCAGGAATGCAATCACGTTGGACATCTACGTTTCCTCGTTTGCGGTGGGTGGTGCGGGTGTCACGCGGACGCCAGGGTGGCCTCGAGTTCGTTGATCCGGGCGAGCATGGCAGGATTCGGCTGCATTGGCTGGGCGGGCGGCAGCACCAGGGTGGACTGCGCCGACATCGCCACGCCGGCCAGGTCGCGCAGGGCGACCGTGTCCATGCGCGGGCGGTGGATGGGCAGGGTGGCGGCTTCGTACACGGTGCAGGGGTGGTCGAGCGGATAGTGTTCGGCCAGCAGGTCCACCAGCAGCTGGCGGTAGGCCGGCTTGGTGGCGAAGCGGCGGAAGCTGCGGTCGCCGGCGATGCCCGCCTGCCACAGCACCAGCACGGCGCTGGGGTCGATGCGGCGCTGGTAGAACATCAGCTGGCTGGCTTCGTAGTGCTGGCAGCCGGTCTTGCCGGGGTCGATGCCCAGGTCGGCGTACAGGCAGTCCTCGGCCGAAATGCCCGGTTCCATCACGGCCCGGAAGCCTTCTTCGCGCGCCTGCGCGACGGCCTCGTGCGGGGCCTGGGCGAACACGCCGGGGTGGCCGTAGAAAACGCCGCAGACGGTCTTGCCTTCGCGCACGGGGGCCATCATGGCCTCGACCATTTCGCGGTAGGTGTCGTGGCGCGACTTGCCCTCGGCGTACAGGGGCTGGAGGCTGCGCAGGGTCGGATTCATTTCCTGCAGCCACAGTTCCACCAGCGGGTCGGACACGGCGGCGAACACCACGTCGGCCTGCTCGATGTGGCTGCGCGAACGCGGGCTGATGTGTGCGCCCAGCGTCATGCCGATGCCGACGCAGGCCAGGCTCCCCGGTTTGTCCATGTCCCCGAACGCCGTCTGAAAAGAGGCCGGCTCAGGTTAGCCGATTGGCCCCGGAAAGTCGCCGGGGCGACGTGGCCCAGCGGTCCGGGGTCAGCTGCCAGCGGCGATGCCCGGAGCTGCTGTCGGGCGCGATCGGTTCGAAGCCCAGCGTCGCCATCAGGCCGACGGCGAGCGCATGCCCGGGCAGGTGGCGGGTGTGCAGCCGCTGCAGCCGCAGGCATGCGAACGCGTGGTCGGCGAGGGTGGCGATGGCTTCGGTGGCGATGCCCCGGCCCTGCTGCGACGCCGGCAGCAGCACGCCCACTTCGGCGCCGGCCGGCTCGTCCACGGACAGGCCGATCAGGCCCAGGGGCTGCGCCAGTTCGCGGTCGTGGATCACCCAGAAATAGCGGTCGGGCGGCACGGCGGCATGGTGGCGCAGCGCGGCGTGGAAGCCGCGCGTCGCGGTGCCGGCGTCCTGCGCCGCACCGATGTGCTGCATCGCCAGCGCATCGCCGTACAGCTGCACGTACAGCGCCTGGTCGCCTTCGGCCAGCGGGCGCAGGTCCAGCCGCGGCCCGCGCAGCCTGGCGATCACGGCAGGCGCGCCTGCGCCAGCCGAACGGTGCCGGTGCCGGCGGCGCGGCGGTCGAACACCGCATAGCGGCCCGCGAACAGCGGCAGCCCCAGGATGGACTGCCGGGGAAAATGCGCCAGGCCCGGCGCCAGCAGGAACAACGCCTGGCCGGCGTTGAGCGCGTTGTGCGGCCAGTAGTGCGAAGCGGCGATGCGCACCACGGTTTCGCCGCCCGCGGGTGATTCCAGGTGCAGGTGCAGGTCGGGCCAGGCGCGGTGGTCAACGGCGTGGTTGGGCAGCCCGCGGCCCGCCTTGAAGGCTTCGCCGAATTGCTGCACCAGCGCCGGCAGCCGCGCATCGTGCGCGGCGAACGCGGACATCACCGCCGCATACAGCGACGCCTCCAGCACCAGGAAGCTGCTGCCGGTGTCGAGCAGGGCGTTGCTGCCGTGGCTGGCCACGTCCTGGTCGGCGAGCGGCGGTGCCGGCACCAGCGGCCCGTCGCCGATGCGCAGGCCGCGCAGGTTGGCGTTGTAGTAAAGGTCGTGCACCACGCGGATGTCGTGGAAACCGCCGTGGTAGAGCGACTGCGCCTCGACGCCGCCGCCGATTACCAGCGTGCCGCGGTTGAGCGGGTCGGCGGCCAGCGCGTGGTCGGTCAGGCCGTCGCTGGCCACGTGCACCACCGCGCGCTGCACCACCAGGCCGAATTGGTCGCGCACCACGCCTTCCTCTTCCAGCGCGGTGAAGGCCGGCGTGATGTCCACGCGCGGCTGCTTCAGGATGTGGTCGCGCAGGGCGTTGGCGTCCTCGTCCAGCGCCCAGGGCCAGCTCAGCGCCGGCTGCACGCCGCGCTGCTGCAGCAGTCCGCTGATGTCGTGGGCGGGGTCGAGTTCGCGGTAGGCCAGGCCGAAGATGCCGTCGGCCTGGCGGAACAGCGCGGCGGGCGTTTCGATCAGCGCGAACAGCGCATCGTCGATGCGGCGCGCGTGCCGGCCTTCGCCCAGCGCCAGCGACGAGCGCAGCACGGGCCCGGCCCAGGCGCCGCCGCCGTACTGGATGTCCTGCGCCCAGGGCGTGGCCGCCCGCGCGGTGTCGTGTTCGGGTGCGTAGGCCGCGGGGCTGACCGCCAGCGTGCTGCTGCCCGTGTCCAGCACCAGGTTGGCGGGCGCGCGCGCGCTGCCCAGGTGCACCTGCACCGTGTAGCCGCCCTTGGCCCAGGCCAGGTTGGTGTCGAGGTGGATGGCGGTGCCGGGCACGTGGCGCGCGTGGCTCAGGGCGCGGCCGGCGCGGCCGGTGCATCCACCGGCATGCGCGGCTCGAACCAGCGGAACAGGCGGTAGGCGGCGGGCGGATCAATGTTCGTCAGGCTCACCAGCACCCAGCCCGACTCGGGGAAGACCCGGAAGTCGGCGTTCATGCCGTCGGCGTCGCCGCCGTGGCCGTAGCGCCGCAGCGGGCCTTCGCCCACGGTGATGAAGCCGAAGCCGTACCAGTTCTCGTCCATCTGCGGCGACGTGGCCTGCGCCAGCATCGCCGGCGACAGCAGCTTGCCGGCCTGCAGCGCCTGCGCGAACTTCAGCAGGTCGCCCACCGTGGTGTAGCCGCCGCCGGCGGCGGTGCCGCGCCAGGGCAGGGTGGCCGCGGCGTCCTGCCATTCTCCGGCCTGCGCGCGGTAGGCGTTCGCGCGCAGCGGTACGGATGCCGATTCGGGCTCGGCGCCGGTGGACTGCATGCCCGCGGGCGCGAACACCTTTTCGCGCAGCACGTCGTAGTAGTCGCGGCCCGTGACGTTTTCGATGATCGCGCCCAGCAGCACGAAGCCGTAGTTCGAATAGTCCACCTTCGTGCCGGGCTTGAACGCGGGCGCGCGGGCGCCGTGGTGTTCCAGGTAGTCGGCGTGCGTGCGCAGCGCCTGGCGGTCGCCGGCGTAGTCGGGCTCGAGGTTGTCCAGGCCGCCGGTGCCGCCGGTATGGGTGAGCAGGTGGCGGATCGTGACGGTGGTCGCGAGGTCGCGATTGGGGTAGCCGGGCAGGTAGGTGTCCACGGTGCCATCCAGCGAGAGCTGGCCGGCCTCCACCAGCTGCAGCACGGCCACGGCGGTGAACATCTTGCCGGCCGAGCCGTAGCGGAACTTGGTGTCCAGCGTGTTGGGGACGCCCGCCGGCTCGCCGTAGTCGTCGGTGCCTCCGGTGCGAACCGCCAGGCCGTGCGCCCGCTGCAGCAGGATCTTGTCGTGCCGGGCCACCAGGAAGGCGCCGGAGAACTGGTCCACTTCGGCCAGGGCCTCCACGCGCGTGGCCAGGCCGGCCAGCGCGTCGGCTTCGTCGAGCCGGGCGATGGGCGCGGGCTCTTCCTCCGGCGTGTCGGCGGCGGCAGGCGTACACAGCACAAGCAAGGCGGATAGCAGCAGCCAGCGGGCCATGGGTGATTCCGGTGGGAAGCCAGCGCCGACCCTAGCGCGTCCCGCCCCGCGCGGCCAGCCGGGCCGATTGCGCGGCGCCGGCTTTGGGGTCATTTTGTCGCGGACGCCCCCGCACCGACGCCGCCGTGAACAGCGAACAGCAGATCCTCAGCCGCCTCGAGACCCTCAACGCCATCGGCGCGGCCCTGTCGCACGAACGCGACCTGCCCACGCTGCTGGAGCGCATCCTGGAGGCCGCGCGCGAGTTCGCCCACGCCGACGGCGGCACGCTGTACCGGGTGGACGGCGACACGCTGGTGTTCGAAGTGCTGCGCAACCACACGCTGGGCTACGTGATGGGCGGCCGCAGCGGCGCGCCGATCAACTTCCCGCCGCTGCCGATGCACGACGACCAGGGCCGCCCCAACCACGGCATGGTGGTGGCGCACGCGGCGCTGACCGGCCAGACGGTGAACGTGCCCGACGCCTACACGGCCGAGGGCTACGATTTCTCCGGCACGCGCGCCTTCGACGCCAAGACCGGCTACCGCTCGCAGTCCTTCCTCACCGTGCCGATGAAGGACCACGACGGCCGCGTGATCGGCGTGCTGCAGCTGATCAACTCGCGCAACGCCGCCGGCGCCGTGGACGCCTTCAGCCACGCCGAGCAGCAGCTGGTGGAGTCGCTGGCTTCGCAGGCGGCCATCGCGCTCAACAACCGCATCCTGATCACCCAGCTCGAGAACCTGTTCGAGGCGCTGATCAAGCTGATCAACACCGCCATTGACGAGAAATCGCCCTACACCGGCGGCCACTGCGAGCGCGTGCCGGTGCTGACCAACCTGCTGGCCGAGGCGGCGGCGCGCACGCAAGTGGGCCCGCTGGCCTCGTTCCGCATGAGCGAGAAGGACCGCTACGAGCTCAAGATCGCCGGCCTGCTGCACGACTGCGGCAAGATCACCACGCCGGTGCACGTGGTGGACAAGGCCACCAAGCTGCAGACGCTGTTCGACCGCATCGCACTGGTGGATACGCGCTTCGAGGTGCTGCTGCGCGACGCCGAGATAGCGCACCTGAAGGGCGAACTCGACGCCGCCGCATACGACGCGCGCGTGGCGCAGCTGCACGCCGACCGCGAGTTCATCCGCCACTGCAACACCGGCGGCGAGTTCATGGCCGACGCGAAGATCGCCGGGCTTGAACGCATCGCCGGCGAGCGCTGGCGCGCGCCCGACGGCAGCGACCAGCCCTTCCTGTCGGCCGATGAGCTGGAAAACCTCGGCATCCGCCGCGGCACGCTCACCGCCGCCGAGCGCGAGGTCATCAACCACCACATCGTGATGACCATCCGCCTGCTCGAAGCGCTGCCCTGGCCGCCGCACCTCACCCAGGTGCCCGAGTACGCCGGCGGCCACCACGAGCGCATGGACGGCAAGGGCTACCCGAAGGGCCTCACCCGCGACCAGATGAGCGTGCAGGCGCGGGTGATGGGCGTGGCCGACATCTTCGAGGCGCTCACCGCCAGCGACCGCCCGTACAAGCTGGGCAAGACGCTCAGCGAATCGCTCACCATCCTGGGCCGGATGAAGCTCGAGCACCACGTGGACCCGGACCTGTTCGACGTGTTCCTGCGCGAACGCGTGTACCTGGAATACGCCCACCGCTTCCTGGCGCCCGAACAGATTGACGCCATCGACTGGACCCGCATCCCGGGCGTGTCGCCCGAGCTGGCGGCGGAGCTGGCCGCGATGGACGCGCGCGGCTAGTTCGCGACGTTGATGCGACCCAGGCGCGCGCGCTCGAACCACCAGAGCGCGGCCGAAAGCAGCAGCCAGGCCAGCCCCCACGGCCAGCGTGGGCCGGGGATTTCCAGCGGCCTGGCGTCGGACGCCGGCGCGGCGTTGGCGGCGAGGGCTTGCGTGGCTTCGTGGCGTTCGGCGGCGCGCAGGCCCGGGGCGTCGTTTTCGCCGCGCACGGGGAAGGCGGCCGAGGTCTCGCCGACCTCGAGTTCGTGCCATCCCGGCTGCGTGGGCCAGAACGCGGCGCAGGCGGTGGCGGCGTTGCGCGCGAGCGGGATGGCGCTGGCGTCGGGCGCGCGCAGCACGGCGTCGTCGGTGAGTCCGCAGACCACGCTGCGTTCGTCCACGCGCGCCGATGAAGGCACCGTGGGCGCTGCCGCGCCGGTGGGTCGCGCGATGGCTTCGAGGCTGGCGGCCCACAGCCCGCCGAACGCCGCGCCGCGGCCCGACAGCGCCAGGCGGTAGCTGTCCGACAGCCACCACAGCGCCATGCGGCCGCGGCCGTGCGCGCGCCACAGGGCGAGCGTGTCGCCGCGGGTGTCGCGCAACAGCGGCACGCCGTCGGTGGCGGTGGCGGCCAGCGGGCGGCGCGTGAGCACGGGGGCGGTGTCGGTGGCGCGGACGTCGTCGGTGGCGTCGATGCGGCGCGCGGCCGCGTCGGCGGTGTCGGTGCCGGGCAGGCGCACGCTGCGCGGCAGGTCGCTGTCGGTGATGTCGAAGCCCCACTCGCGCAGCGCGATGCGATCGCCGGCCGACAGGTCGCCGGTGAGGCGCAGCATCACGCCCAGGCCTTCGCGAGCGGCCTCGCGCAGCGCGGCGCGGCCGCCGGGCCCGATGGTTCGCCACGCGCGTTCGTCCAGCAGCACCACGTCGAAGTTGCGCAGGGTGGCGGCGTTCACCGGCAGCGGCGGATCGCCCAGCTCCACGCCGCCGCCCACGCTCACCTGGGTGCGCAGGGCCAGGCCCGCGTCCACGGCCCAGCGGCGCAGGTACTTGAGTTCCGGACTGGGGCCGCCGGCCAGCAGCCACAGGCGCAGCGGCGCGCCGGCGGCGACCTGCAGCGGCAGGGCGATGTCTTCGCGCAGGGCATCGTCCTTGTCGCGCCACTGCAGGCGGTAGTCCACGCGGCCGGGCGCCCCGGCGACAGCGTGCAGGGCGAAGCGGCCCTGCTTGTCCGGCACCGCGCGCGCGACGCGCGCCCCGGCAGGGTCGAGCAGGTCCACCGACACCGCGGCGCCGCCCTCGATGCGGCCACGCACGTCGAAACGGCGGCCGGTGCTGGCCTGCGTGGCAGCAGCAAGTTCGACCAGGCCGTGTGGCAAGGCCGACGGTGTGAAAGACAGCGGCACGCCGAGCGCGGCGTCGCGGTCGCGCGGCGGCAGGCCGTCGCCGACGATGCGCACCGGCCGTGCGCCGGGATGGCGGCGCAGCGCGGTGCCCAGGTCGGGCACGCGCTCGGCGCCCAGGGCGTCGGCGGCCTCCGGCAGCGCGACCAGGACGTCGCCAGGCGCGACGTCGCGCAACGCGGTGGCGTTCGCCGTCAGCACCACCAGCGCGCCCGAAGGCGCGGGCACGCCCGGCGGCAGCAGCATGAGGTACAGCAGCGCGGCGCTGGCCGCCTGGCCAATGAGCAGCAGGGCCGTGCGCCAGGCGCGCTCGCGGCCGCGGCGTGCGCGCAGCAGCAGGCGCACGCTGGCCACCAGCACCACCAGCGCAAGCGATACGGCCAGCACGAGGTTCGTGGTCATCGCGCACGCTCCCGCGCCAGCGCGTCCAGGTAGGCCGCGCCGCGCGCATCGGGCGCGGGGCGTGCCGCGGCGGCGGCCGGCGGCGTGGCCAGCAGCGGCCAGAGCCTGCGGCGCAGTTCGCTGCGGCAGGCGTCGCAGGCCGGGTCGGCCGACGCGGCGTCCAGCGCGGCCAGCAGGCCCAGCGCATCGTCCACGCTCGCCTCGTTCGTGCGCAGCCAGGCGGCGAAGTCGTCGCGCGCGCTCGCGCTGTCGCCCGGCGCGGCCAGCGCCTGCCACAGCGCCAGTGCGGGCGAGGCCGGCGGCGCGGCCGGCGCCAGGCCGGTGCGGCGGTCGCCCAGGCCGGCGCGGTCGCCGGTCATGCGCCGCGCTTCGTCTATCGGCGGCAGCTCCAGGCCCACGCGCGCCAGGTAGATGCGGCTGGCCTGCTGCACCTGCTTGATGAAGC
>DAORUD010000080.1:0-10834 GCA_035433005.1 Arenimonas sp. | reverse complement strand
GACCACGCACGAGAACGTTTATCTCGCCGGCAGCCTGGTGGCGACCATCGACCACGCGTGGCCGAGCAACGCGATCATCGCCACGAAGTACCAGCACACCGACGCGCTGGGCAGCCCGGTGGCCGTTACTAACGAGGCAGGCGCGGTGATCGAGCGCACGAATTTCGACCCTTACGGCGGGGCGATTGGCAAGGTGGTGGATGGCTTGGGTTACACCGGCCACGTCATGGACCCGCTGACGGGGCTGACGTATATGCAGCAGCGCTATTACGACCAGGGGGTGGGACGGTTCCTGAGTGTGGATCCGGTGACCGCCAGTTCGGTCAATGGTGGGAACTTCAACCGCTATTGGTACGCCAACAACAATCCATACTATTTCGCTGATCCAGACGGAAGAGCCTCAAGATCCGTATTCAAATCATTCTGTGAGTCAGTAGGCATCTGCCTTCGTGATAAAAAGGAAGTGGATTCAAAGAATTCTGAGAAGAATGATGCTGGTCAAGGAGTGGAACATGATCCGATGGCTGACTATGAATCGGAACGACGAGATTTTCTGCGAAGAGGCGCGGAGACTTTTCCTGCCGCAGGCAAGACAGCCGCCAAGACCGTTGCATCCATGGCAGGCGGTGCGATCCTTGGCAGGATACTCGGCAGAGTTTCGAATTGGCTCGGTTACGGCAGAAGACATGTAAGTTTCAGTACAAAGATCGAAACTCAGATGGGAAAGCGAGGCTGGGATAGAGATTCCGTTTCGGACGCAGTTAGCAATCCAATGCGTACCGTGCTGACGCGCGACACCAGGAATATATCGGGCGGGGGAGTAATGAACGATCCTGCTACTGCCTACTACAGTCGTAACGGTGGGTATGTTGTTAGAAACGACTTGACAGGCGATGTGGTGCAGGTATCCAACAGAAACGATGCGGGATGGAGAGCGCCATGGGACTAAGTGACGAAATTGCGGAAAAGTCATCCGCACTTGTTGTTCGCAGGGGAGGCCATCTCCTCATCAAGAACGAAAGCAGCTTTGAATTTATAGATGCATGCGAATCGGCTGGTGTTCGAATACTAGGAATAGACGTCTTTCAGTTGGCTGGGGAATCGCTCGTGCCGGACATGAGCCTGATCGCTGATTTTTCAGACGCAAAGACTTCTGCAGATTCTCTCCGTGATGCGCGAAACTTCGTCTCAAAAATTGAGAGCCAGGACTTGTTTCTAGACATCTCGCTTTCTCACCAGTGATCCTGCAGCCACAACGCGAGTGAAAAAGTTCGGGCTGCCGTTTCGAAGTCCCGCACCTGAACCTAAGTGACCTGCTTACGGGTCTTTTAGCCAATCAGCCAGCGGGGCCGGAATGGAAGTGATGTACGTCTACCATCCCGGCGATTGATCACGCCACCCTGGGCCGATTGCTCTTGGCGAACCATCCTTTCAACTGAAGACACCACCATATTGCTTGCGCAGCTCGGCCTTCTGCACTTTGCCCGTACCGCCCACCGGCAGACTTTCGACGAACACCACGTCGTCAGGCACCCACCACTTGGCCACGCGCTCGGACAGGAAGGCGAGTATTTCGTCCTTCTCCAGCGCCTGGCCGGGCCGGGGCACGATGAACAGCAGCGGCCGCTCTTCCCACTTGGGGTGCTTCACGCCGATGACGGCGGCCATGGCCACGGCGGGGTGGGCCATGGCGGCGTTTTCCAGGTCGATCGAGCTGATCCATTCGCCGCCGGTCTTGATCACGTCCTTGGTGCGGTCGCGGATCTGCATGATGCCGCCGGGCTCGATGGTGGCGATGTCGCCGGTGGGGAACCAGCCGTCCACCAGGGGCGAGTTCTCGCCCTTGAAGTAGCCGCTGACGATCCACTGCCCGCGCACCATCAGTTCGCCCTGCGAGGTGCCGTCGCGCGGCAGCGTGGCGCCGTTTTCGTCCACCACCTTGATTTCGATGCCGAACAGCGACCTGCCCTGCTTGGCCACGAGCGCATGCTGACCGGCCAGGGGCAGCTGCTCGTCTTCGGGTGCGAGGCAGCCGAAGGTGGCGGCGGCCGTGGTTTCGGTCATGCCCCAGCCGTGGCGCACTTCCACGCCGTAGTCTTCGACGAAGCGGGCGATCAGCGCAGCCGGCATGGCCGAGCCGCCCACGGCGGTGCGGCGCATGGTGCTGAAGCGCAGTCCGTGCTGCTGCAGGTGCTGCAGCAGGCCCAGCCAGATGACGGGCACGCCGGCGCTGACGGTGACGCGCTCGGCTTCCATCAGTTCATACAGGCTGGCGCCGTCCAGGCGCGGGCCGGGCAGCACCAGGCGCGCACCGGCCATGGGCGCGCCGTAGGGAATGCACCAGGCGTTGATGTGGAACATGGGCACCACGGGCAGCACGGTTTCCTTGGGCGACAGCGAAATCACGCCCGGCTGGCTGCCGGCCATGGCGTTGAGCACGATGGCGCGGTGCGAATACAGCACGCCCTTGGGGTGGCCGGTGGTGCCCGAGGTGTAGCAAAGCGCGGCGCCGGTGCGTTCGTCGAAATCGGGCCAGTCGAAGCGGTCGTCGTGGGCGGCGATCAGGTCTTCGTAGCACAGCACGTTCGCCACGCCGTCCACCGCCACGGTGTTGTCGCCATCGCTCAGGCACACCCAGGCCCGCACCTTCGGGCAGTGCGCGGCGATGCCCTTCACCAGCGGCGCGAAGGTGGCGTCGAACAGCACCACTTCGTCTTCGGCGTGGTTGATGATGTAGATCAGCTGCTGCGCCTGCAGGCGCGGGTTGCAGGTGTGCATCACCATGCCGCTGCCCGACACGGCGAAGTAGGCCTCGAGGTGGCGGTGGTTGTTCCAGGCGATCGAGCCCACCGCGCTGCCCGGGCCCAGGCCCAGGGCCTTCAGGGCATTGGCCAGCTGGCGCGAGCGCACGGCGCAGTCGGCCCAGGTGTAGCGGAACAGCGGGCCGTGGGTTTCGCGCGACACCACTTCGACGTTGCCGAACTGCGCGGCCGCGTGTTCGATGATCGCCGAGATCAGCAGGGGGCGGTCCATCATCTGGCCGGGCTGGAACATGCGGGGCGACTCCTTTGGGCGTGTCGTGTCCTTGGACAACGTGCGCGGGGGAGTGTTGGGTGTCAAGGCGCGAAGTGTGGGGGCCATGTGAAAAGCGTCGGGCCTGAAGGCCCTCCCACAAGGTCCCGGTGCCACGGTGGGAGGGCCTTCAGGCCCGACGCGCTAGCGCCGCGGCCACGCCGCCAGGAAGGCGCCGAACGCACCGAGGCCTGCAATGCCCGCGGCCGCCGGAATGCCGAACAGGCGCGGCCCGCCCGCATCCAGCCCCACCAGCACCGCAGCCACCACCATCAGGCCCGTGCCCAGGATGGCGTACACGGTCTGCCGCTGGCCGGCCTTGGAAATGCGGGCCAGCTCGGCCAGGTCTTCGCTGCGCATGTGGATGCTGTGCTGGCCGCGCACCTGCTGGGCCAGGAAATCGTGCAGCAGGCGCGGCATGTCGGGCGCGTGCGTGATCAGTTCGGGCAGGCGCTTGCGGAACTCTTCGCCCAGGCGCTGCGGGCTGTAGCGTTCGCGCAGGATGCGTTCCAGCACCGGCCGCGCTTCGGCCCAGATGTCGAGCTTGGGGTCGAGCTGGCGGCCCACGCCTTCGATGTTGAGCAGGGTTTTCTGCAGCAGGATCAGCTGGGGCTGCAGGGTGAGCTCGTAGCGCTGGGCGGTCTTGAACAGCTTCACCAGCACCTCGCCCAGCGAAATCTCGCTCAGCGGGCGGGTGAAGTAAGGCTCGCACACCGAGCGCGTGGCGGCTTCCAGTTCATCAATGCGGATGTGCGACGGCATCCAGCCCGCTTCGATGTGCAGCTCGGCGATGCGGCGGTAGTCGCGCTGGAAGATGGCCATGAAGTTCTCGGCCAGGTAGTACTGGTCGCGGCGGTCGAGCTGGCCGACGATGCCGAAATCAATGGCGATGAAGCGCGGGTTGTCCTTGCGCTCGGCGTCCACCCAGATGTTGCCGGCGTGGGCGTCGGCGTGGAAGAAGTTGTCGCGGAACACCTGCGTGTAGAACACGCGCACGCCCTTGGCGGCCAGGGCCTTGCGGTGGATGCCGGCGGCGTCCAGCGCTTCGACGTCGTCGGACGGGATGCCGCGCACGCGCTCCATGGTCAGCACGGTTTCGGTGCTGTAGTCCCAGAACACCTCGGGCACGTAAAGGTCGTCGCTGCCCAGCCAGGTGCGGCGCATCTGGCTGGCGTTGGCGCCTTCGCGCTGCAGGTCGAGTTCGGCGAACAGGGTGGCTTCGATTTCCGACACCACGTCCTGGGCGCGGATTTTCTCCGCGTTCGGGTGGTGGCGGTCGGCCAGCGAGGCCAGGGTGCGCAGCAGGGCGATGTCGGCGTGGATGCGCCTGCGGATGTCGGGGCGCAGCACCTTGACCACCACTTCGCGGCCGTCGTGCAGGCGCGCGGCGTGCACCTGGGCGATGGACGCCGAGGCCAGCGGGGTGGTTTCGAACTCGGAATAGACCTCGGCCACGGGCTTGCCCAGCGCGGCCTCGACGGCGGCGCGGGCCTGGTCGCCGGGGAACGGCGCCACGCGGTCCTGCAGCAGGGTGAGTTCCTGGGCGATGTCGGGCGGCAGCAGGTCGCGGCGGGTGGACAGCACCTGGCCGAACTTCACGAAGATGGGGCCCAGCTCCTGCAGCGCCAGGCGCAGGCGCTGGCCGCGCGGCAGCGTGGCTTCGCCGCTGCGGCGCGGGGTGACGGGCTTGAGCAGCCACAGCCAGCGGCCCAGCACGGTGGGTTCGAGGAACTCGTCCAGCCGGTGCCGCAGCAGCACGCGGGCGATGCCGACGGCGCGCAGGGTAGACGTGACGCCGCGCGATCCGCCGCGCACCAGGTCCACGGTGCTCATGCGGGGCGGTCCGGGTTCAGGCGCGCGAAGCGGGCGGCCAGGCGTTCGGCGCGGTCGCGCAGGTCGTCCACGTCGTCGTGGAAGGCGGACAGTTCGGCCTTTCCGACCACGTCGCGCGATTCTTCGGTGAGGTAGTCGGCGGCGTCGCGGCTGAAGCCCTTGGCGAAACCGGCGCCGGCCTGGAAGGCTTCGCGCAGCACGCGGGCCACCTGCGGGCCGATGATCGGACCGAGCAGGTCAGCGAAGGGTTTTTCCCAGTCGGGGTCGAAGCGTTGCGCGAGGTGCTGCACGGTGCGCGCCAGTTCGGCGTCGCCGTTGATGCGCACCTTGCCCACCGGCGGGGCGCCGGGCGTGCGCAGGAAGGGCAGCTGGGACAGCACGCCGGAAATCGTGGCGCGGATGCCGAGGTCGGGTTCATCGGTGGGCGGGCCCACTTTCAGCTGGCCGTCGGCCACGGTGATGTCGAGCGCGACCGGCGGGGCCTCGAGGGCCAGGCCAATACGACGACCGCCCAGGCGCTGGAGCGCCTGGGCGGTGTCGGGGTCAAGGGCGACGAGTCGGTTCAAGGCCTGTTCCAGCGCGCGGCCGGCCAGGGGCTTGAGGGCGTCGAAGGGGGAAGCGCTGCGGTCCGTCATGCGGCCATTCTAGCGGGGCCGCGTGAAAGAAGCGGCGCGGGGGGCCGCTAGGCCTTCTTGAGGAAGGAAACCAGCGCCAGGACCAGGAAGACGACGAACAGCACCTTGGCGATGGTGGCCGCGAGGCCCGCCAGCGAGCCGAAGCCGAGGACCGCCGCAATGATGGCGACGACGAGGAAGATCAGCGCGTAATGGAGCATGGGTGCTCTCCTTTGTTTTTGGTGGGCCCGGCAGCGAAGGAATAAGTGCAGGCAGGGTGACCCTAGCCCCCGTTTCCTGACTCGATCCTGACACGCTGAACACGGCTTCGCAGGCCGTTCAGGAAAGTGGGGGCACTTGCTACCGCGCCGGCCACCACGCGGCCAGGCGGCGCAGGCCTTCGGCGGTGCTGACGCCGGGCACGTAGCCGAAGTCGCGCCGGGCGGCGCTGATGTCGTACCAGTGCGGGGTGGACAGCTGTTCGGCCAGGAAGCGGGTCATGGGCGGCTCGCCGCCCAGGCGCAGGGCGCGCCAGGCCACTTCGAGCACGGCGCCGGCGGCATAGGCCACGGCGTAAGGCACGCTGCCCTGCACCGGCGGCACGCCGGCGGCCTGCAGCATGTCGTTGACGATCTGGCGCACGGGGCGGGGCTCGCCGTTGGAAATGAAGTAGGCCTTGCCGGCGCAGGCGGCGCCCGGTGCGAGGGCGTTGAAGGCGTCCATGTGCGCCTGCGCGGCGTTGTCTATGTACGTGGTGTCCATGCGGTTGTGGCCGCCGCCGATGAAGCGCAGCCGGCCGGCCTGCGCGCGTTCCACCAGGCGCGGCAGCAGCTGGGTGTCGCCCGGGCCCCAGATCAGGCGCGGGCGCAGGGCCACGGTGGCGAGGGTGGCGTCGTTGGCGGCCAGCACTTCTTTTTCGGCAATGAGCTTGGTGGCCGGGTAGGGCGCCTTGAAGTGCACGCCGTACGGCGTGTCGGCCTCGTTGCCGCCTTCCACCGGCGTGCGGCCGCTGTGGGTGACGCTGGGCGTGGACGTGTACACCAGCCGGCCGATGCCATGCGCGCGCATCGCGGCCAGCACGTTGCGTGTGCCGGTGACGTTGGCGTCGAAATAGCTGGCGTGGCTGCCCCAGGCGCCGGCCTTGGCGGCGTTGTGGAAAATGGCCTGCTGGCCCGCGAACGCGGCATGCACCGCCGCGGCATCGGCCAGGTCGCCGCGCACCTGGCGCACGCCCATGGCTTCGAGCGCCGGCGAGTGGCTGCGCTGGAAGCTGGTCACTACATGGCCCTGCGCAAGCAGCGCGCCGCACAGCGCCTGCCCCAGGAACCCCGCACCGCCGGTCACCAGGACATTCAAGGAATATGTACCAGGTACATTTTCATTCTCCCTGAAAATGTACCTGGTACATTTTCTTGGTGGCCCAGGGGGCGAGGTGTTCGCGGGTGATCTTGGCGTTGTGGCGGATGTCCACCGGGAAGCCGGGGTGCACCAGGAAGGTTTCGATGCGGGCGGTGTGCACGTAGCCCAGCGCGTGGCGCCGCAGTTCGGCCAGCACGCGTTCGTGTTCGGCCTTCGGCAGGCCCTGGCGCATTTCCACGCACAGCACGGGGCGCTGCTTGCCCGGCTCGCCCACGCCCACCAGGGCGGTGCGCGCCACGTCGGGGTGGGTGTTGAACACGGGTTCGACCTGTTCGGTGTACAGCCCGCCCAGTTCGGTGCGCACGCGGTGCGACTTGCGGCCGCAGAACCACAGCCGCCCCTGCGCGTCCATGCGGCCCAGGTCGCCCATGCGGTGCACGATGCGCACGCGGCCGTCGGGCAGGGTTTCGCGGATCTTCGCCAGCGCGGTGGCCTGCGGGCGGTTGAAGTATTCGTCGGTGACGGTGGGGCCGGCCACGGTGATTTCGCCGATGGTCTCGGCGCCCAGCTCCACCACGTCCGACCAGTCGGCGATGGCGTCGTCGCTGATGGCGATCAGGCGCACTTCGTTCGGCGGCACCGGGCGGCCGACGCAGGTGCCGGCGCCCTGTTCGGTGGCTTCGCGCGTGAGCTGCAGCTCGCGGCCTTCGATCACCGCCACGGGCAGGCATTCGGTGGCGCCGTAGGGCGTCCAGAACTGCGCCGCTTCGGGCAGCAGTTCGCGCATCTTCGCCACCACGTCGGCCGGCACCGGCGCCCCGGCCGAGGTGACGCGGCGCAGCCCCGGCAGCGGCGCGCCGTGGTCGGCCAGCACGCGCATCAGCGCCGGCGAACCGAACAGCTGGTCCACGCCGAAGCGCCCGATGGCGTCCAGCAGCTTGCGCGGGTCGGCCTTGGCCGGCCGCGTGGGGTCCATGTCGGGAATGATCGAACTCACGCCCAGCGCCGGATCGAACAGCGCGAACGGCGGGAACGTGGGCAGGTCCACGCCGCCGGGCACGATGCCGAACGCATCGCGCAGCATGTCCACCTGCGCCACGAAATGCCGGTGGCGATACACCACGCCCTTGGGCACGCCGGTGGATCCGGACGTGAACAGGATCGCGGCCACGTCGTCGGGCTGGGTATCGGCCAGCTGCGGCCCGGCACCGGCGCCCGCGGCTTCGATGTCGGACAGCCTGGCGCCGCCCCAGAACCAGCGCCGCCCCGCGGTGACCACCACCTTCGCGCTGCGCGCCCAGCCCAGGACGATGCGCGCGGCCTGCGCCAGCGGAATGCCGATGAAGGCCTCCGGCGCGGCTTCGTCCAGGCACTGCTTCAATGCGCGCCTGTCGATGCCCGGGTCCACCAGCACCGGCACCGCGCCGGCCTTGAACAGCGCGAACATCAGCAGGAAGAACTCCGGCGACGGCCGCACCATCACCACCGCGCGCGTGCCGCGCACGATGCCGCGCCTGGCGAAGCCGGCGGCCAGCGCATCCGAGCGCTGGTCGAGCTCGCGGTAGGTCAGCGTGACGTCGTAGCGGGCCAGGCCACCGGCGCCGCGCGAGCCCGGGCAGCGCATCGCGATGCGGTCGGGCGACTGCGCCGCCAGCCGCGGCAGGGCCGCGGCGATGTTGCAGGCTTCAGTCAAGCAGGTTGCGGTCCAGGAAATCGCGGATCCGCGGCACCAGCACCTTGTGCTTGTCTTCCAGCACGTAGTGGCCGGCGTCTTCGTAGATCTGCTTCTCGGCCTTGGGCAGCGCTTGTTCGAAGCCCTTGAGGAAATGATGGTCGAACACGAAGTCCTTCAGCCCCCAGCCGATGAAGGTCGGGCGGTTGGCGAACTCGGGCAGGCGGCGGCCGGCGTCTTCCACCAGGTCCCAGGCGCGGTCGCCTTCCTTGAGCGGGATGTCCTGCACGAAGCGCACGGTGGCGATGCGGTGGGCCCAGCTGTCGTAGGGCGCCAGCAGCGCGCGCTTCACTTCGGGGTCGAGCCTGTTCACCACGCCGTCGTTGGCGGCGCCGGCGGCGAATGCGTTGGCGCCGCGGATCAGCCATTCGCCCAGGCGCCAGTTGCGGCCCAGGTTGAGCTGCCAGGGCAGCGGCTTGGCGGCCGGCAGCGGGAAGGCGCCGGTGTTGAGGATGACCAGCCGCTTCACGCGCGCGGCGTGCTTGAGCGCCCAGCCGAAGCCGATCATGCCGCCCCAGTCGTGCACGGCCAGGGTGACGTTGTCGCCCACGCCCACGTGGTCCAGCAGGCGGTCCAGGTCCTGCACGCGGTTGCGCAGCGTGTAGCCGTAGTCGGCGTCGGCGGGCTTGTCGGACAGGCCCATGCCGATGTGGTCGGGCACGATGCAGCGGTAGTCGTCGCGCAGGCCCAGCACCAGGTGGCGCCAGTAGTACGACCACGACGGGTTGCCGTGCAGCATCACCACCGGGTCGCCCTCGCCCTCGTCCAGGTAGGACTGGGTGAGGCCGTTGGGGTGCACGAACGACTTGGGCGTGAAGGGATAGTCCGGGAACGGACCCTTGGCGAGGACGCGGGCCTGTTCGGCGCTGAGGGTGGTCGGGTTCATGGGCCCGGATTCTACGCGAGGCCGCGCGCCGGCCCAATAACGCCAGGAACGGGGTCAGATCAACTTATCGGGAGGCAGTGCTTTGCTCATCGCTGGATCCGGCCCCGATAAGTTGATCTGACCCCGTTCCTGACGCCGTCCCCGATAAGTTGCTCTGACCCCGTTCTTGCTCCCGTTTTTGCCCTTACTTCCCCGTCACCAGCAAACTGGCAAACCGCCGCGGCTGCGACCGCAGGTACTGCGGCGGCACCGCCACCGACGCGCCCAGGTGCGCGGCCGCATGCCAGGGCCAGCGCGGGTCGTAGAGGATGCCGCGGGCGATGGCCACCAGATCGGCATCGCCGGTGGCGACGATGGCTTCGGCGTGGTCGAAGTCGGTGATCATGCCCACCGCCACCACGGGAATGCCCACCGCCTGCTTCACCGCGCGCGCCAGCGGCACCTGGTAGCCCGGGCCCACCGGGATGGCCTGCGCCGGATGCAGCCCGCCGCTGGACACGTGGATGGCGCTGCAGCCGCGCGCTTCGAGCGCCTTCGAAAACGCCACGGTCTGTTCGATGTCCCAGCCGCCCGGCACCCAGTCGGTGCCCGACAGGCGCACGCTGACCGGGCGTTCGGCCGGGAAGGCGGCGCGCACGGCGTCGAACACTTCCAACGGGAAGCGCATGCGGTTTTCCAGCGAGCCGCCGTACTCGTCGTCGCGCCGGTTCGACAGCGGCGACAGGAATTGGTGCAGCAGATAGCCGTGCGCGGCGTGGATCTGCACGGCGTCCAGGCCCAGGCGGGCGGCGCGACGCGCAGCCGCGGCGAAGGCGTCGCGCACTTCGTCCATCGCCTCGCGCGTCATGGCGACGGGCGCGTGGTCGCCGTCGTTGAAGGGCAGCGCCGAGGGCGCCACCGTCTGCCAGCCATGCGCGTGGCCGGGGGCGATCTGCCGGCCGCCTTGCCACGGCAGGTCGGTGGACGCCTTGCGGCCCGCGTGCGCCAGCTGGATCGCGATCGGCATCGCCGACCAGCGCCGCACGCCTTTGAGCACCGCGTCCATCGCCGCTTCGGTGGCGTCGTCCCACAGCCCGACGTCGCCGTAGGAGATGCGGCCCTCGGGCAGCACCGCCGTGGCTTCGATGGTGAGCAGCGCGGCGCCCGAGTGCGACAGCTGGCCCAGGTGGATCAGGTGCCAGTCGGTCATGGCGCCGTCCACGGCCGAGTACTGGCACATCGGCGCGATGACGATGCGGTTGGCCAGCGACAGCGCACCTACGGTGAGTGGCTCGAAGAGTCTTGGCGTGCTCATGCGGTCCAGGCGTCCATGGTGAGTTCGAACGAGCGCACGCGCGC
>DAORUD010000079.1:0-11375 GCA_035433005.1 Arenimonas sp. | reverse complement strand
CCCCGACCAATGGCTTCGGAAGCCACTACTCTATCCGGCTGAGCTACGGGCGCATTTTTGAAGGACTTTCCGTGTTCCAAGGCCCCGAAGGTGAGTTCAGGACCGTGTGACACTGTACCCGGGGCCGGCAGGGGGTGAGTAGTGCCTTCGGAAGCCACTACTCTATCCGGCTGAGCTACAGGCGCCCGGGCCGCGATTATGCCACGGCGCGAAGATGAACCGCAGCCTGCGCATTCGGGGAACTGTGCGGCCCCGCACGTCCGCGGCGGCAGGCCTGCCGGGAAGTGTGAGTGGACGCACGGATGCCGGCGGTACCAGGTGGAATGCTGGCCTTGCCATGCCAGACGCCAGCCACATCGACAGTTCTGCCTCGCTGGACCCCGCGTTCATGGCGAGCCTGCTGCAGCACCCGTCGCGGCGGGCGCTGCTGGTGCTCGACCCGAATGGCAAGGTGATGTTCGCCAACGAGCGTGCCACCGAGCTGTTCACCCCGGCCCTGGAAGCCGAGCTGCGCGTGGCGCTGGGCCAGGCCGTGGCCCAGCTGGCCGAGCATCCGGGCCGGCAGATGCAGCACCGCCACGCCGACGGCGAGATCGAGCTCGACTGCCTGCTGCGCGACGTGCGCGACCGCCGGGGCCACCTGGCCGGCTATACCGTCAGCCTGTACTCGCACGACGAGGCCCCGGGCCTGGCCGAGTCGCCCGACCGTGCCCGCTGGCGCTATGCGCTGGAAAGCGCCGAGGACGGCCTCTGGGACTGGGACGCCGACTCCGGGCGCGTGTACCGGTCCAGCCGCTGCTTCACCATGCTGGGCTACCGCCACAACGCCTTCGACGGCAGCTTCGACGCCTGGCGCAACCTAACCCATCCCGACGACGTGCCGCGGGTGAAGGCGGCGCTGCACGCCCACCTGGCCGGTGAATCGGCGAACTACCAGGTGGACTACCGCGTCCGCGACGCCAACGGCCGCTGGCGCTGGATCCTGGACCGCGGCCGCGCCATCAGCTGGGACACCACCGGCCGGCCGCGCCGCGTCATCGGCACGCATACCGACATCAACGACTACAAGGGCATCGAGATCCAGCTGCGCGAGCGCGAGCTGATCCTGAACCAGGCCCAGCACGTGGCCCGCCTGGGCAGCTGGAGCTGGGACGCCGAGACCGACGAAACCTGGTGGTCGGACGAGCTCTACCGCATCGCCGGGCTGTCGCCGAGGCAGGCGCCGCCGCGCTTCCGGCACCAGCGCCACCTGTTCACGCCCGAATCCTACGATCGCCTGCGCGCCGCGTCGAAGAAGATCCTGGCCGACGGCACGCCGTACTCGCTCGAGATCACCCTGCTGCGCCCCAACGGCGAACAGCGGCTGGTGCAGGCGCGCGGCGAAGGCCTGTGCTCCGACGACGGCCGGATAACGCGGCTGGTGGGCGTGTTCAACGACATCACCGAGCAGCGGCGGGCCGAGGAAAACTCGCGCTGGCGCAACGACATGCTCGACCGCATCGCGGCCATGGGCCGCATCGGCGGCTTCGAGCTGTACACGGACAGCGACGTGCTGCACTGGACCGACGAGAACTACCGCATCCACGGCATCACGCCGGGCACGCCGCTCACGTTCAAGGGCGTACTGCCTTCGTATTGCCCGGAATCGCGCGCGCAGATGCTCGACACCTTCCGCCGCATGGTGGCCGAGCGGCTGGCGGAGCGCACCATCGAAGCGTGCTACTTCACCAGCGACGAGCGCCGCATCTGGCTGCGCATCACCGCCCGGCTGGAGCTGCGCGACGGCGCGCCCTACCGCATCACCGGCCTGACCCAGGACGTGACCGAGGAGCGCGAGGCCGGCGAGCGCATCGAGCAGTTGGCGCACTTCGATGCCCTGACCGGCTTGCCCAACCGCTTCCTGTTCCGCCAGCGCGCCGACGAAGCCATCGCCGCCGCGCGCCGCGACGGCAAGCCGCTGGCGCTGCTGTTCCTGGACCTGGACCGGTTCAAGTTCGTCAACGACACCCAGGGCCACGAGGCCGGCGACCGCCTGCTGCAGGAAGTGGCCGGGCGCCTGCGCGCCTGCGTGCGCGGCACCGACACCGTGGGCCGCCTGGGCGGCGACGAGTTCCTGGTGCTGCTGCGCGAAGTGGCGCGGCCCGAGGACGCGGCCATCGTGGCGCGGAAGATCATTGCCGCCGTCGGCGAGCCGGTGGACATCGGCGGCCTGGACGCCAACGTGGGCTGCAGCATCGGCATCGCGCTGCTGGGTGGCAACGAGGGCAACCTCGACAGCCTGCTGCGCGCCGCCGACACCGCCATGTACGCGGCCAAGGACGCCGGCCGCAACACCTTCGAGTTCTACAGCGACAGCTTCTACGACAAGGTGCGCCGCCGCGTCACCCTGGAACAGGAGCTGCGCGGCGCGCTGGCCCGCGGCGAGCTGAGCCTGGTCTACCAGCCCACGGTGTGCGCCACCGACGGCGCCGTGAGGGGCGTGGAGGCGCTGCTGCGCTGGCGCACCCTGGACGGCGACCTGCGCTCGCCGGCCGAATTCATCCCCATTGCCGAAGAAACCGGCGAAATCGTCGCCATCGGCCGCTGGGTGCTGGAAGAAGCCTGCCGGCAGGCCGTGGCCTGGCATGAAAAAGGACTGGCCTTCGGGCACGTGGCGGTGAACGTGTCGGCCGTGCAGCTGCGCCGGCCCGAGTTCGCCGGTGAAGTGATCGCCACCGCGCAGCGCCTGGGCTGGCCCACCGACCGGCTGGTGCTGGAACTCACCGAATCCACCCTGATGGCCGACAGCGAGACGCTGCGGCGCGCCTTCGACCTGTTCCGTGAGCACGGCATCGCGCTGTCCATCGACGACTTCGGCACCGGCTTCTCGAACCTCGGCTACCTGCACCGCATCCCAGTGCGCAGCCTGAAGATAGACCGCAGCTTCGTCAGCCAACTGCAGACCCAGGCCAACATGCCCGAGCTCACCCACGCGGTGGTGGGGCTGGGGCATGCGCTGGGGCTGTCGGTGGTGGCCGAAGGCGTGGAAACCGAAGCGCAGCTGCAGATGCTGCGCGCGCAGGGCTGCGACCAGGCGCAGGGCTACCTGTTCACCCGTCCGCTGCCGCCGCCAGAGCTGGAAACCTGGCTGCTGGCCCAGGCGGACTGACCCGGATCAGCGCTGCGGCGAATACACCGCGGCGTGGATGCACGACATCACGCTGACCACGAACCAGCCAAACGGCAGCAGGCTCAGTGTGATCAGCCAGGTGACGGCGAAGGCCACGCCGGCCAGGACGAACCAGGTGATGGCCCACAGCAGACGGCCCTGCACCAGCTGGCCCAGGCCGGGGATGAACAGGCTGCAGATGGCGGCGATGACGTTGCCGGTGGAACCCTGGGCGGTGCTCATGCGTTTGGCTTCCTGCTGCGGTGGACTCGCTGTTGAGATGGGGCATGCCGGGCGCCGGTTCAAGCCCGCGGGTGGCCCGGGGGCTCTGCTAGGCTTTGCCGATGTCCTATGAACGCTATTCCCCGCCCGTCCCCGAGAAGGGGCCGAAGACCTGGCGCACCCAATGGCCGCACTGGTGGCAGCTGGTGCGCGGCGACCGCCAGGTGGGCACGCTGCTGCTGCTGTGGCCCACGTGGTGGGCGCTTTGGCTGGCCGCGGGCGGCGTGCCGCCCATCGGCACCCTGCTGATATTCACCGCGGGCGTATGGCTGACGCGCTCGGCCGGCTGCGTCATCAACGATTACAACGACCGCTGGCTGGACCCGCACGTGCAGCGCACCCGCAACCGCCCGCTGGCCACCGGCGCCGTGTCGCCGCGTGAGGCGCTGCTGCTGTTCGCGGCGCTGATGCTGGTGGCCTTCCTGCTGGTGCTGATGACCGACTGGCTGACCATCGCCCTGAGCGTGGTGGCCGTGGTGCTGGCCGCCACCTATCCGCTGCTCAAGCGCTACACCTACCTGCCCCAGATGTACCTGGGCGTGGCCTTCGGCTGGGGCATCCCGATGGCCTTCGCGGCGGTGCAGGGCACGGTGCCGCCGCTGGCCTGGCTGTTGTTCCTGGGCAATCTGCTGTGGACCACGGGCTACGACACCTGGTACGCCATGGTGGACCGCGACGACGACCTGAAGGTGGGCGCGAAGTCCACCGCCATCCTGTTCGGCGAGTCCGACCTGGTGGCCCAGGGCGTGATTTACGCCGGCTTCTTCTGGGCGATGTGGCTGGTGGGCGCGCGCGCCGAACTGGGCCTGTACTACCAGGTCGCGCTGGGCGTGGCGCTGGTGGTGGTGCTGGCGCAGTTCGTGGTGGCGCGCGGCCGCGGCCGCGAGGCCTGCTTCACCGCCTTCCGCCTGAACCAGTGGGTGGGCCTGGCCCTGTTCGCCGGCATCGCCGCCCACTACGCCCTCTGACCCCTGTGGGAGGGCCTTCAGGCCCGATGCTTTTGGGCAAGAAGCATCGGGCCTGAAGGCCCTCCCACAGTAATCAGGGGGCGCGGGCGGCGACCCACACGTCCACGCGCGCCACGCCGGCGCGATGCAGGGCGCGGGCGCATTCGGCCAGGGTGGCGCCGGTGGTCATGACGTCGTCCACCAGGGCCACGTGCCCGGGAAGCGCGCCGGGCCGGGCGAAGAAGGCGCTGCGCACGTTGTGCTGGCGGCTGGCGGCGTCGAGTTCGGACTGCGGCGACGTGGCGCGGACGCGGCGCAGCGCTTCGGCCCGCAGCGGCAGGCCCAGGGCGCGGGCCAGCGGCCGCGCCAGCTCCAGCGCCTGGTCGTAGCCGCGCTGGCGCAGGCGCGAGGGGTGCAGCGGCACCGGCACCAGCGCCTGCGGCCGCGGCGCATCGGCGAAGGCCTGCGCCATCAGCTGCGACAGCAGCCGCCCGGCCGCCAGGTCGCCATGGAACTTGAAGCGCGGCAGCAGCTGGTCCACCGGGAAGCCATACACCAGGGCCGCACGGCTGGCGGCGAACGGCGGCGGGCTGCGCAGGCAGGCGCCGCACACCCCGGCCGCGGCCAGCGGCAGCGCACAGCGCCCGCAGGCGATGCGGTTGAACGCCAGGGCACCGCGGCAAGCGCCGCACAGGTCCTGGCCCAGGCTGCCGGCTTCGCTGCACACCAGGCAGCGCAGCGGCAGCAGGGCCAGGCCCAGCTGGCGGCCCAGGGCGGCCCAGCGGCTCATGCGGCACCGCCTGCGGGCCGCTCCCCCGCCCGCGCGCGGGTGTGACGGGCGTCAACATTTCCGGCATGCGTTTGGTTGACAGGGGTGGGCATGCTCACCAGACTCCTCTGTCCCACCGCCCCCCGCCGTCAGGGTTCGACCATGCCTGCTGTCATCCGCCACGACTGGACGCGCGAAGAAGTCCTCGCCCTGTTCGACCTGCCCTTCCCCGAACTGATGGCGCGGGCCGGCCAGGTGCACCGCGAGCGCTTCGACCCCACCCAGGTGCAGGTCTCGACCCTGCTGTCGGTGAAAACCGGCGGCTGCCCCGAGGACTGCGCCTACTGCCCGCAGGCCGCGCGCTACGACACCGGCGTGCAGGCCCAGAAGCTGATGGACCTGGACGCGGTGATGGAAAAGGCCCGCGCCGCCAAGGCCGCCGGCGCCTCGCGCTTCTGCATGGGCGCCGCCTGGCGCAGCCCGAAGGACCGCGACATCCCGAAGGTGGCCGAAATGATCCGCGGCGTGAAGGCCCTGGGCCTGGAAACCTGCGCCACCCTGGGCATGCTCAAGGGAGACCAGGCGCAGGCGCTGCGCGACGCGGGCCTGGACTACTACAACCACAACCTCGACACCGCGCCCGAGTTCTACGGCGACGTCATCCAGACCCGCGAATACCAGGACCGCCTGGACACCCTGGGCCACGTGCGCGACGCCGGCCTGAAAACCTGCTGCGGCGGCATCGTCGGCATGGGTGAATCGCGCAGCCAGCGCGCCGGCCTGCTGCAGGCGCTGGCCAACCTGCCGGCGCATCCGGATTCGGTGCCGATCAACCGCCTGGTGCAGGTGGAGGGCACGCCGCTCAAGGGCACCGCCCTGTTGGACCCGTTCGAGTTCGTGCGCACGATTGCCGTCGCCCGCCTGCTGATGCCGGCCGCCATGGTGCGGCTGTCCGCGGGCCGCGCCGAGATGAACGACGAACTGCAGGCGCTGTGTTTCCTGGCCGGCGCCAACTCCATCTTCTACGGCGAGAAGCTGCTGACCACCGGCAACCCCGACGTCGAGGCCGACCAGGCGCTGTTCAAGCGGCTGGGCCTGACCCCGATGCCGCTGGTGCAGGAGTCCAACACCAACACCGTGCACGCCGACATCGTCGTGCCCGCCAGTTCCTGCGCGGCCTGACATGGCCCGCACCCGCCTCGTCGATCGCATCGCACTTGCCCGCGCCGATCGCGCGGCGAATGCGGCCACCCGCACGCGTCGCGAAATAGAAGCGCGCGAAGGCGCCCAGGTGCTGGTGGACGGTCGCCAGCTCACCAGCTTCTGCGGCAACGATTACCTCGGATTGAGCCAGCACCTGGACGTGGTGAGCGCGCTGCAGGAAGCGGCCGCCTGGCACGGCGTGGGCAGCACCGGTTCGGCCCTGGTCAGCGGCCACCACGGCGAACACGCCGCGTTCGAACGCGAGATGGCGCAGTGGCTGGGCTACGAGCGCGGCCTGCTGTTCGGCAGCGGCTACGTGGCCAACCTGGCCGTGATGCAGTCGCTGCTGGGCGAGGGCGACACCTGCGTGCAGGACAAGCTCAACCACGCCTGCCTGATTGACGGTGCGCGCCTGGCCGGCTGCGAACTCAAGCGCTACCCGCACGGCGACGTGGAAGCGGCGCTGCGCCAGCTGATGTCGCGCCGCGAAGGTGCCGCCCTGCTGGCCACCGACGGCGTGTTCAGCATGGACGGTGACCAGGCGCCGCTGGCCGACCTGGCCCTGGTGGCGCGCACGCAGGACGCGATGCTGTACGTGGACGACGCGCACGGCATCGGCGTGCTGGGGCCGGAAGGCCGCGGCAGCCTGGCCGTCGCGGGCCTCGGCGCGCGCGAAGTGCCGCTGCTGCTGGTGCCGCTGGGCAAGGCCTTCGGCGGCCAGGGCGCGATGCTGCTGGGCAGCGACAGCGTGGTCGGCCACATCGCCGAAACCGCGCGCCCCTATCTGTTCTCCACCGCGCCGGCGCCGGCCATGGCCGCGGCCATGCGCGCCAGCCTGCGCCTGATCCGCAGTGAGCCGTGGCGGCGTGCGAAGCTGGCTTCGTTGGTGGCGCGCTTCCGCCGCGGTGCCTCCGCGCTGCGGCTGCCGCTGCAGGAATCGTTCACGCCGATCCAGCCGATCGTGCTGGGCGACAACGCCCGCGCGCTGGCCGTTTCGAAATCGCTGGAAGCCCAGGGCTACCTGGTCACCGCCATCCGTCCGCCCACCGTGCCCGCCGACCAGGCGCGCCTGCGCATCACGCTGGGCGTGGACCACGGCGAGCGCGACGTGGACGGCCTGCTGGCCGCACTGGCCGAAGCGGTCAAGTCCGCGCCTGCCCCGATCCCCGCATGACGCTGTTCCATGAAGTGCGCGGCCAGGGCCCGGCCCTGGTGCTGCTGCACGGCTGGGCGATGCACTCGGGCATTTTCGCGCCGCTGGTGGAACGCCTCGCGGCGCATTTCACGCTGCACCTGGTGGACCTGCCGGGGCATGGCCGCAGCGCCGGCGCCGGCCTTCCGCTCACGCTGGAGCATGCCGCGGCGCAGGTGGCCGACGCAGTGCCCGCGCGCGCGCTCTGGCTGGGCTGGTCGCTGGGCGGGCTGGTGGCGCTGCAGACCGCCGCATCGCGGCCGGCGCAGGTGCGCGGGCTGGTGATGCTGGCCGCGAGCCCGCGCTTCGTGCGCGCCGACGGCTGGCCGCTGGGCATGGACGCGTCGATTTTCCGCGAGTTCGGCAAGGCGCTGGGCCGCGACTACCGCGGCACGCTGGATCGTTTCCTGATGCTGGAAGCGCAGGGCTCGGACCACGTGCGCGAAGAGCTGCGCCTGCTGCGCCACGAGGTGTTCGCGCACGGCGAACCCGCCGCCGACGTGCTGTGCGACGGCCTGGGCCTGCTGGAAGACAGCGACCTGCGCGCCGCGCTGCCGGGGCTTGCGATGCCCAGCCTGTGGATCGCCGGCCGCCGCGACCGCCTCGTGTCGCCCGCGGCGATGCAGGCCGCGGCCGCACTCGCACCCGCGTCGCGCTTCCACCAGGTGGACAGCGGCGGGCACGCGCCCTTCCTCACGCATGCCGATGACGTGGCCGCGGCGCTGCGCTCATTCGACGCTGGGCTGGCGCCGTGAGCGGCTTGTTCGACCGTCGCCAGCTGCGCCGCGCCTTCGGCCGCGCCGCGCCGAACTATGTCGCCGTGGCCGCGCTGCAGCGCGAAGTGGAAGCGCGCCTGCTGGAACAGCTGGACTATCTGGAAGACCGCGTGCCGCTGCGCGTGCTCGACCTGGGCAGCGGCCCCGGCCGCGCGGCGGGCGCGATGAAGAAGCGCTGGCCGCGCGCCGAAGTGATTGCCCTCGACGCGGCCCTGCCCATGCTGCGCGAAGTGCCGAACCACACGCGCTTCTGGCGCCCGGTGCGGCGCGTGTGCGCCGACGTGTCGCAGCTGCCGTTCGCCGACCAGTGCACCGACGTCATCTTTTCCAGCCTGTGCCTGCAGTGGCTGGACGACCTGCCGGCGGTGCTGTCGGAGTTCCGGCGGGTGCTGCGGCCCGACGGCCTGCTGGTGTTTTCCACCTTCGGGCCCGACACGCTGCTGGAGCTGCGCGAGGCCTACCAGGCCGCCGGCGAAGTGCCGCCGCTGTCGCCGTTCGCGGCCATCCAGCAGGTGGGCGACGCGATGATGGCCGCCGGCTTCAAGAACCCGGTGCTCGAGCGCGACCGTTTCACCCTGACCTATCCCGACGTGCGTGGCCTGATGCACGAACTGCGCGCGATCGGCGCGGGCGACGCGCGCCATGACCGCCGCCGCGGCCTGGGCGGCCGCGCGCGCCTGCAGAAAGTCACCGCCGCCTACGAACCGCTGCGCCGGGAAGGCGTGCTGCCCAGCACCTGGGAAGTGATCACCGCCCAGGCCTGGGGCCCCGCGCCGGGCGCGCCGCGCCGTGGCGAGGGCGGCGACCTGGCCAGCTTCCCGGCCGACCGGATTCCGCTGCGCCGGCGCTGACATCCGCGGTCCACCAGCCCGCCGTGCGGCAACCCTGCGCATGAGCACCTGCCGTACGTGAGCCCGCCGCGGCGGGCGCTAGACTGGCGACCCCGGTACAGGAGTCCGCCATGTCCCCGCTTCGTCCCTGCCTTGCGCTGGCTGCCGCGCTCTCGTTCGGCCTGGCCGGCTGCGCCACCACGTCGTCGTCGCAAGTGGCTGACAGCGGATCCACGTCAGCCGCGACCCAGCCTGCCGTCCTGCCGGCCGAAGGCCGCGAGTTCATCCTCAACGTCGCGGGCCAGCGCGCGCCCTGCCAGGGCGTGGCGCCGATGCTGTGCCTGCAGGTGCGCACGCAGCCGGGCGCGGCGTGGCAGCTGCACTACGGCGAGATCGAAGGCTTCAACTGGCAGTCGGGCACCGAATACGTGATCCGCGTGCGCGAACTGCCCGTGGCCAACCCGCCGGCCGACGCGCCTTCGCTGCGCTGGGTGCTGGAGGAAGTGCTGGAGAGCGGCCCCGCGCTGTAAACCTCAGTCCAGCGCCGCGTGGCCGCCGACGTCGTCGTGGCCACCGCCGCCCGATTCCAGCGTGCGCACGCGCTTGGCGTCGCGCCTGGCTTCGGAAAGGCGACGCACCGATTCACGCAGGTTCTCGGCGTTCTTCAGCCACGGCAGGTGGATCTCCGGCGTGGAGGCGTCGGACGTGAACAGGATGACCTCGCCCAGGCCGAACATCCGATCGAAGAAGGTCTGTTCCAGGCGCGTGTCGCGCACGCGGTAAAGCTCGAGGTCTTCGGTGACGCGGTTGAACACGCCGCGGCGGATGCTCAGCCGCTGGTCGGTGAGCGTGTACACGGTGTTGCGCGTGACCGCCCAGCGCCAGATCGCCCAGGGAATGGGGATCAGCAGCAGGCAGGCGATGTACCAGCCCAGGTTCTGCATCTGGGAGGGGGTGCCGGACCATTCGATGCGTTCGTCGGCCATGTCGGTGTCCTGGGTGGTGGCGGGCGGGAATGGCGCGAGTATAGCGGTGGCCTGCGGCGGGCGGCTCAGGGGGTTGCGTCCAGCGGGCTGCGCACGGCGCCGGCGCCCTTTCCCAGGACGTGTGTATAGATCTGCGTCGTTGCCAGGTCCTTGTGCCCCAGCAGCGCCTGCACCGTGCGGATGTCGTAGCCCGACTCCAGCAGGTGGGTGGCGAAACTGTGGCGCAGGGTATGGGCGCTGACCGTCTTGGCCAGCCGCGCCCGCACGGCGGCGTGCTTGATGTGGCGCGACAGCGCTTCCTCGCCGATGTGGTGGCGGCGAGGGGTGCCGTCGCGGGGGTCCACCGACAGCGCGTCGGCGGGGAACAGGTACTGCCAGGCCGGCTCCGTGGCGGCGTTCGGGTACTTGCGCGCGAGCGCGTGCGGCAGCCACACGCGGCCGTGGCCGTCGGCCAGGTCGGCCGCGTGCAGGCGCAGCGCGTGGGCCAGGGCATCGCGCAGTCCGGCCTCGAGGCTGGCGGGCAGCATGGTGCGCCGGTCCTTGCCGCCCTTGCCGTCGCGCACCAGGATTTCCCGGCGCGCGAAGTCCACGTCCTTCACCCGCAGCCGCAGGCCCTCCATCAGCCGCATGCCCGTGCCGTACAGCAGCGACGCCAGCAGCCGCGGCCGCGCGGGCATCAACTCCAGCAGCGCACGCACCTCGCCCACCGACAGCACGGTGGGCAAGCGGCGCGGCCGCTTGGCGCGCACCACGTTTTCCATCCACGGCAGGTCCACGCCCAGCACCTTGCGGTACAGGAACAGCAGCGCCGACAGCGCCTGGTTCTGCGTGCTGGCCGCGACGTTGCCGTGCACCGCCAGGTGCGTGAGGAACTGCTCCACCTCCGCGCCGCCCATCTCCCGCGGATGCCGCCGCCGGTTGGCCCGGATAAAACGGAGGATCCAGCCGACGTAGGCGGCCTCGGTGCGGATGCTGTAGTGATTGGCGCGCAGCTTGCCGCGAACCTCGTCCATCAGCCGGGGAGGAGGTGCGGCGATATTGCCCCGTGCTACACCGGCATTTGCGGGAGAAATCGCGCTAGATGGTGGTTTGCCTTCCATAACGGCAGAGGCTAGCGAGGTGGAATGCGCGAGGATGTCGGCTAAGGCGTTGACCTGGGGTCAGAAATTGCCGGTGCGCCAGGTGGACGCGGCACGGGGAATGGGGTTAGATGGTCTTATCAACCGCTACAAGTAGTTAGGC
>DAORUD010000078.1:3591-11413 GCA_035433005.1 Arenimonas sp. | reverse complement strand
GCACCCGCGCACGAAACAGGAGTACGCGCTGGCGCGCACCGAGCGCAAGACCGCGCCCGGCTACCGCGGCTTCACTTTCCACGCCGACGAATCGGTGACGCTGGAACAGGACCTGGCGCGGCGCGACTTCACCATCAACGCCATCGCCCAGGACGGCGACGGCACGCTGGTGGACCCGTTCAACGGCGCCGCCGACGTGCAGGCGCGCGTGCTGCGCCACGTCTCGCCCGCCTTCGCCGAAGACCCGGTGCGCATCCTGCGCGCGGCGCGTTTCCTGGCGCGGTTCGCAGCGCTGGGCTTCACCGTGGCGCCGGAAACCCTGGCGCTGATGCGCGCCATGGTGGCCGCCGGCGAAGTGGACCACCTGGTGGCCGAGCGCGTGTGGCAGGAACTGAAGAAAGCCCTCGAGATGCCCCGGCCCTCGGCGGCCATCGCGCTGCTGCGCGAGTGCGGCGCGCTGGCGAAGCTGCTGCCCGAGGTGGATGCGCTGTACGGCGTGCCGCAACGCCCGGAATACCATCCTGAAATCGACACCGGCGTGCACACGCAAATGGTGCTGGACATGGCCGCGCGCCTGGCGCCCGGCGATGCGCTGGTGGGTTTCTGCGCGCTGACCCACGACCTGGGCAAGGCGCTGACGCCCAAGGACGAACTGCCCAGACACATCGGCCACGAACACAGCGGCGTGCGCCCGCTGCGCGCGCTGTGCGCCCGCTACAAGGTGCCGGCGGAGTTCGCCGCGGTGGCCGAAATCTGCTGCCGCGAACACCTCAACATCCACCGCCTGGCCGAACTGCGCCCGGACACGGTGCACGACCTGATCGCCCGCTGCGACGGCTTCCGCAAGCCCGACCGCATCCGCCAGCTGGCCCTGGTGTGCGAAGCCGACAAGCGCGGCCGGCTGGGCCTGTCGGAGGCCGCCTATCCTTCCGGCCCGATGCTGCTGGCCCTGCACGCCGCGGCCCTGTCGGTCTCCGCCGGCCACGCCGTCGCCACCGGCCTCAGCGGCACCGCCGTGGGCGACTGGCTGCGCAAGGCCCGCATCGAAGCCATCCGCCAGGCCCGCGCCTGACCACCCCCTGTGGGAGGGCCTTCAGGCCCGATGCTTCCAGGTAAATGGCATCGGGCCTGAAGGCCCTCCCACAAGGGGTCCGGGTCAGCGGAAGTACCTGCGGTCGAATCGCTCGAGCCACTGCGCCAGCGGCGTGAACGACAGCGCAAAGCCCAGCGCAATGCCCAGCGAGTTCGCCAGCGCGTCGCGCAGGTCGCCCTGCCGCGTCACGGTCAGGTTCGCCTGCGCCCATTCAATGGCCAGACCCAGCGCCACCAGCGACAGCGCGGCCAGCACCTGCGCGCGCCGCGTGCGGAAGATCGACACCGCCCACGCCGACAGGGTGAAATAGGCCAGGAAGTGGCCGATCTTGTCCGAGTCCGGCGGCCCGTCCAGCGGCACCGGCGGCAGCAGCGACAGCGCGATGCACAGCGCCCAGCCGAACACCCACACCCCCAGCCACAGCCGCGGCCGGGCGAACGGACGCAGCGTCACAGGCGCCGGCTCAGGTCGCCGCGCGCGAACAGCGGCCGGATGTCCACGCCGCGCTGGAAGGCCATCACCTGGAAGCGCTCGCCCATCTCGCCCGGCAGCGTCAGCCGCTTGACCTCGTTGGTGCGGCGGTGGCGCTCCACCAGGTCGTCCATGGCCTCGATGGCCGCCAGCCGGCCCGGCAGCCCGCTGTTGATCAGGAAGCTGGCCTGGGCGCAGTAGCCGCCGAAATCAAAGCCGGCATTCACGCCCGCCTCGGCCAGCGCGGTGAAATCCACGAAGGCCGTGATGTCCTGCAGCCCCGGCAGATGGAAGGGGTCGGCGTTGGCGCGGTGGCGGTGGTGGCAGACGAGGGTGCCGTCGCGGCGTTCGGGCAGGTAGTACTCGCGGCGCGGGTAGCCGTAGTCCACGAACAGCATCGCGCCGTCCTGCAGCAGCCCGCCCACCGCCTGGATCCAGTACGGCAGCTGCGGCAGCAGTTCGGACCGGTAGCCGTCGGCGAACGGCGCGCCCACGTCGCGCTCCACGTGGCGAACGGCCGCGTGCAGCAGCGCATCGGCGGGCTGTTCGACGCGGATCAGGGCGCCCTGCGGGTCCAGCGCCACGTATTCCTCGAACACCTCGCCGCCGCGCACCACGAAGCGCGGCGTCGGCAGCGCATCCAGCACTTCGTTGGCGAACAGCACGCCGCGCCAGCCGGCTTCGGGCGGCCCGTTGAGCCAGGCCACGCGCGCGAACACCTCGGGCGCCAGCGCCGCCGACAGCCGATCGTGCTGGCGCTCGCGCAGGTCGGCGCTGGGTTCCAGGATGAGGTAGCGCGCCGGCAGCGCACCGATGGCCTGCAGGTGCCGCAGCGCCGCTTCGGCGAACGCGCCGCTGCCGCCGCCGATCTCGAAGAAATCAACGGCGCCGCCCAACTGCGCGAACACCTGCGCCGCCGCCTCGGCCACGCACTCGGCGAAGGTCGGACCCAGCTCGGGCGAGGTGACGAAATCGCCCTCGGCGCCGAACTTGCGCGCGCCCGCGCTGTAGTAGCCCAGGCCCGGCGCGTACAGCGCCAGCTCCATGTAGCGCGAGAACGGAATGGCGCCACCGCTGGCCGCTATCTGGCCGCGGATGAGGGCCAGCAGGCGGTCGCTGTGGGCCTGGGCGGCGGCATCGGGAGCGGGTGCGTCGGTGGTCATGATGGAATCTTCAGGTGCCAGCGCGCAGGATACCGGCAAACCCGCGGAGCCCCGAATGGCCGACCCTCGTCCCGTTGCCCTGATCACCGGCGCCGCCAAGCGCGTCGGCGCGCGCATCGCCCGCCGCCTGCATGCGGCCGGCTACGACCTGGCGCTGCACCACCGCGCCTCGCAGTCGCCGATGGACGGCCTGGTGCGGGAACTCGAGGCCCGCCGCCCCGCCAGCGTGCTGGTGCTGCAGTGCGAACTGGGCGACACCCACGCCCTGCCCGGCCTGGTGGCCGACACCCTGGCGCGCTTCGGCCGCCTGGACGCCCTGGTGAACAACGCCAGCGCCTTCTACCCCACGCCCGTGGGCGACGCCACGCCGGCGCAGTGGGACGAACTTTTCGCATCCAACGCGCGCGCACCGTTCTTCCTCTCGCAGGCCGCCGCGCCGCACCTGCGCGCCAGCGGCGGCGCCATCGTCAACCTGGCCGACATCTGCGGCGAGCGCCCGCTCAAGAGCCACACCATCTACTGCATGGCCAAGGCCTCGCTGGTGATGCTGACCCAGTCGCTGGCCAAGGAGCTCGGGCCCGACGTGCGCGTGAACGCCGTGGCGCCCGGCGCCGTCATGTGGCCGGCCGAAGGCAAGGCCGAGCATGAAAAGACCGCCATGCTGGCCAGCACCGCCCTGGGCCGCGCCGGCGATCCCGACGACGTGGCCGAGGCCGTGCGCTGGCTGCTGCAGGAAGCGCGCTACACCACCGGCCAGGTGCTGCGCGTGGACGGCGGGCGGTCGCTGAACCTGTGAAGCGCCGCTGGCTGCTGCTGCCGCTGGCGGTGGCGGGCCTGGCCGCCGCCGCACTGTGGCCGGTCACCGGGCGCACCCTGGTGGCGCGCGCCGAAGCCGCGGTCTCCACGCCGCGCGGTGACCGCGCCGCCGCCGCGGCCGCGCGCGTGCGGCCGGCGCTGGAGCGCGACCTCGCGGCGGCGTCGCTGGCCTTCGGCGCCCCGGTGTTCATGCGCATCTTCAAGGCCGAGCGCGAACTGGAAGTGTGGGTGGACGACGGCCGCCGCTACCGGCTGTTCCGCACCTATCCCATCTGCACCTGGTCGGGCGCGCTGGGGCCCAAGCTGCGCCAGGGCGACGGCCAGTCGCCCGAGGGCTTCTATCGCGTGGGGCGCGGCCAGCTCAATCCGCACAGCCAGTACCACCTGTCGTTCAACCTGGGCTATCCCAATGCCTACGACCGCGCGCACCGGCGCACTGGTGATTTCCTGATGGTGCACGGCAGCTGCGTGTCCATCGGCTGCTACGCCATGGGCGATGCCGGCATCGAGGAAATCTACACGCTGCTGGACGCGGCCCTGGCCGGCGGGCAGCGCGAGGCGCAGGTGCACGCCTTCCCGTTCCGGTTCGACCGGCGGCCCGAGGCGGCGTGGCGGCAGGACCCGTGGGCGGACTTCTGGCGCAACCTGCGCGAAGGCCACGACGCCTTCAACCGCACCGGGCAACCGCCGCGCATCGGCGTGGCGGGCCTGCGCTACCGCGTGTCGGAAACGGCAGCGCCCGCCCGCTGAGGCGGGCGGGCGCTGCCTGTTGCGATTACTTGGGCTGGAACGCGGACTGCAGCTGCGGGCCGGCGAAGCCCGCCGGGGCGACGCCGTCCACGGCGTAGCGATACACCGCCGCCGAGTAGATGCCCGACAGCGCGGCCTGGATCACCGCCACCAGGGCCACGGCCAGCACGCCGAAGACGCCCACCACGATGGCCAGCTTCGCGCCGCCCACCACCGCCGCGGCAATCACCAGCGCCACCGCCAGCACCACCACCGCCATCGTGACCAGGCCGAAGGCCATGCCGATGCCGACGTTGCCGGCGACGTTCTCGCCCCAGGTGCGCTTGAGCAGTTCGATGCTCTCCTTCACCGCGTCCACCGGCCCGACGTCACGCGACACCAGCACGGGCACCACCAGGAAGCTGGCCACGGTCCACGCCATGCCCACCAGGCTGACCGCGATCTTGCCCAGGAAGCCGGCCTTCTCGCTGATCATCTGCAGCAGCAGGCCCACGGTGGCGGCGATGGCGGCATAGCCCAGGATGACGCCGGCCTTGCTGCGCGCGATGCGCAGGCCGTCGGCCACGGTCGGGTCACCGCCCTCGAGGCGGATCATCGCCGCGCCCACCAGCGCCGTGTTGAAGAAGAAGATGACGAAGTACTGGCACAGGTAGAACAGGAAACCGACGATCGCGCCCAGCACCCCGATGTCGCCGCCCTCGAACAGGCGCAGGCCGACCACCGGCACGATGAACGTGGCCGCCACCAGCAGGGTGGCGATGGACGAGATGACCGGGAACAGCAGCAGTTCCTTGTCCGAGCGAAGCACCGCGGCGCTGGCTTTCACCAGGGTCCAGCTGCGGGAGATCTTGTCGAACATGGTCGCGCCCTCCGTTGGAATGCCCGGGATTATGCGGCAGCGCCGGGCGGGCGCAAGGCCGGAAGTCACGCCGGAGCATGGGCCGCGGCGCGGCGTCTATACTCGGCGCGCGCCCAAACCGCCGGTATCCCGATGCAACGCTTCCTCCGGACACTTCCCCTGCTGGTGGCCGCGGCCCTGATGGCGGCCTGCGCGCCCGATGCCGGCCGCGATGCCGCGGCGCCCAAGGCCGTCGCCGACGCCGACGCCAGCACCAGCGCGCACGTCGCGGCCATCGAGGGCCGGGTGGCCGCCCACTATTTCGGCCGCCAGTGGCCGAAGAACTTCATCTCGGGCTTCCGGCGCGAACACGTGGCCGAGGATTTCGCCCGGCTGCGCGCCGACGGTTTCGACACGGTGGTGCTGGTGGTGTCCTGGGGCGATTTCCAGCCGGGCATGCTGCCCTGCTGCACCTGGGACGAGCGCGCGTTCGAGCGGCTGCACTTCCTGCTCGACCGCGCCGACGAGGCGGGCCTGAAGGTGATGCTGCGGCTGGGCTACGCCTGGTTCTTCCATCCCGAGGCCGGCGACGTCGGCGACCGCCAGCACCGGCTGATGAACGACCCCGAAGTGCGCGCGTCCTACCAGCGGTTCCTGCAGCGCGTGGCCACCGAAGTGTCCGACAAGCCGCAGGTGGTGCTGGGCTTCATGAGCTGGGAAGACCAGTGGCTGCGCAAGGTGGACGAAAGCGCGCGCCCCGACTACGAGCAGTACCTGGCCACGCTGCCTCCCGACGCGAGGCGGGGCACCGGGCTTCCCGACGCGGTGGAGGACGCCGCCCTGTTCCATGGGTTCTGGGACTGGCTGGTGATCGAGAAGCTGCATCGCCCGGCGGTGCCGCTGTTCCCGGGCCTGTCGTACGAAGCGCGCATTGACCGCGACCCGCGCTACGAGCCCGGCCCCGACGGCAAGCCCGTGGTGGCCGAATGGATAGCGCACACGGGCATGACGCGGCTGCCGCCCGGGCACGTGCTGACGCTGTACTGGGCGCCGTTCTGGGGCGCGCTCAACCAGGGCGAACAGCTGACGGCGGCGCGCGGCCTGGAGCTGTTCGACGCCCTGCTGCGCGAAGCCGGCGCCGATGGCCAGCGGCGGCTGTTCGTGGACCAGTTCAACTTCGTGGACAACACCCCGGGCTACGAACACAACGCCGTGCTGCGGCCCGAGGAGATCTTCAGCTTCCTGCACCGCTCGGTGTGCGTGATGAAGGCGCGCGGGGTCGCGGGCTACGCGCTGTGGACCAGCCAGGACTATGCCGAGAACCCGCTGCACAACCCCGCGTTCGGCTACGGCCTGGAGGGCTGGCGGTTCGAGCGGGCGGGCGGGCGCCCGGAGGCCGCGCTGCAGCCGCTGCCCAGCGGCGATCTCGCGCTGGCGATGGCCGCGGGCGACCGGCTGTCGCAGCGCGTTCCCGCCAAGCGCGGGCGACTGATGCGGGCCGATGACAATATCCCCGACCAGGTGTGCCTGGAGGCCGATGCCACCGCGCCCGCCAGGCTGCGCCTGCAGGCGGGCGCGGGTGCGCCGGTGACGCTGGCGTTCGACGGCCGGGGCCGGCAGCGCGCGTGCACGGCGATCGAGCCGGTGCCCGTGGACGGGGACCTGGCGTTCTCGGCCAGCGTCGAAAGCGGTGCGCTGCGTCTTCGCGACGTGCAGCTGTTCGACCACGTGCAGTACGGCGGGTTCTACGACCTGCAGGGCGCACCGGGCCCGCTGCATGACGCCGTGCGGCGCATGAACCGCGACTTCCGCGCGGTGCCCGCGCCCGCGCGCTGCGGCTGAGGGCTCAGCCCAGCCGCAGTGCGTCCACGGCCGGCGGCGTGGCCGCGTCGGGGTGTGCGGCCCACAGCGCGGCCAGCGACTGGCCCGTGGTGGGCACGCAGTAGCCGGGCGCGATGTCGGCCAGCGGCTTGAGCACGAAGGCGTGCCGCAGTTCGGGGCGCGGCAGCTCGAGGTTGCCCGGGCCCTTCAGCACCAGGTCGTCGTAGAAGACGATGTCGATGTCCAGCGTGCGGCTGGAGAAGCGCTCGCCGCCGCGCACCCGGCCCTGGGCGTCTTCCAGCGCGTGCAGCCACTGGTTGAGCGCGAACGGGTCGAGGTCGGTTTCAATGGCCGCGGCGGCGTTGAGGAAATCCGGGCCGTCGAAGCCCACCGACGGCGTGCGGTACACCGGCGAAAACACCACGGCGCCGAAGCGTTCGCGCAGGGCGGCGGCGGCGGCCGGCAGGTGGACCTCGGCGTCGACGTTGCTGCCCAGGCTCAGCCAGGCGGTGCTCATGCCGGCCGCGTGCGCTCGATGATCACGCCCACGGCCTTCGAGCCGCGCACCGCGCCGGGCTTGCTGAGCTTCAGGCGCACGTGCCGCACGCCGAACTCGCCGGTGATGATGGCGGCGCAGCGCTCGGCCAGCGTTTCCACCAGGCCGAAGTCGGACTCGGACACGTACTGGATCAGCCGCTTGCTGACGGCCTTGTAGTCGAGCGTGTGCTCGATGTTGTCGGTGGCGGCGGGCACGGTGTTGTCGAACGCCATCTCGATGTCGAGCACGATGGGCTGCCTGATCTTGCGCTCCCAGTCGTAGATGCCGATGACGCATTCGATCTCGAGCGCCTCGATGAAAACCTTGTCCAT
>DAORUD010000078.1:0-3491 GCA_035433005.1 Arenimonas sp. | reverse complement strand
CGTAGATGCCGATGACGCATTCGATCTCGAGCGCCTCGATGAAAACCTTGTCCATTTGCACTCCGTCCGATCCGTTGGCTCCCCTGTAGGAGGGCCTTCAGGCCCGATGCCCTTGGCCAGAAGCATCGGGCCTGAAGGCCCTCCTACAGGGTTTGCAGGGGGGGCAAGCTTGCCATGTCCCAGCGTGGCTGCACGGTGACGGCCGCGGCTTCGCCCTGCCCCGCCTGCAGCCGCAGCGCGCCGGCGAAGGCGATCATGGCGCCGTTGTCGGTGCAGAACTCCGGGCGCGGGAAGCAGACGCGGCCGCCGCGTTTGCCCGCCAGCGCCTGCAGGCGGGCGCGCAGCCGCCGGTTGGCGCCGACGCCGCCGGCCACCACCAGGGTGCGGGCGCCGGACTGCTGCAGGGCGCGGTCGCATTTGATGGCCAGGGTTTCGACCACCGCGTCCTCGAAGCCGCGGGCGATGTCGGCGCGGGTGCCCGGGGTCTTGTCGGAGGCCTGCCAGGCCAGCAGCACCTGGGTCTTGAGGCCCGAGAAGCTGAAGTCCAGGCCGGGCCGGTCGGTCATGGGCCGGGAGAAGGTGAACACGCCCGGCCGGCCCGATTCGGCCAGGCGGGCCAGCTCGGGGCCGCCCGGGTAAGGCAGGCCCATGAGTTTGGCGGTCTTGTCGAAGGCCTCGCCGGCGGCGTCGTCCAGGGTTTCGCCCAGCAGGCGGTAGTCGCCGATGGCCGCCACTTCCACCAGCTGGGTGTGGCCGCCCGACACCAGCAGGGCCACGAACGGCGGGGCCAGGCCCGGGTCTTCCAGCAGGGGGGCCAGCAGGTGGCCCTCCATGTGGTGCACGCCCACCGCGGGCAGGTCCAGGGCCCAGGCCAGGGCGCGGCCGGCGGCGGCGCCCACCATCAGGGCGCCCACCAGGCCGGGGCCGGCGGTGTAGGCCACGCCGTCCAGGTCGGCCGTGCCCAGGCCGGCCTCGGCCAGGGTCTGGCGCACCAGGGGCAGGAGCTTGCGGACGTGGTCGCGGCTGGCCAGCTCGGGCACCACGCCGCCGTATTCGGCGTGCAGGGCTACCTGGCTGTAGAGCGCGTGCGACAGCAGGCCGCGGCCGGTGTCGTACACCGCCACGCCGGTTTCATCGCAGCTGGTTTCGATGCCCAGGACGCGCATGTGCCTGTTTCTTGGGGGTAAAAGCCGGAACTCAAGGAAAACCCGGGAATCAGGCTTGCCTGAGGCCACGCGGCCCGCGTATCATACGCGGCTCGCCGGCCGTGCCGGGCGAAATCAACGTAATCCAGGAATTACACATGCCGTCTGTCAAAGTCCGCGAAAACGAGCCGTTTGAGTTTGCGCTGCGTCGCTTCAAGCGCACCTGCGAGAAGGCCGGCGTCCTCGCCGAAACCCGCAAGCGCGAGTTCTACGAGAAGCCGACCCAGGAGCGCAAGCGCAAGGCCGCCGCCGCGGTGAAGCGCCAGCTGCGCCGCAGCTCGCGCGACGTCACCAAGCGCCAGCGCCTGTACTGAGTCGCGGTGCTTTCCGGAAAGCCGGCACGCGCAAGCGTCGCCGGCTTTTCGTGTTTCTAGACCCAGGAGAATTGCCATGAGCCTCAAAGCCAAGCTGACCGAAGACATGAAAACCGCGATGAAGTCGGGCGAGAAGGATCGCCTGGGCGTCATCCGCCTGATCAATGCCGGCATCAAGCAGAAGGAAGTGGACGAGCGCGTCGAGATGACCGACCCGCTGGTGCTGGCGGTGATCGAGAAGATGGTCAAGCAGCGCAAGGATTCGATCAGCCAGTACGACGCCGCGGGCCGCGACGACCTCGCCGCCATCGAACGCTACGAGCTGGGCGTGCTGGAAACCTACCTGCCGGCCAAGCTGGACGAAGCCGCCATCCAGGCCGCCATTGACGCCGCCAAGGCCGAGACCGGCGCCGTCGGCCCGGCCGACATCGGCAAGCTGATGGCCGTGCTCAAGCCCCGCCTCGCCGGCCAGGCCGACATGGGCCTGGTCTCCCAGCTGGTGAAAAAAGCCCTCGCCGGCTAACCCCCCGTGAAAATGTACCAGGTACATTTTCACGCACATCCGGCCCTGGCCCCGGCGGCCGTGAAAATGTACCTGGTACATTTTCACGGCGTGGCATCCTAGGGGCTTATGGCACGCATCCCCGACGCCTTCATTGACGACCTGCTGGCCCGCACCGACATCGTCGAGGTGGTGGGTTCGCGCGTGCCGCTCAAGCGCCAGGGCCGCGAGTACTCGGCGCGCTGCCCTTTCCACGACGAGCGCTCGCCCTCGTTCACGGTGTCGCCGACCAAGCAGTTCTACCACTGCTTCGGCTGCGGGGCGCACGGCACCGCCATCAGCTTCCTGATGAACTACGACCGGCTGGAGTTCCTCGATGCCGTCGAGGAGCTGGCCAAGCGCTGCGGGCTGGAAGTGCCGCGCGACACCCAGCAGCGCAACCAGAGCGGCGAGTCGCGCGAGCTCTACCAGGCGCTGGAAGCGTCGGAGAAGTTCTTCATCCAGCAGCTGGCCGGCAGCACACGGGCGCGCGAGTACCTGGACAGGCGCGGCGTGGACGCGGAGAACCGCGCGCGCTTCGGCATCGGCTATGCGCCCGATGGCTTCAGCGCGCTCAAGGACGCGCTGGGCACCGACGAGCGCCGGGTGTCGCTGCTCGAGAAGACCGGCATGCTCTCGCGCAGCGACAGCGGGCGGGTGTACGACAAGTTCCGCGACCGGGTGATGTTCCCCATCCACGACCGCCGCGGCCGCGTGATCGCCTTCGGCGGGCGCGTGCTGGCGGCCCCGGCCGACGGCAAGGACGCCGGCCCGAAGTACCTCAACTCGCCCGAGACCGCGCTGTTCCACAAGGGCCGCGAGCTTTACGGCCTGTGGCAGGTGAAACAGGCGCACTCGAAGATCCCGCGGCTGGTGGTGGTCGAGGGCTACATGGACGTGGTGGCGCTGTTCCAGTTCGGCGTGAACACGGCGGTGGCCACGCTGGGCACCGCGACCACGCCCGACCACGCCGAGCTGCTGTTCCGCAACAGCGCCGACGTGTACTTCTGCTTCGACGGCGATCGCGCCGGGCGCGGTGCGGCATGGAAGGCGCTGGAGTCGGTGCTGCCGCGCATGCGCGACGGCCGCCAGGCCTTCTTCCTGTTCCTGCCCGACGGCGAGGACCCGGACAGCATCGTGCGCAAGGAAGGCGCCGGCGGCTTCGACGCGCGGCTGCAGCAGGCGATGCCGCTGTCGACGTTCTTCTACGGCGAACTGTCCAAGGACGTGAACCTGGCCGGCATGGAGGGCAAGGCGCGCCTGGCCGAGCGCGCCAAGCCGCTGCTGGCGGGCATACCCGACGGCGCGTTCCGCGACCTGATGCAGCAACGGCTCACCGAGCTGACCGGCGTGGGGCAGCGCGCCGCGGCCGCACCGACCGCGCAGGCCACGCCGTCCATGCGCGGCCGCAGCGGCGCGCCGGCGCCCAAG
>DAORUD010000077.1:2766-11429 GCA_035433005.1 Arenimonas sp. | reverse complement strand
CACCGTGCTGGCGCCGGAGAACATGCCGGCCAACGTGGTGACCATGAATTCCACCTTGGTTTGCGTGGACGACGTTACCGGCGACACGCACCCGCTGACCCTGGTCTACCCGCGCGACGCCGATGCCGCCACGGGCAAGGTGTCGGTGCTGGCGCCGGTGGGCAGCGCGCTGCTGGGCCTGTCGCTGGGCCAGCAGATTGACTGGCAGGCCCCCGGCGGACGGCCGATGCGCCTGCGCGTGGTCGAAATCCGCTACCAGCCCGAAGCGGCCGGCGACCTCACACACTGACCCTGCATCGCCGGAATCGGCCCGGCCGTCGGGATCACCCGCTACCCGCCGCGGCAATCGCGGACTATGTCGGGATCAGCCGCCCAGGGGACGCGCGCGCGTCCCCGCCACGAGACTTCGCCATGACGCTCAAGGGTTCCAGGACCGAAGAAAACCTCAAGGCCGCCTTCGCCACCGAGGCGCAGGCCAACCGCCGCTACCTGTACTTCGCGCAGAAGGCCGACGTCGAAGGCTTCAGCGACGTGGCGTCGGTGTTCCGCTCCACCGCCGAGGGCGAGACCGGCCATGCGCACGGCCACCTGGAGTACCTGGAACCCTGCGGCGACCCGGCCACCGGCCAGCCCTTCGGCGACACGGCCAGCAACCTGCGCTCGGCCATCGCCAGCGAAACCCACGAGTGGTCGCAGATGTACCCGGCCATGGCCAGGGTCGCGCGCGAGGAAGGCTTCGACGAGATCGCCGACTGGTTCGAAACCCTGGCCAAGGCCGAGCGCTCGCACGCCAACCGCTTCCAGCGCGCGCTGGCCGACCTGGGCGGCTAGCCGCGCCGCGCACGCCATGCCGCGCTGGATCTGGGTTCTGCTCGCACTGTCGGTGGCCGCCCTGCTCTGGGCGGCGAACCGGGGCTCGTCTTCGCCCGTTGTGCAGCCCATGCCGGGGCAGTCGGCGTTTTCCTGCGTGCTGACGCCGCCCGCTTCGCCGCTGGAGCCCCTGCAGACCGACGTGCCGGCGGCCATGCAGCCCTTCCTGCACGGCGATTTCAGCATCTCGCCGCTCGCCGGCTTCAGCATCGAGGCGCGCGTGCTGTCGCGCGAGGACTACCGCTTCGACGCCGGCGCCTCGCTGTCGCCCACCGACCTGGCCCTGGGCTGGAGCGCCATGGCCAACCCGGACAACTACCGCCGCCTGGACATTTCCCAGTCGGGCCGCTGGTACCACTACCGCTGGGGCGCCGACGGCCCGCCCCTGCCCTTGGGCGACATCGTGCGCTCGAGCGCCAACATGCACCTGATACCAGGCAACGAGGCGGTGGCCCAGGCGCTGTCGCGCGTGCGGCCCGACCAGACGGTGCGCATCCAGGGCTGGCTGGTCGAGGCGCGCCGCGACAACTACGTGTGGCGCAGCTCCACCACCCGCGACGATTCCGGCGCAGGCGCCTGCGAACTGATCTACGTCTGCGCGCTGTCGTCGTTCTGAATCAGTACACCAGGGTCGCCAGCACCGGCACCGGATGGCGCCAGCGCGAACGGCCGCCCAGCGCCCGCAGTTCCACCAGCACCGACGCGCCCAGCAGTTCCACCTTCAGGTTGGAAAGCAGGCTGGCGGCGGCCAGCAGGGTGCCGCCGGTGGCCAGCACGTCGTCCACCAGCAGCACGCGCTCGCCGGGCGCCAGCGCACCCTGCTGCACCTGCAGGCGGTCGCTGCCGTACTCGAGGTCGTAGGACACTTCATGCACGGCGCCGGGCAGCTTGCCGGGCTTGCGGATGGGCACGAAGCCCACGCCCAGCTCGCGCGCCATCGCCGCGCCCAGGATGAAGCCGCGCGCCTCCACGCCCGCCACCGCGGACACGCCCGATTCGCTCCAGGGCTGCACCATCGCCGCGATGGCGGCCGCGAAGCCGCGGCCGTCGCGCAGCAGCGGCAGGATGTCCTTGAACACGATGCCCGGCCGCGGGAAATCGGCCACGTCGCGGATCAGGCCGGTGTAGCCGGCCAGCACGTCATGCCTCATCCGACGCCACCCGCTCGGTTTCGGCCAGGGCCGCGGCCTCCCACTCCTTCATCGCCGGCAGCGCGAAAACCGCCCGCAGGTAGGCCTCGGAAGTGGCGTCCAGCGGCACGCCGTAGCCCCGGAAGCGCACGCATACCGGCGCATACATCGCGTCCACGATGCCGAAGTGGTCGCCGCACAGGAACGGCCCGCCGTTGCCCGACCGCATGCGCAGGTCGTGCCAGATTTCCTGCACGCGGGCGATGTCGGCGTCGGCGGCCGCGTCCCAGTGCGGCAGCCGCGGCTGCCGGCGCACATTCATCGGCAGCTGGCTGCGCAGCGCGCCGAAGCCCGAATGCATTTCGGCCGCGGCGCTGCGCGCCACCGCGCGCAGTGCGATGTCCGCGGGCCAGCCCTTGCCGTCCAGCCAGCGCTCGTTGGCGTATTCGCATATCGCCAGCGAATCCCACACCACCAGGCCCGCGTCGTGCAGCGCCGGCACGCGTCGGCTGGGCGACCAGCGCGCGACCTGGGACGGGAACGCGGGCGTGTCCAGCAGCAGCCTCACTTCCTCGAAGGCCACGCCGTGGTGGCGCAGCAGCAGCCAGGGCCGCAGCGACCAGGACGAGTAGTTCTTGTTGCCTATCACCAGCGTGGTGGCCATGGCGTCCGTCCTTGGGGTCGGGAAGAGGTGGTCAGCTGAATATCTGGTTGCCGCCGTTCTTGCTGGCGATCTGCGCGATGCGGCCGGCGCGCTCGGCCAGGACCCGCGGGTCGCGCTCTTCGGAACCGGCCTGGGCGACGCCGATGCTGACGGTCAGCCCCGCCGACACGCGCGGGTCCACGGCCAGGCGCGACACCGCTGCGCACAGTTTCTCGGCGTAGTTGCGCGCCGGCAGCAGCGCCTTGCCGGGCGTCACCAGCAGGAAGCCGTCGCCGGCCGAGCGGCCCAGCAGGTCACCGTAGTCGCATTCTTCCCGCAGCAGGTCCGCCACCGCGCGCAGGCCGGCGGTGGCGCCGACTTCACCGCCGGACTCGCGCAGCGCCGGCATCTGGTCGATGGTGATGCTGAGCAGGCTCAGCGGCTGCTGCTTCTGGCGTGCGTCGTCCATCAGCTTGCCCAGCTGGCGCAGCAGCGGCTCGGTGCGGGTGACGCCGGTGGCCAGGTCGGTGTCGGCGCTGCGGCGCGCGCTGACCGTCGAGGCGGCCTCGTCGCCCGCCACGATGGCCACCGCCGCGAACTCGGCGCACAGCGCCAGTTCGGCGTCGGTGTAGGTCACGTCGGCGCGCCGCTCCACCAGCAGCGCGCCCCAGCCGGGCTTGGGGATGGGCAGCGGGATCACCGCCAGCTGCACCTGTTCCAGCGGACCCTCGGGGCCGTCGAAATCAATGCCCACCTGCTGCGGGGCGCGCAGCCGGCTGAGGTTCTTGAGCAGGGTGGCGCGCTGGGACAGCAGTTCGCGGTAGCGGTCTTCGGCGTCCAGCGGCTCCACCTGCAGCAGGTCCTCGCCGTGGTAGTGCATGGCCACCACCGCGGCCGAGGACTGGGTGAGCACGGGCTTGAGGCCGTCGAGCAGGCGCCGGAAGGCGATCCACTTCAGGTCGGCGTCGGCGGCGTTGGCCAGGCCGGCCTGCAGGCTGTGCACCAGGCGCTCGCGGGCCAGGGCGATCTTTTCCTCGGCGCTGGGCTCGGGCACCTGCGAGCGCTTGTGCTGCTGCCAGCGCTGCATGCGTGCGCGCACCCACGGCAGCACCAGGAACAGGGCCACGGTGGCCGCCAGCATCATCTGCCAGCCGTAGAGGTTGAACAGCGACGCCGGCACCACCTGGGCGTGCGCGAGCTGGCGCAGCAGCACCGCGCCCGCGGTGGCCATCAGCGCCAGGATGGCCAGCCAGCGGTAGCCGCGCGCATCCAGCAGCAGCATCAGCAGGCAGGCCAGCCCCGCCACGGCGTAGCCCAGCCACGCCATCAGCTGCAGCGCGTGCGGCGGCGTGGACGACACCACCAGGCCGTAGCCGGCCGCCGCAATCAGCAGCCAGCCCAGGCCGCGCATCCAGGGCACCAGGGCCGGCGCCGATTTCGCCAGCCCGCTGTAGTAGCGCGTGGCCAGCACCAGCGGCCCCGCACCCAGCAGCAGCAGCGCCTGCGGCACCACGGCGCCCAGGTCGGACAGCAGCGCCACTTCCGGCAGCGAGTACACGTGGCCGTTCACGCCCAGGCAGGCCAGCCAGGTGCCCAGCGCGGCGCCGCCCACGGCCAGCGCACCCGAGCGGGGTTCTTCCAGGTGGCGGATCAGCGAAAGCATGGCCACGCCCAGCAGCAGGCCGTACACGAAGCGGAAGAACCGCCGCGCCGACGCCTCGTCGGTGCGGGCGCTGCTGGCATCCTGCAGCCCCACGTGCAGGCCGCCGCGGATGCGGCCCTCGACCTGCAGGTAGAACGTGGTCGGGCCGGAGAGGTCCTTCGGCAGGGGCAGGTAGAACTTGGCCGGCCAGGGCTCGCCCTGCCGGCCCTGCGTGAAGAAGCTCGCTTCCGCCACCTGGTTGCCGGGCGGATAAACCACCAGGCGCAGCTGGTCGAGGGGTACGCGGTTGATGCCCAGACGCCAGCCGCCGTCCGGGGCCGGCGGCAGGTCGGTGCGGATGCGGACCCAGAGCACCCGGCCGCTGCGCGCATCGAACTCGAAGCCCGGCGTAAGCACCGGCGTGAAGCCAGGCTGGGCGCGGCCGCTGAGGATGTCGTCGAGGCTGGTGCCGACCGGGGCGTCCATCACCGCCAGCTCGAACGCCGGCGGCGGGGCGGCCTGGGCGGGCAGGACCGCCAGTGAAAGCAGGGCCAGGGCCAGCCAGCCGGTCAAACGGGCTCGCAAGTTGTGCAAGCGTCTACTCCCCAGTCAACAGCACATCGCCCCCCGGCGTCCCGATTCTATACTCGCCTGCGGCCATGATTCAGCCTGCGGCGGTTTGTCCCCCCCGGAGCCGGTAAACTGGGCGACCTCCCCCTGCACCCCGCTGGACGCATGACTTCCACGCCCGATTCCAACGCCGCCGCCCCGGAGAAGAACGACTTCATCCGCCAGATCATCCGCGACGACCTCGCCTCGGGTAAGCACGCCGCCATCCGCACGCGCTTCCCGCCCGAGCCCAACGGCTACCTGCACATCGGCCACGCCAAGGCCATCTGCCTGAACTTCGGCATCGGCCTGGAGTTCGGCGGCCCGGTGAACCTTCGCTTCGACGACACCAACCCGGCCAAGGAAGACCCCGAGTACGTCGAGGCCATCAAGGAAGACGTGCGCTGGCTGGGCTTCGAGTGGGCCGAGCTGCGCCACGCGTCCGACTACTTCGAAGTGTTCTACCGCAGCGCGCTCAAGCTGATCCGCGACGGCAAGGCCTACGTCTGCGACCTCGACGCCGAACAGGTGCGCGAATACCGCGGCACGCTGACCGAGCCGGGCCGCAACTCGCCCTTCCGCGACCGCAGCGTGGAAGAGAACCTCGACCTGTTCACCCGCATGCGCGCCGGCGAGTTCCCCGACGGCGCCCGCACCCTGCGCGTGAAGATCGACATGGCCAGCGGCAACATCAACCTGCGCGACCCGGCCATCTACCGCATCAAGCACGTCGAGCACCAGAACACCGGCAACGCCTGGCCCATCTACCCGATGTACGACTACGCGCACTGCCTGAGCGACGCGCTGGAAGGCATCACGCATTCGCTGTGCACGCTGGAGTTCGAAGACCACCGCCCGCTGTACGACTGGTGCGTGGACCACGTGGACCTGGTGGGCCACCCCGAACTGCACCAGCCGCTGCGTGACGCCGGCTTCAGCGTGCCGGCCGCCAAGCCGCGCCAGATCGAGTTCTCGCGCCTGAACATCAACTACACCGTGATGAGCAAGCGCAAGCTGCTGACCATGGTGGACGAAGGCCTGGTGTCGGGCTGGGACGACCCGCGCATGCCCACCCTGCAGGGCCTGCGCCGCCGCGGCTGCCCGCCGGCGGCGCTGCGCCTGCTGGCCGACCGCGTGGGCATCAGCAAGCAGAACTCGCTGATTGATTTCTCGGTGCTGGAAGGCTGCATGCGCGAAGTGCTGGACGCCGCCGCGCCGCGCCGCATGGCCGTGGTGGATCCGCTCAAGCTGGTCATCACCAACCTGGCCGAGGGCCACGCCGAATCGCTGCGCTTCGCCAACCATCCCAAGAACGCCGAATTCGGCGAGCGCGACGTGCCGTTCTCGCGCGAAGTGTGGATCGAGCGCGATGACTTCATGGAAGTGCCGCCCAAGGGCTTCCACCGCCTGGTGCCGGGCGGCGAAGTGCGCCTGCGCGGCGTGGGCATCGTGAAATGCACCGACGTGGTGAAGGACGGCGATGCCGTGGTCGAAGTGCACTGCACCCTCGACCCCGACACCCGCGCCGGCCTGCCGGGCGCCGACCGCAAGGTCAAGGGCACCATCCACTGGGTGGCGGCCGCCACGGCCGTGGCGGCCGAAGTGCGCCTGTACGACCGCCTGTTCAGCGTGCCCGACCCGGACAAGGACGAAGCGGGCAAGACCTACCGCGACCACCTCAACCCCGAGTCGGTGCGCGTGGTGCGCGGCTTCGTCGAACCCTCGGCCGCCACGCTGGCGCCGGAAACCAGCCTGCAGTTCGAACGCCTGGGCTTCTTCACCGCCGACCGCCGCGACCACGCGCCCGGCACGCCGGTGTTCAACCGCACCGTCACCCTGCGCGACACCTGGGCCGCCAAGGCCGGTGGCTGAGTGATCTACCAGCAGCTGCACCTCACCCTGCCGGCCTGGATCCACGACGAAGTGGATCCCAACCGCAGCTACCCCGACGCCGACAGCCGCATCGCCCTGGCGATCCAGCTCTCGCGCCGCAACGTGGACCACCGCAGCGGCGGCCCGTTCGGCGCGGCGGTGTTCACCGAATCGGGCCGGCTGGTGGGCGTGGGCGTGAACCGCGTGGTGCCGCACAACTGCTCGGTGGCGCACGCCGAAGTGATGGCGCTGGCCACCAGCCAGCAGCGCCTGCAGAACTTCCGCCTCAACCAGGCCGGCGAACGCATCACCCTGGCCACGTCGGCCCAGCCCTGTTCGATGTGCTACGGCGCGCTGATCTGGGCCGGCATCGACGAGCTGCTGATTGCCGCGCGCGCCGACGACGTGCAGACCCTCGCCGGTTTCGACGAAGGCCCGCTGCCGTCGGACTGGGCGGGCGAGCTGCGCAAGCGCGGCATCGAAGTGCACGCCGACCTGATGCGCGACCACGCCCGCGACGTGCTGCGCGACTACGGAGAGAGCGGTCTTGTCTACTGAAGGTTTGCTGGCCTACTGCCGCCCGGGCTTCGAGCCCGAACTCGCCGCCGAACTGGGCGAGCGCGCCGCGATGGCCGGTTTCCCGGGCTATGCGCGCACCGAACGCAACGCCGGCTACGTGGAGTTCCTGGGCGTGGAGGACGGGCTTGAGCTGTCGCGCGCCCTGCCCTGGTCCACGCTGATCTTCGCGCGCCAGAAAATGCGCCTGCTGGCCGACCTGCCGGGCCTGGACCCGAAGGACCGCATCACCCCGATCATGGACGCCCTGGGCGGCCGCGGCCGCTACGGCGACCTGATGGTGGAACATCCGGATTCGGACGAGGGCAAGCAGCTGGCCGGCCTGGCGCGATCGTTCGGCAATGCGCTGCGCCCGGCCCTGCGCCAGCGCGGCCTGCTGACCGACAAGGACGACCCGCGCCTGCCGCGCCTGCACGTGCTGATGCTGGCGGGCAACCACGCCCTGCTGGCCAGCGCCGACGTGAAGGATGCCTCGCCCTGGCCGCTGGGCGTGCCGCGCCTGCGCGCGCACGCCGACGCGCCCAGCCGCAGCGCGCTCAAGCTCGAGGAGGCGCTGATGATGCTGCTGACGGAAAAAGAGCGCGCCGAATTCCTCAAGCCCGGCATGAACGCCGCCGACCTGGGCGCCGCGCCCGGCGGCTGGAGCTGGGTGCTGGCGCGCCAGCACGTGCGCGTGCTGGCGGTGGACAACGGCCCGATGGCGCAGACCGCCCTGGACATGCCGATCATCGAACACATCCGCGCCGACGGCTTCCGCTGGCAGCCGCCCAAGCCGATGGACTGGCTGGTGTGCGACATGGTGGAGTCACCGCGCAAGGTGGCCGACCGCATGGCCACCTGGTTCCGCGAAGGCTGGTGCCAGCACGCCATCTTCAACCTCAAGCTGCCGATGAAGAAGCGCTGGGACGAAACCCGCGACTGCCTGCAGCACTTCGTGGACCACGCCGGGCGGCCGCTCACCGTGCGCGCCAAGCAGCTGTACCACGACCGTGAGGAAATCACGGTGTATGCCGGCGTGTATGCGGGCTAGCCTCGCCCTGCTGCTGGCGCTTTGGGCCGGCGCCGCCGGCGCGCAGGCCGACGACTATTTCAGCAGGGTGGACCTGGACGGCGACGGCCGCGTTTCACTGCCCGAATTCCTCGAGCGGATGGGCTTCGCCTTTGGCCAGATGGACGTGGACGGCGACAACGTGCTCGAGCCGCACGAACAGCACATTCCCGACGCCAGGGCGATCACCCTGGCCGAGCACCACGAACGCTTCACCGCGCAGTTCCGCCGCCAGGACAGCAACGGCGACGGCCTGCTGACGCGCGCCGAACT
>DAORUD010000077.1:0-2666 GCA_035433005.1 Arenimonas sp. | reverse complement strand
TCAGGCCCCGTCGTACATCGAAGCCGCTTCGGCCTCGGCGTCGCTGGCCAGGTAGGGGCCGACGAAGCCGGCAATCGCAAACAGCGCCATCGCCACCATCAGCAGCAGCGTCACCAGCGTGCCCACGAAGCGGCCCGGGCTGGCGCCCGACTTCCGGCTCAGGCCCCAGGCGTGCATCAGCCGCGACACCAGCAGCGTGGCGCCGAAGGCGTGGATGACCGCGTTCGGATAGCCGTTCAACTCCATGCCGCCCAGCAGCAGCAGCGCCAGCGGCAGGTATTCGACCGAATTGGCGTGGGCGCGCACGCGGCGCTGCATTTCATGGTCGCCGCCGTCGCCGATGCCGATCTTGGCCTGCAGGCGCCGGGCGATGACGCGCACCGCGAGGACCAGCACCAGCAGGGTGCACAGGCCAGCGTAGAACATGGTGATCATGGGGAGTCCGGCGCGTTGGGGATGCCGCGATGATCCGCGTTGGGCGCGCCGGCCGCAATCCCGCCGGTCAGATCAATCCGTCCTTCCAGGGGCCGGTGATGGCCACCGTGAGGCCCGGCGAATAGATGTTGGCGAACAGCCAACGGCCATCGGGCGAGAAGCACGCGCCCGCCCACTCCTCGTCGCGGTAGTCGCCGGCGAAGCCCAGGGTGCCGTCCAGGCGGACGTTGTTGCGGCAGAACTCGAACAGCCCGCCTTCGCGCGTCATGCCGTACAGGCGCTGCACGGGCTGCGTGGAGTCTTCGCAGATCACCATGCCGCCGCGCGGGCTCAGCACCACGTTGTCGGGGTAGTCGAGCACCAGCGGGTCGGGCGATTCGTACACCAGCTCCAGCTTCCGGTCGGCCAGGTGGTAGGCCCAGACCTGGCCACAGGCCGCGTCGCCGCCGTTGGTGGCGGTGAAGAAGACGCGGCCGTCGCCGACGATGCAGCCCTCGAGCCGCGTGAAACGCGAACCGCCGGCGGCCAGGCCCTGGCGCACCAGTCCGCGCGGGCCGCCCTCGCTGTCCACGCCCTTTTCCGGCTGCTCGATGTCCACCCACTCCACCGCCAGGCGCTCGCCGACGCGCCGGCCGGAGCGAAGGTCCGGTGCGCCCACCGCCTTGAGCATCTGCAGGCGGCCGCCGCGCAGCGGCTGGCCTTTCACCTTCGGGACCATCCGGTAGAAGCCGGCCTCGGGCTCGACGTCCTCGGTGAGGTAGAAATCGCCCGTGGCCGGATCCACCGCCACCGCCTCGTGCTTGAACTGGCCCATGGCGAGGATGGGTTCGGCATTGGACAGCCCCTCGGCCGGCACTTCGAACACGAAGCCGTGGTCGCGCGACAGCGTGTACTCCACGCCGGCCAGCGACACCGGCCCGGCGGCGCTGACAAACTCTTCGCAGCTCAGCCACGTGCCCCAGGGCGTGGCGCCGCCCGCGCAGTTGTTCACCGTGCCGCCCAGCGAGGGGCGCGCCTCCAGGAAACGGCCGCTGCGCGTATCGAACCGCACCGTGGACGTGCCGCCGCCGCAGCGCGGGTCGTAGGTGGCCGATGCGGCGGCGAAACTGCCCCAGCCCGCCACCACTTCGTGGTTGCGCACCAGGGTGAGGATGTCGCCGTCGGCGCGCACCACGCCCATGCCGTCGTGCGAGTCAGGCGTCCGCTGGCCGTCGGCCATCGGTTCGTTGGTCCAGCCGAAGCTGCGGTAGCTGAAGCCTTCGGGCAGCTTGAGCAGCGGCAGGCCGGTGTAGAGGTCGCGCACCGGCTTGAGCGCGCCGTAGCCCGGGTGCGCCAGGCTGCGCTCGCCGGCATGCGCCAGCAGCTTGCCCATCGGGCTCAGGCCCAGCGCGGCCGCGCCCAGGCCCAGGCCGCCGGCCTTGAGCAGGCGGCGGCGGGAAACCATCGTGTTCGAATCGGCGTTCATGCGGGGACCCCGGCGGGAGGCCCCGCAGTGAAGCAGTGGAATGTCTCAGGACAATGACAGTGCGCCGCGCGCGGCGGCGGCGCGCCGGCTCAGTCGATTATCTCGATGGACGTGGCGACGATGCGCAGCTCCTTCTCGGCCGGCGCCTGCGCGCCGTCGTCCTCCACCAGGTGCCTGGCGTGTTCTTCGGTGATCGGCTCAGCTTCCAGCACGCCGTAGGCGACGGCCTGGCCGCTGGCGTCCTTGGGCACGGCGAAGCCGTGGTCCTTGGCCATCACGCGCGCCGACTGGCCGTCCTGTTCCAGCACCACCCAGCAGCCCTTCTTCTGGCAGACCTGGGTGATGCGGCCGGTGAAGCGCTGGGCCTTGCCGGCGTGCGCTTCCGGGTTGGCGGCGGCGTCGGCGATGGCGATGGTGTCGCCGGCGGGCATGGGTTCGCCGTACTGGGTGGCGAAGGCGGCGGGCGACAGCGCCAGCAGGGCAATCATCAGGGTCTTGCGCATAGTGTTCTCCTCAGGCGGCCAGGGATCGCGCCGAAAGCTCGGCGACTTCGTGGGTGGTTCCAAACTTGCCTTTCTCGTCCCGGGTCACCTGCGCCAGCGCGCAGCCCGGGTCGTGGGTGAAGTACAGGTGCACGTTGCGGTCGAGCTTGTCGTCCAGGAAGGCGCGCTTCTCGTCAATCAGCATCTCGGGGTAGCGGTCGTAGCCCATGGTGATGGGCACGTGCACCCAGGGCCGCCCCGGTATCAGGTCGGCGCAGAACACC
>DAORUD010000076.1:0-11652 GCA_035433005.1 Arenimonas sp. | reverse complement strand
ACCTGAGCACCTTCCTGTTCGAAGGCATCAACGAAGGCAGCGACGACGAGTGGGCCGCCACGCTCACCTGACCATCGCCCCTGTGGGAGGGCCTTCAGGCCCGATGCTTTTCGAAAGGCATCGGGCCTGAAGGCCCTCCCACAAAAGCGGCGCTCAGGCGGAAGGCGGGTTCTTGCGATTGCGGAATGCGGCGGCGCGCGCCTTGATGCCGCGCCACATGCCGTACAGGCTGATCGCGATCCACGCGAACTGCATGATGGTGACCGAGATGACGTCGCGGAAATCCGGGCTCGGCCCGAAGATGGAGATAAGGAAGAAGATGGCGCCGAACAGGTTCGCCAGCTGGTAGCCGATGGCGTCGCTGGCCAGCTTGCCGGCCTGCAGCAGGTAGAACGAACCCAGCACGAAGGCCACGCCCGCCAGCCCCACGAAATCAAACCACTGCAGGCTCATGCCTTCGCTCCGCGCTGGCGCACCACTTCGAACAGCGCCACGCCGGTGGCGACCGACACGTTCAGGCTTTCCATCTCGCCCGGCATCGGGATCCTGACCAGGCCGTCGCAGTGCTCGCGCGTGAGGCGACGCATGCCCTCGCCTTCCCCGCCCATCACGATGGCCACGTTGCCGGTGAAATCAATGCCGTGGATGGCCTGGGTGGCGGCGCCGTCCAGGCCGTAGATCCACACGCCCAGCTTCTGCAGCGCGCGCAGGGTGCGCGCCAGGTTGGTCACGCTGACCACGGGGATGCGGTCGGCGGCGCCAGCCGAGGTCTTGCGCACGGTGGCGTTGATGGGCGCGGCCTTGTCCTTGGGAATGACCACGGCCGTGACGCCGGCCGCGGCCGCGCTGCGCAGGCAGGCGCCCAGGTTGTGCGGGTCCTGCACGCCGTCGAGCACCAGCACCAGCGCCTTGCCGTTGGCGGCTTCCACCAGGCCCGGCAGTTCGTCCTCGTCGGTGGGCTTGGCGGCTTCGTAGCGGGCAATCACGCCCTGGTGGCGCAGCGCGCCCACGATGCCCTCCAGCGACTGCAGCGGGATGCGCCGCACCGACACGTCGCGGCGGCGCGCGGTTTCCTCGATCTCGGTCAGGCGGGCGTTCTTGCCGCCGGCTTCGATCAGCACTTCGCGCACGTGCTCCACGTCGTGTTCCAGCGCCGAAGCCACGGCGTTGATGCCGGCTATCCAGTTGTCTTTCTTGCTCATGGCGTGGGTCAGGCCTTCTTCTTTTTCTTCGGGGCGCCGTCGGGCACCACCAGCTTGAAGTCAATGCGCTTGTCTTCGACGCTGGCCTTGAGCACCAGCACCCGCACCGGGTCGCCGAGGCGGAACTTCAGGCCCTGGCGCTCACCGGCCAGCGACCGGCGCAGCGGATCGAAGTGGTAGAAGTCGTGCGGCAGCTGGGTGACGTGCACCAGGCCGTTCACCTTCGACCCGGCCAGCTCCACGAACAGGCCGAAGTTGGTGACGCCGCTGATGACGCCGTCGAACTCGTCGCCCACGTGCTTTTCCATCCACGCGCCGCGGTAGCGCTCGTCCACCTCGCGCTCCACTTCATCCGCACGGCGCTCCATCGCCGAACAGTGCAGCGCCAGCGCCGACATTTCCTTGGCGGTGTAGCGGTAGCCGTCCGGGTCGCCCGACAGCAGCGCGTGCTTGATCGAACGGTGCAGCAGCAGGTCGGGATAGCGGCGGATCGGCGAGGTGAAGTGGCCGTAGGCCTCCAGCGCCAGGCCGAAGTGGCCCAGGTTCTCGGTCTGGTACACGGCCAGGCTCTGCGAGCGCAGCAGCACCGTTTCCAGCAGCGGCGCGTCGGGGCGGATGCGGATCTTGCGCAGCAGGTTGGTGAAGTCCTTGGGCTGGACCTTGCTCCACGGCGGCAGGCTCAGGCCGAACTCCGAAAGGTATTCCAGCAGGTCGGCGTACTTGGCTTCCGGCGGCCGCGGGTGCACGCGGAACGGCGCCGGCACCTGGCGTTCGGTGACGAACTTGGCGGCCTCGACGTTCGCCGCGATCATGCACTCCTCGATCAGCTTGTGCGCGTCGTTGCGCTCGAGCATGCCGGCCTGGATGACTTCGCCGCTGTTGTCGAGCACGAAGCGCACTTCGCCCGACTCGAACTCGATGGCGCCGCGGCGCGTGCGCGCCTTGGCCAGCACCTTGTACAGCTGGTGCAGGCGCTGCACCTGCGGCATCAGCGAGCCAATCTGGGCGATGGCCTCGGCACCGGCTTTGGTGTCGGCTTCGCCCACGGCCTTCCACACCTGGGTGTAGGTGAGGCGGGCGTGCGAATTCATCACCGCTTCGTAGAAGCGCGAGGCGGTGACGTTGCCCTCGAAGTCCACCTGCATTTCGCAGGCGAAGCACATGCGCTCAACCCTGGGCATCAGCGAGCAGATGCCGTTGGACAGGCTCTCGGGCAGCATCGGCACCACGAAGCCGGGGAAGTAGACCGACGTGGCGCGCTTGATGGCCTCGTCGTCCAGCGCCGTGCCGGGGCGCACGTAGTGCGACACGTCGGCGATGGCGACGATCAGGCGGAAGCCATTGGCGTTGGGTTCGCACCAGACGGCGTCGTCGAAGTCCTTGGCGTCCTCGCCGTCAATGGTGACCAGCGGCACCTTGCGCAGGTCCACGCGATCAACGGTCTCGGCGGCCGGCACATCCACCGGCACCAGCGCGGCTTCGGCCAGCGCCTCGCGCGGGAACACGTGCGGCAGGTCGTGGCCGTGGATGGCGGCTTCCACCACCAGCGACGGCGTCAGCTTGTCGCCCAGCACCAGCAGGATGCGGCCGATGGGCGGCCGGCCGTTCTCCGGCGGGGCCGTCACTTCCACCACCACCAACTGCCCTTCGCGGGCCTCGTTGCGGTCTTCGGGTGGAATCAGCACTTCGGTCAGCACGCGGCGGTCGTCGGGGACCACCATGCCGATGCGCGAGCGTTCGCTGTAGCGGCCGGTGAGGCGCGTGAGGCGGTGCTCCAGCACTTCGACGATGGCGCCTTCGCGGCGGCCGCGGCGGTCAATGCTGGTGACGCTGGCCAGCACGCGGTCGCCGTGCAGCGCCTTGCGCATTTCGGCCGGCGGCAGGAACAGGTCTTCGCCGCCGTCCTCGGCCTTCATGAAGCCGAAGCCGTCCGGGTTGGCGATGACGGTGCCGGCGATCAGGTCGAGCTTCTTGGCCGTGGCGTAGCCGCCGCGGCGGTTCATCAGCAGCTGGCCGTCGCGCACCATGGCGGCCAGGCGGCGCGTCAGGGCCTCGAAGCGGTCGGGCGCGGTGAGCCCCAGGGCCCGGGCGATGTCCTCGGCGGTGAGCGGGCCGTCGCTGTCGCTGATGAAGTCGCTGAGGGCTTCGCGGCTGGTGATGGGCTGTTCGTACTTGCGCGCCTCGCGGGCGGCATGCGGATCGGCCAGCCCGGCGCCGCCGTGCGGACCGCGCGGGGGCTTGCCGGGGCGCCCGGGGCCGGCGAAGGCGGGCTTGCCGCCGGGCTTGGGGCCTGCCTTGCCGCCCTGTTTGCCGCCGGGCTTGGGGCCGGGCTTGCCGGCGGCCTTGGCTTTGGATTTGGACTTGGAGGGACCGGCCGGCGATGCCGGGCCGGACGTGCGTGCGCTTTCAGGCATCCACGGCGGCAGTTTGCCGCCGGTGCCACGCTTCTTGGGAGGTTGTGTCATGTGCGCCATGGTACACCCGCCGCCGAGCCGGACCGGTCGAAGCGAAGCCGGGCGTTGACAAGACGGTCGGTGGCCATTAACTTAAGCGGCTTCCTGCTGCATCGCACGGGAAGCACCTGCCCAGGTGGCGGAATTGGTAGACGCACTAGTTTCAGGTACTAGCGGGTAAAACCGTGGAGGTTCGAGTCCTCTCCTGGGCACCAATCATCGAAAGGCCCGCTTCGGCGGGCCTTTTGTTTTTCCGGGCCACGCCGGCCGGCCGGGCCCTCGCCCTACAATCAGGCCCGTCGGCCCCCACGGACACCCACGATGCCCACCGATCCCAACCGCATTGACCATGCGCTGGCGCTGGCCGCCGACGGCAAGCACGGCGAGGCCGACACCCTGCTCGAGCACCTGGCCCGCCAGGACAAGGACCCCACGGCCGCCTGGCACCTGGGCTGGCTGCGGCTGCGCGCCGGCAACGCCGAAGGCGCGCTGGCCGCCCTGCGCGCCTTCCCGGCCGATCCGGTGTGCAGCGAGCGGGCGCGGGAAATGCTGATCGGCGAGCGCCGCAATGCCGAGGCCCTGGCCCTGGTCAAACAGGCGCCCGTCCTGCCGAACGACCCGCGCAGCCTGGTGTCACAGGCCTTCGAGCGGCACCTGGCCGGCGACTATGCCGCCGCGGTGGCGCTATGCCGGCAGGCCCTGGCGCTGGCGCCGGCGCATGCCCCGGCGCACAACCACCTGGCGCGGGCGCTGCACAACCAGGGCGAACCGGGCGCGGCGCGGGCCGAGTTCGAGCGCGCCGTGCACGCGGACCCGCGCTATCCCGAAGCCTGGCACAACCTGGGGCATGCGCTGCGCGCGGCCAACCAGCTCGAGCGCGCCTGCGAGGCGCTCGAACAGGCGCTGGCGATCTCGCCCGGCTACCGGTCGGCGCGGCTGAACCTGGGCATCACGCTGTTCACGCTGGGCCAGCCCGTGCGCGCCCTGGAATGCTTCGAGGCCCTGCTGTCGCGCAACCGCGACGACGTCGAGGCCATGGTGAACGCGGGCCTGTGCCTGCAGCAGACCGGCAAGGCCAGCAAGGCGCGCCAGCGGCTGGAGCGCGCCCTGGAACTGGTGCCCGACCACCAGTGGGTGCAGTACTACCTGGGCGTGCTGCTGCACGAACAGGGCGACCTCGCGGGCGCGCGCACGTCGCTTGAACAGGCGCTGCGGGTGCGCGCGGACGACGCCGACGCCTGGGCCGCGCTGTGCGCGGTGCACGCCGACGGCGGCGACGAAGCCACGGCGCAGTCGGTGCTGGCGCAGGGCCTGGCCATCGCGCCCGGGCACGCCGGCCTGAACATCGAAGCGGCCCGCCGCGAGCGCCACCGCGGGGATGGCCTGGGCGCCGAGGCCCGCCTGCGCCGCATTGATCCCGCCACGCTGGCCCCGCAGGTGCGCGAGCGCTACTTCCACGAACTGGGCCGGGTGCTGGACCGCAACGCGCGCTACGACGCCGCCTTCGAAGCCTTCGTGCAGGGCAATGCGCTGGCCGACCAGGCCAGCCGCTGGCGCGGCAGCCAGCCCGATGCGGTTTTCAACGACATGCACGACATCGAATCCTGGCTTGACGCCGGCGCACCGGGCATGGACGGCGTGGACGACGGCGACGGCGACCAGGGCGCGGACCTGTGCTTCGTCATGGGCTTCCCCCGCTCGGAGCATCCGCAGTTCGAAAGCGCGATGGCGTCGCATCCCGGCGTGTCGCTGCTGCGCGGGCGCAACACGCTGGAAATGCTGGTGTCCACGCTCAAGGGCCTGCCGGGCGGCTACCCGGCGTCCATCGCGCGGCTGGACCGCAGCGACCGCCTTGCGCTGCGGCGCATGTACCGGCTGGCGCTGCAGCGCGAAGGCGCCGCGCCCGGACGATGGGTGCTCGACCAGGCGCCGATGCGGCTGGTGCACGCAGGCCTGGTGCAGGCGCTGTTCCCCAAGGCCAGGCTGCTGGTCTCCCAGCGCCACCCCTGCGATGCGGTGCTGGACAACTTCATGCACGCCGCGCCCGGCGACGCCGCGGCCAACTTCCACACGCTGGCCGGCGCGGTGCGGCTTTACGACACCACGCTGTCGCTGTGGCACAAGATCCAGCCGCGCCTGTCGCTGCGCGTGGCCGGGCTGCGCCGCGAAGACATGGCCACGGCGCCCCGCACTGCACTGGCCGAAGTCTGCTTCTTCCTGGGCATTGACGACGACCCGGCGCTGCTCAGGGCCAGCCCGGCCGACACCGCCGACAAGGCCGCACCGCGCAGCCCGGCCTTCGGGTCACGGCCCACGGTGCCGCACTGGGAGCGCTACCGCGCGCCGCTGCAGCCTTTCCTGCGCACGCTGGGCCAGCATGCGCGGCGACTGGGTTACGACATGGCCCGGGACGGCGATTGACGCTGCTCGACCGCGCCACCTAGGATGCGGGCTCCCTTCGCTCCGGACCCCACCATGGCCCTCGGCAACTCCAGGCTCCACCTGCTCGCCTTCGCCCTCGTGGCCTTCAGCTGCACCGCCCAGGCCAAGCGCGACGAACCCGCCCGCCTGGAGCTGGCCGCCGACGCCACCACCGCCAGCCTCGCCCAGCAGCGCGAAGCGATCGAAGGCGCCATCAAGGACTCCGAGGACTACGTCGAACTGCGCGCCTCCGACCGCAAGCAGGTGCGCGACGCGATGGACCAGATGGCCACGCAGCTCGAGGCCGCCGGTTCGCTGTCCGCACTGGCCGACGCCAACCGCGCGGCGCTGCTGGCCCAGCAGGAGGAAGTGAACCAGATCCTGAAGACGGCGCACGCCGACAGCCGCGTGGTGTGCACGCGCGAAAAGGAAATGGGCAGCAACTTCCGCCGCTCGGTCTGCCTGACCGTGGGGCAGCGCCGGCGCCAGGCGGACAGCGCGCAGCAGATGACCCGCCCGGGCTCCTGAGCCTGCGAAGCCCGGCGCCGCAAGGGCGCCGGGACGGTGTCAGGCGAACGGGTCCTGCAGCACCATCGTCGCCTCGCGGCCCGGGCCGGTGGACACGATGGCCAGCGGGCAGCCCACCAGCTCTTCCAGCGCGCGCAGGTAGGCGCGGGCCGCGGGCGGCAGCTTTTCCCACTCGGTGATGCCGGCGGTGGATTCTTCCCAGCCCGGGAACTCCAGGTACACCGGCTCGCACTCGTCCCAGCCGGCGGCGTCCAGCGGCGCGTATTCGGTGCGCTTGCCGCGGTACTGGTAGGCGATGCACATCTTCAGGCTGGGCATGCCGTCCAGGATGTCGAGCTTGGTGATGCACAGGCCCGAGATGCCGTTGATGGCCACCGCGCGCTTGAGCGCCACGATGTCGATCCAGCCGCAGCGGCGCGGGCGGCCGGTGGTGGCGCCGAACTCGGCGCCCTTCTGGCGGATCAGCTCGCCGGTGGCGTCGGTCAGCTCGGTCGGGAACGGGCCGCCGCCCACGCGGGTGGCGTAGGCCTTGGCGATGCCCAGCACGTAGTCAATGGCGTCGGCGCCCACGCCGGTGCCGGCCATCGCGCCGCCCACGGTCGTGTTCGAAGACGTGACGTAGGGATAGGTGCCGTGGTCGATGTCGAGCAGCGAACCCTGCGCGCCCTCGAACATCACGCGCTTACCCTGCTTGCGCAGCTCGTGCAGGATGCCGGCCACGTCGGCCTTCATCGGCTCGACGTAGGCACCGAACTCCAGCGCTTCGTCGAGGGTCTTCTGGAAATCCACGGCTTCCACGCCCAGGTATTTGGTCAGCACGAAGTTGTGGTAGTCGAGCGTGGTGCGCAGCTTCTCGGCCAGCTCCTTCGGGTAGCTCAGGTCGGCCACGCGGATGCCGCGGCGCGCCACCTTGTCTTCGTAGGCCGGGCCGATGCCGCGGCCGGTGGTGCCGATGGCGGCGCCGCCGGCGGCCTTCTCGCGGGCCTGATCCAGGGCAATGTGGTAGGGCATGATCAGCGGCGTGGCCGGGCTGATCTTCAGGCGCGAACGCACTTCGACGCCGTTGCCTTCCAGCTCGGCGATTTCCTTCTTCAGGGCCGCCGGGCTCAGCACCACGCCGTTGCCGATCAGGCACAGCGCGTCTTCGCGCAGGATGCCCGAGGGGATGAGGTGCAGCACGGTCTTCTTGCCGTTGATCACCAGGGTGTGGCCGGCGTTGTGTCCGCCCTGGAAGCGCACCACGGCGCCGATTTCCTCGGTAAGCAGGTCGACGATCTTGCCCTTGCCCTCGTCGCCCCACTGCGCGCCCAGCACCACAACCGACTGACCCATGACCTGACTCCGGAAAAATTTGGAAGATAGGGGGCGACGGGCGCCTGGCCCTTTCCGGGGCCCAGACATGCAAAAAGCCGGAGGTCGCCCCGGCTTTTCGAAATTATCCTCGTTTTGTCCGGCCGGGGCTACCCCGGGACCGGCCCCCGCGGGGGCCGGCCGGGCGGCGTCAGCGCTTGTCGTTGCCGAAGTACTGCAGCAGCTCCGAATCCGGGTCCAGCACCAGCGTGGTCTTGCCGTCGGCCATCGAGTTCCGGTAGGCCTCCAGGCTGCGGTAGAAGGCGTAGAACTCGGCGTCCTGGCCGTAGGCCGCGGCGGCCAGTTCGGCCGCCTTGGCGTCGCCGGCACCGCGCAGGCGCTGGGCGTCGCGCTCGGCTTCGGCCAGGATCACCTGCCGCTCGCGCTCGGCCTCGGAGCGGATTTCGTCGGAACCTTCCGAACCCTCGGCGCGCAGCTGGTTGGCCACGCGGGTGCGCTCGGCGCGCATGCGCTCGAACACCGAGTCCAGGATGGTGCTGTCCTCGGGCAGGTTGATGCGCTTGATGCGGATGTCCACGATCTCGATGCCCAGCGTGGCCGCGCCTTCCCTGGTCTCGTTCAGCAGGCGGGCGGTCAGGTCCACGCGGCCGCCGGACACCACTTCCTGCAGGCTCAGCCGGTTGATCTGGTTGCGCAGCGCGTCCTTGATGATCGGCGTGAGGCGCTGCTTGGCGGCCTCTTCGTTGCCGCCGCTGGCGGCGCGGTAGAAGGCGGACACGTCGTCAATGCGCCACTTCACGAAGAAGTCGACGCTCACGTCCTTCTTCTCCGAGGTGAGGTAGCGCTCGGGCGCGTCGTCGAGGGTGAGGATGCGCTGGTCGAACTTGCGCACGTCCTCCACCAGCGGCAGCTTGAAGTGCAGGCCCGGCTCGATGCCGCTGCGCACCACCTTGCCCAGGTTGAGCACGATGGCGGTCTGGCCTTCGTTGACGACATAGACCGAGCCCATGGCGCCCAACAGGGCCGCCACGGCCAGCAGGATGATCAGTGGGTAACCGCGCAGCATGTCAGCGTCCTCCCGGTCGGCCGTCGGCGCGCGGGCGCTCGGCGGTGGGGCTGGTGGGTTCGGGGCTGGCCTGGGTGGCGGGCAGGCGCAGCACGGGGGCCTCGGCCGGTGCGCCGGCGCTGGCCGGGGTGCCGCCGATGGGCAGGTACAGGATGTTGCCGCTGCCCGACATCACCTTCTGGTTGGCCGACAGCACGGCCTGCATCGTTTCCAGGTACAGGCGCTTGCGCGTGACTTCGGGCGCCTTGCGGTATTCGGCGGCCAGCAGGCGGAAGCGCTCGGTGTCACCTTCGGCGCGGGCCACCACCGCGGCGCGGTAGCCCTCGGCCTGGGTGCGCACCACGGCGGCGGTACCGCGGGCTTCGGGCACGATCTTGCTGGCGTAGGCCTTGGCTTCGCTTTCGATGCGGTTCTTGTCTTCGCGCGCGCTGATGGCGTCGTCGAAGGCCGGCTTCACTTCTTCCGGCGGGCGGGCGTCGGGCAGGTTGAACTCGGTCAGCACCAGGCCGGTCTGGTAGTCGTTGAGCGACTGCTGCAGGCGCTGGCGCGCCATCACCACCAGCTCGGCGCGCTCGAACAGCACCGTGTCCATGGTGCTCTGGCCCACCGCCTCGCGCACGGCGCCTTCGGCGGCCTGGCGCAGGGTGGCTTCCGGATCGCGCGAGCCGAACAGGAACAGGCGCGGGTCGGACTTGGTGTACTGGGCGTTGAACTTGATGTCGACGATGTTCTCGTCCTTGGTCAGCACGCGCACCTGGTCGCTCAGCGTCAGCACCTGGGTGGCGTCCACCACGAATACCGTCTCGACCGGCCACGGCCACTTGAAGTTCGGGCCCGGAGTCATGATGCGGTTGAACTCGCCGAAGCGCAGCACCACGCCGCGCTCGCGCTCGTCCATCAGCTTGAAGCTGTTGAACACCAGCCAGATGCCGACCAGGCCCAGGATCCAAGGCAGCGGATTGAAGCTGCCCGCCGCCTGGCCACCGCGGCCGCCGGTGCCGCCACCGCCGCCGAACATCCCCTTGAGGCGATTGACGAAGGCGTCGACCTCGTTGCCGGGGTCCTTCCCCTTCCAGGGATCTTGGTTGCCTTTTCCAGGCTGGTTCCAGGCCATGCTTGCTCCGTCGCGCACTCCGTGCCGGCGTTCTGGCAGGGGCCAGGGCCGTCCGGGGCGCTTTAGTCAGTGTCAGGATTGTAGGTAGGGGCGCCGGGAGCCACAAGCAAGAGGGCGTGAAGCAAATGCCCGCCCGGCTCGTCGGCCAGGCGCTCGGCGGCGGCCAGCGGCAGGTCCAGCTGCAGCCGCCAGCCCTGCTCGTCGGACTGCTCGGACGTGATGGCGCCCAGCGCGTGAAGGCGCGCCCGCAGCCGGCCCTGGTCGGGCGCCAGCCGCAGTTCGGCCTGGAGCCGGCGGTCCACGAAACGGCGGGCCAGCAGCGTGCGCAGCAGGTCCACGCCCTGCCCGTCCCGGGCCGACAGCCAGACGCGCTCGCGGCCGTCGATTTCGGGATCGTGGCGCGGCAGGGCGCCTTCGATGCGGTCTATCTTGTTGAACACCAGCACCTGCGGGATGTCGCCGGCGCCGATTTCCTCCAGCACCTTGTCCACCTGGCCGATGCGCTCGTCGCGCAGTTCGTCAGCGGCGTCGATCACGTGCAGCAGCAGGTCGGCTTCGCGCGCTTCCGCCAGCGTTGAACGGAAGGCCGCCACCAGCTCGTGCGGCAGGTCGCGCACGAAGCCCACGGTGTCCGACAGCACCAGCGGCGCCACGCCGTCCACGCGCCGCACGGTGGGGTCGAGCGTGGCGAACAGGCGGTCGTCGGCGTACACGCCCGAGCCGGTGAGCGCGTTGAACAGCGTGGACTTGCCGGCGTTGGTGTAGCCCACCAGGGCCACGCGCGGCACTTCGTTGCGGATGCGGGCGCGGCGCATCTGGGTGCGCTGCACTTCCACCTTTTCCAGGCGCGCCTGCAGCGACTCCAGGCGCTTTTGCAGCATGCGCTTGTCGAGCTCGAGCTGGGTTTCGCCCGGGCCGCGCAGGCCGATCGAGCCGCCGCGCTGGCGCTCGAGGTGGGTCCAGCCGCGCACCAGGCGCGTGGCCCAGTGCTTGAGCTGGGCCAGCTCGACCTGCAGCTTGCCTTCGTGGGTTGCGGCGCGCTGGGCGAAGATGTCCAGGATCAGGCCCGTGCGGTCAACGACGCGGCGCTTCAGCACTTTTTCGAGATTGCGTTCCTGGCCCGGCGTCAGCAGGTGGTTCACCAGCACCAGGTCGGCGCCGGTGGCCTCGCAGGCGGCCACCGCCTCGTCCAGCTTGCCGGTGCCGATGTAGTAGGCGGCGTTGGGTTTCTCCACGCGCGCGGTCAGGGTGCCGACCACCGTGGCGCCGGCGGACCGCGCCAGTTCGGAGAACTCTTCCAGCAGCGCCGGGTCCTGCTGGCCCGGCGCGTAGGGCTGGACCAGCAGGGCGCGTTCGCCCTTGCGGGCGCGCTCAAACATTGCGGGGCCTCAGCACGGGACGGTCAATCGTCCTGGCCCGCCTCGTCGTCGTCGCCACCGGCCGTGGCGCTGCCGCCCGGACCGACGCGCACGTTGCGCGCGGGCACCACGGTGGAGATGGCGTGCTTGTAGACCATCTGGCTGACGGTGTTGCGCAGCAGGACCACGAACTGGTCGA
>DAORUD010000075.1:0-11759 GCA_035433005.1 Arenimonas sp. | reverse complement strand
ACCTGCATGCGCGCGGCGCGGATGGCCGGCAGCAGGCCGCCCACGAAGCCGATGAACAGCGACAGCCCCAGGCCCTGCATCACCAGCCCCGGCGTGACCGCGAACTTGAAGGCCACCTGGGTGAAGCCGCTGCCCAGCGTGCTGACCGAATAGCCGTTGAAGAACACGTAGGCCAGCATTGCCCCCAGCACGCCGCCGGAAATGGCCAGCGCCAGCGCCTCGGCCATCACCGATGCGATCACCGGCATGGCGCCGAAGCCCAGCGCGCGCAGCGTGCCGATCTCGGCCGTGCGCGCCGACACCGCCGAATACATGGTGTTGAGCGCGCCGAAGGTGGCGCCGATGGCCATCACCAGCGCCACGAAGCCGGCCAGAACGCCGATCACCGTGGTGAGCGTGCCGGACTGGCCGCTGAAGAAATCGCGCTCGGTCTTCACGTCCACGTTGAGCTGCGGGTTGCTGGTCAGGCGCTCCTTCATCGGCCCGAAGGCGTCGGTGCTGGAGAGTCCGGCCAGGATCGAGGAATAGCCGCTGCGGTTGAAGGCCGACTGCGCGGTCTCGGTGTCGGTCCAGAGTTCGGATTCGTGCGCGTCGCCGCCGGTGGAGAACACGCCCACCACCGTCCAGGTGGAGCCGCGGAAGCGCAGCGGCGTGCCGATGTCCAGGCCGGCGAACTGCCGGCTGGCCGCTTCGCCAACGATGATCTCGCGCAGGCCCGGGCGGAACTTGCGCCCCTGCACGATGCGCAGCTCGGGGCGCAGGGTGAACCCGACCGGCTCGACGCCGCGCAGGGTGACGTTGGCGCCGGTCTTCTGCCCCACGCGCGGCACTTCGGTGATGATGATGATCTCGCCCGAGGCCAGCGGCAGGCCGTCGGCGCCGCGGGCGATGGCCGGGTCCTGCTTCACCAGCGTGCCCGAGGCGCGGTCCAGGAAGCTGGCCAGTTCGCCGTTGGAGCCGCCGCGCGTCACCACCACGCGGTCGTCGCGGCCGGTGCCGCTGAGGGTCTTTTCCAGGCCCGCCGACATGGACAGCAGCGCCACCATCACGCCCACCACGCCGGCGATGCCGATCACGATCACCAGCGACGCGCCCAGGCGCTGCGGCACGCTGCGCAGGTTCATCAGCACGATCTCGCGCACTTGCGTGTAAGTGCTCATCAGCGGCCCGCCAGTGCGTCGACGATCTTGATGCGCAGCGCGTGCAGCGCCGGCGGCACGCCCACCAGCACGGTCAGCACCAGCACGCTGATGCCGGCGATGGCCCACACCCGCAGGTCGGTTTCGATCGGGAATTCAGCCGGCAGGAAGCGCGTGGAGAAGCTCGCCAGCAGCATGCCGGCCAGCGCGCCCAGGAAGCACAGCAGGAAGGCTTCGGCCAGCACCAGGCCCATCACCGCACGGTCGGTGAAGCCCAGCACCTTGAGCACCGCCAGCTCGGGCACGCGCTCGCGCACGCCCTGGGACATGCTCACGCCGGTGAGGAAGAGGATGGAGAAGAACACCGCGCTGGTGATCAGGTTCACGATCAGTCCGATGTCGCCCAGCTGGCGCGCGAAGCCCAGCTGGAACTCCTGTTCGCTCTGGGTCTTGGTTTCATCGGGCGAGTTCTCGAACTTCTCGTCAATCAGCGCGGCCACGCGCTCGGACGCCTCCGGGTCGTCCACCACCACCACGAACACGCCGGCCAGGCCCTTGCCGCCGGCGCGGCCTTCGTCGAACTGGCCGTAGTTGAGGTACATCAGCCCGGCGCGCTTCTGCCACTCCTCGTCGCGGCCGTCGAAGATGCCCGCCACCTCCCATTCCCAGGTGCGCGTGCCGTCGGTCTTGGTCCAGATGAAGGAGTTGAGCGGGATCACGTCGCCCACTTTCCAGCCGAACTTGTCGGCCAGGTTGCGGCCGACGATGGTGGAGTTGCGGGCGGTGATGAAGCGGCGCCAGCCGTCCTCGTCCATCACCCATTCGGGGTAGGTGTCGCGCAGGCGCTGCGGGTTCACCGCGAACTGCGGGAAGAAGTTGCGCGGGTCCTGGTACACGCCGCCGAAGAACTGCGAGTGCGACACGCGCGCCACGCCCGGGATGGCTTCGATCTGCGGCAGCAGGCGCATCGGCAGCGGCTGGGTGAAGCTGGTGCGGGCCTGGGTGATCAGGCGGTTGGCGCCCAGGAAATCGGCGCCGCCCGAGAACAGCGAGTTCACCGCCTGCAGCAGGCCCAGCAGCACGAAGGCGCAGACCAGCGAGAACAGCGTCAGCGTGGTCCGCAGCTTCTTGCGGAACAGTCCCGCCCAGATCAGGCCCAGGTACTTCATGGCTCAGTGCGCCGGCGCTTCGTTGGCCAGGGTGCCCTTGTCCAGGTGCACCGTGCGGCTGGCGTATTCGGCGGCCTTGGGGTCGTGGGTGACCATCACGATGGTCTTGCCGAACTCGCGGTTGAGCTGCTGCAGCAGGCGCAGCACGTCGTCGGCGGTGGCGCGGTCGAGGTCGCCCGTGGGTTCGTCGCAGATCAGGATGCGCGGGTCGGACACCAGCGCACGGGCGATGGCCACGCGCTGCTGCTGGCCGCCGGAGAGTTCGTTGGGCTTGTGCCTGGCGCGCTCCTCCAGGCCCACCAGGCGCAGCGCCACGCTGGCGCGGCGGGTGCGCTCGGCGGCCGGCATGTCGGCCAGCAGCAGCGGCAGCTCCACGTTCTTCTGCGCGGTCAGCACCGGCATCAGGTTGTAGCTCTGGAAGATGAAGCCCACGGTGCTGGCGCGCCAGGCCGCCAGCTGGTCGCTGCCCAGGTCGTCGATGCGCTGGCCGTCCACCCGCAGCAGGCCGTCGCTGGGCGAATCCAGCCCGCCGATCAGGTTGAGCAGGGTGGTCTTGCCCGAGCCGGACGGGCCCATCAGCGCGACGAAGTCGCCCTCGGGGATGTCCAGGTCAATGCCGTGCAGCACTTCCACGCGCTGCTTGCCGCGCACATAGGCCTTGGTGAGGCCGCGAATCTCGACCAGGGTCGTGGCCATGGCTTACTTCACCGCGACCTTGCCGCCGTCGCGGAGTTTCGCCGGCGGCGACAGCACCACCGTTTCACCACCCGCCAGGCCGGAGGTGACCTGCTGTTCGGCGTCGCGCTTCTCGCCCAGCGTCACCGCCACGCGCGTGGCCTTGCCGTCGGCCACCGTGAACACGTGCGAGGCGCCGTCCACCGTCACCACCGCGCGCTCGGGCACGAAGGCGCCCACCGGCGGCGGCGCGTCGGGCTTGGCCTCGTCCAGGAAGCTCACGCGCACGCCCATGTCGGGCACGATGCGCGGGTCCTTGGACTTGAGCGCGATGCGCACCTTCACCGTGGCCTTGCTGCGGTCGGCGGTGGGCACGATGGCGATCACCTCGGCCGGGATCTTCCACTCGGGGTAGGCGTTGAGCACGGCCTCGACCGGCATCTTGGGCGTGACGCGGCCGATGTAGGCCTCGTTCACGTCCACCTGCACTTCCAGCGAATCCATGTCCACCAGGGTGCCGATGCCGGTGCGGATGGAGCCGCCGCCGGCGCTGATGGGCGAGATCATTTCGCCCGGCTGCGCGGCCTTGGCGACGATGACGCCGGCGAACGGCGCGCGGATGATGGTGTTGTCCACGCTCAGCGCGGTGATGGCCAGCTGGTCCTGCGCCACCTGCACGGCGCGCTGCAGGCTGGCCAGGCGCGCGGCGCGGGATTCGCGGTCGGCCACGGCGGCGTCGAGCGACGAGGCGGCCACCAGCTGGCGCGCGGCCAGCTCCTTCTGCCGCACCAGCGTCTGTTTGGCCAGCGTGAGCTGGGCCTGGGCCTCGGCCAGCTGCGAGCGCGCGGACGCCAGCTGGGCGTTGGCCAGGTCGCGCTGGGCCTCGGCGTCGGCGGCGTCCAGGTAGGCCAGCACTTCGCCTTCGGCCACGCGCTGGCCTTCTTCGATCAGCACTTCGCGCACCTTGCCGGTGATCTTGGACGACACGGTGGCGATGCGCCGCGCGGTGACGTAGCCCGAGGCGTCCAGCACCGAGGCCGTGCCGAGCTCGGCGGCGGCGCGTGCCTGTGCGGTTTCCACCACCACCGGGCGCAGGGACGACATCAACACCACGCCGGCCCCGAGCGCCACGGCCACCAGCGCGGGCACCACCCAGCGCGGGCGGCGCTTCTTCGCGGCGGGGCGGCGGTCGATGTGCAGCTGTTTGAGCAGGTCCTGCGACGAATCCATGGGGCGCTCCAAGGCAAGGCCGGCGCAGTCTGCGCCGGCCGGGGTCAGTACATTGTGAGCCGCCGGGGGTGCGCCGGTGTACTGCCGGTTGTCACTTTGTGGGGTAGCGGCCCTTGAGCAGCTGCCAGGCCGCGCGCAGCCCCTGCGCCTCGCCGCCGGCCGGCTTGCCCGGGCGGTCGGTGTCGTTCCAGGAATACACGTCCACGTGGGTCCAGGCCTGGCCCTCGGGCACGAAGCGCTCCAGGTACAGCGCGGCCGTGACGCAGCCGGCCATGCGCGAGGCGCCGGAATTGGCCAGGTCGGCGATGCCCGACTTGAGGTAGCTCAGGTAGGGGCGCCACAGCGGCATGCGCCACAGCGGGTCGCGGGTGCGTTCGCCGGCGGCCAGGTAGTCGGCGGCCAGGGCGTCGGAGTTGGTGAACAGGGCGGGCAGGTCCGGGCCCAGGGCGATGCGCGCGGCGCCGGTCAGCGTGGCGAAATCCATGATGAGCGACGGCTTGCCTTCGGCGGCGTAGGTGAGCGCGTCGCACAGCACCAGGCGGCCTTCGGCGTCGGTGTTGTCCACTTCCACGCTCAGGCCCTGGCGCGTGGCCAGCACTTCGCCGGGGCGGAAGGCGTCCGGGCCGATCGCGTTCTCCACCGCCGGCACCAGCAGGTGCAGGCGCACCGGCAGCTTCAGGCCCATCACCAGCTGGGCCAGGCCCAGGGCGTGGGCGGCGCCGCCCATGTCCTTCTTCATGTTGCGCATGCCGTCGGCGGGCTTGATGTCCAGGCCGCCGGTGTCGAAGCACACGCCCTTGCCGACGATGGCCAGCGCCGGGTGCGACGGGTCGCCCCAGCGGATCTCGATCAGGCGCGGTGCGCGGTGGCTGGCGCGGCCCACGGCGTGGATGGCCGGGAAGTGGTGCTTGAGCAGGGACTCGCCCTCGATCACGGTGAGGTCGCCGCCGTAGGCCTGGGCCAGGCGCGCGGCCACGCCTTCGAGTTCGGCCGGGCCCATGTGTTCGGTGGGGGTGTTGATGAGGTCGCGCACCAGGGTGCTGGCCTTGAGCACCGCGAAGGCCTCGGCGTCGCCGGCCTGCGCCGCGTCCAGCACCAGCCGCGCGGGCGCGCGGGCGGGCTTGAGATAGCGGTCGAACCTGTAGGCGCCCAGGCCCCAGCCGAGCAGGGCATGGCCCGGGTCGGGCTTCACCGGGGAATGGGGCGACAGGGTGTAGGTGCCCACCGGCAGCAGCAGCGGCAGGTGCGCCAGCGCCAGCGGGTCATTGGCGTCGGCGATGCCGGCCAGGAAATGCGCGGGCCGGCCGTCGGCGCCCGGCACCAGCAGCGGCGCGCCCGGCTGGGCGGTGAAGCCGTGGGCGTCCAGCCAGGCCTGCACCGCTGCCGGCTGCCCGCCGCGCCAGGTGGGCAGGCTGTCGCGGTCCACCAGCACCAGCGGCAGCGCGCCGTCGGCCTGGTCGGGGGTGGCGAAGCAGGGCGGCAGGCTCATCGGGGCTCCGTAACGGGGTGGGTGTGGTCCAGCCAGTCGGCCAGTCCGGCAAGCGTAGCGAATTCAAGGTCGGGGCGCGGCAGGTCGGCCGGCCAGCGCTCCTTGCGGCGGTTGATCCAGCAGCTGGGCATGCCGGCGCGGCGCGCGCCCACCACGTCCATCAGCGGGTCGTCGCCGATGTGCAGCACATGCGCGGGCGCCACGCCCAGGCGCTCGCAGGTGGCGTGGAAGATCGGCGTTTCGGGCTTGGCCTGGCCGTGGTCGCGGGCACTCACGAACACCTGGAAGTGGTCCTGGATGCCGATGCGCGCCAGGTCGGCATTGCCGTTGGTAAGCGCCGCCAGCGGCAGCCGCGCCGACAGCCGGGCCAGCGCCGCGAGCGCATCGGGGTAGAAATCCACCTGGTTGCGGGTGGCGAAGAAGGCTTCGTAGGCCGGCTCGGCGTGGGCCACGTCGTCGCCCGATTCCTCCAGCGCGTGGCGCAGCGACAGCATCCGCTGGTGGCTGAAATCGTGCACGTACTGCGGATGCCTGGCCGCGATGGCTTCGCGCAGCTGGCGCATGCGGTGGATCGGGTAGCGCTGGGCGGTGCGCGGGCAGTGCTGCTGCAGGAAGGCGTCGAGCGCGCGTTCGGCGCGCTCGATCGAGGGCCAGATCGGCCACAGGGTGTCGTCGAGGTCCAGGCTGAGGGCGCGCGGCGGGGTCTTCATTCGAGCAGCTTCGACCAGCCCTGCCAGGCCTCCACGCGGCTGGCGACGATCTTCAGGCACACCAGCATCGGCACCGCCACCAGCAGGCCCACCACGCCCCACAGCCAGCCCCACAGCAGCAGCCACAGGATGATGGCCAGCGGATTGATGCGCATCGTGCGGCCCAGCACCATGGGCGTGAGCAGGTTGCTTTCCAGCGCATGCAGCACCAGGAAGCCGGCGGCCGGCAGCAGCGCGGCGCCCAGGGTGTCGAACTGCGACAGGCCCACCAGCGACAGCAGCATGGCCATCAGCAGCGGGCCCACGAAGGGCGTGAGGTTGAGCGCCGCGGCCAGCACGCCCCACAGCAGCGGGTCTTCCACGCCCAGGTACCACAGGTACAGCGCGGTGACGCCGCCCAGCACGGCGCTGGTGGCGCTGATGGTGAGCACGTAGCGCGACAGGTCGCTCTGGATGTGCTGCACGATGTCGGCCGTGAGCCGCTTCTGCGCGCGGGTTCGGCGCAGGCGCAGCAGCTTGTTGAGCACGTCGTCGCCGTACACCAGGAAGGCGAAGGTCAGCAGCAGCACCGCCAGCACCGAACCCAGCACGCGCGGCGTGGCCGACAGCAGGTCGGCGGTGGGCGGGCGCACCACGATGCGCTCGCCCGCGCTGGCGTCGCCGCCGGTGAATTCGTCGAACGATTCACTGGCCCGGCGTGCGTCCCGGATCGGTTCGATCATGGCCTTGATCTTCGGCGCCGCCTCGCGCAGCAGGAAGGGCGTGTTGCGCGCCCACTCCGACGCCGGGCGCGCCACGAACACCGCCACCGCGCCCAGGCTGCCCACCAGCGCCGACACCAGCATCAGCGCCGCCAGGCCGCGCGGCAGCCAGCGCAGCGGCGCGCGGTTGATCAGCGGGCTGAGCAGCATGGCGAAGAAGGCCGCCATCACCAGCGGCAGGATCAGGCTGCTGGCGAAATAGCAGGTGTACAGCCCGACGATGATCACCAGCGCCCACAGCAGCCGCGAGTTGCTGCGCATCGCGGCCAGGCGCGCGGCGTGCGAACTGGCGGCCTGCGCCGGCGTCTCGGGGCGCGCGGCGGTGGTCGGGTCTTCGGGCGCGGCCGCGGGTGCGGCGGCGTCAGGCGTCGGCGGGATCACGGCGGGGCGCCCTGGGTTTGCGCTTGCGCTTGGGTTTGGCGGGAGCGGCCGCAGGTGCGTCCTGCGCGTCGTCCGCGGTTTCCTCGGCCGTTGCTTCCGCAACGTCCTCCGCTTCGGCCGTCGGGGTGACGGCCGCGGTGATGCCGGCCAGCAGCCCGGGCACCACGGTGTCCATCAGCATCGAGAAAATCGGCCCGCTGACCAGCTTGCCGTTCGCCGCCGCCGCGGCGGCCGGGGTGGCGACGCCGCTGGCGAAACCCAGGGCCAGCCCCGACACCACGATGCGCACCGGCGTGGCCGTGCGCCGGATCTCGTCGCGCAGGTGGCACCGCGCCCGCTGCGCGTCGGCGCGCTGGCGGACGCAGTCGGCCTCGGCCTGCTGCACGGCGGCGATTTTTTCCTGGAAGCCCTTCACCGGGGCGCGTCCTCGTTGGGGCCGGCGCGCAGGGTCAGCGCCAGCTGTCGCCGCGTGGCTTCGAAGTCGGCGAACTCCAGCATCCGGCGCGCGCGCAGGATGCCGAACACCGCCACGGCCACGCTCACCAGCAGCGGCAGGCCCAGCGCCAGCGGCCAGGGCGCGCCGGCGGCGCGCAGGCTGGCCACCAGCAGCGCCGTCAGCAGCAGGTAGGCCGTGCCCAGCATCACCGTGGCCACCAGCAGGTAGACCAGGGCGCGCACCAGCGCGTCGCGCGCCAGGCTGACTTCCGCCGCGAACAGGCGCCGCAGCGTATCGAACCGGCCCAGGAAGGCGCCGGCCGCCGCCTTGGCGGCGTCCAGCACCGCCTGCGCATCGGCCGTGATGGGGCCGGCGTGCCCCGGGGCGGGCGCGGGTTCGCCGGCCGCAGGGGCGGGCTCGGGCGCCCGGGTGGGGTCGGTCACGATGCCGGCTTACTTGCGGCGGGTCAGCGCCGCCACCAGGTAGCCGGCCGCGAAGGCCACGCCGAACGAGGCCAGCGGCTTGCTGCGGATCAGGTCTTCGGCCTGCGTCAGCATGCCCTTGCCCTGGTCGATCAGGCCCTGCAGTTTCTCGTCCAGCTCGGCCCGGGCTTCGCTGGCGGCCGCGGCGGTGGCGCCCAGCGCGTCGGTGACGCCGGACTTGAGTGCGTCGCGCGCTTCGCCCAGGTTTTCCTTGGCCGCGTCCAGGTGGGTGGCGGCGGCGTCGGCCTGGAAGGCGTCGTCGGTCTTGGGTCGGTTCATGGCCAGTCTCCTGCCTGCTTCAGGGCCTCACATTACACCGTCGCCGCCACCGGGACCGGGGCGGCGCCGGCCTCATTCCATCACCAGGTAGCCGAAGCGGCCGCCGCGCGCCACGCTCAGCACCAGCTCGCGCGGCGGCGCCGCCAGCACGCTGCGGAAGGCCGGCAGGTCGGCCACGTTGGCGCGGTTGACCTGGCCGATGCGGTCGCCGGCCCGCAGGCCGCTTTGCGCGGCGCGGCTGCCGGGCGCCACCTTGCTGGCCACCACGCCGATCAGGCCCTGCTGGCGGAAGCGCTCGGGCAGTTCGGTCAGCGTGGCGCCGGCCAGGCGCGGGTCAATCTGGCCGCCGTCGATTTCCTTGGCCTGGGCCTTGAGCACCGCCTGCACGCTCAGCTTCTGGTCGCCGCGCAGCAGCTCCAGCGTCACGCGCTGGTCCACCGGCAGCAGCCCTTCGATGTTGCGCAGCGACTGGGCGCCGTCCACGCGCTCGCCGTTGGCGGCCGTGATCACGTCGCCCGGGCGCACGCCCGCCGCTTCGGCCGGCGAACCGCGGTACACGCGCGCCACCAGGGCACCGCGCTGGTTCTCGGCCAGGCCCACCTGCTTGGCCAGGAACGGCGTGATGTCCTCGCCGTCCAGGCCCAGCGAGCCGCGGCGCACTTCGCCGTAGGCCATCAGCTGGCGCATCACTTCACGGGCCAGGTTGGCGGGGATGGCGAAGCCCAGGCCGATGTTGCCGGCGGCGCTGCCGCGCGGATTGAAGCTGGCGGTGTTGATGCCCACCAGTTCGCCGTTGAGGTTCACCAGCGCGCCGCCGGAGTTGCCCGGGTTGATGGACGCGTCGGTCTGGATGAAGTTCTGGTAGCCCAGGCCCTGCAGGCCGCTGCGGCCCACGGCCGACACGATGCCGCTGGTGACGGTCTGGCCCAGGCCGAAGGGGTTGCCCACCGCCACCACGAAGTCACCCACGCGCAGCTGGGTCGAATCGGCCAGGTTCAGCGCCGTCAGGCCTTCGGCCGGGATGCGGATCACGGCCACGTCGGTGTCGGGGTCGGCGCCCACCAGCTCGGCTTCCAGGGTGCGGCCGTCGGCCAGGGTGACCGACACGCCGTCGGCGTTCTCGATCACGTGGTTGTTGGTCAGCACCAGGCCGCGCTCGGCGTCCACCACCACGCCCGAGCCCAGCGACTGCTGCACGCGCTGCTGGGGCATGCCCGGCATGCCGAACATTTCCTGCAGCGGGTTGCGCACCCGCACCACCTGGCGGGTGTAGATGTTCACCACGGCCGGCGTCACGCCCTCGAGCATGGGCGCCAGCGACGGCATCACCAGGGGGTTGCTGCCCGCGGGCAGTGCGGCCTGGGCGGCCCGGGGCAGGGCGAGGGTGGCGGCGTTGTCCAGCGCGACCTCGGCCCGGGTGGGCACGGCGGCCGGCACCGGGTCGGCCGGTTGGGACAGCCAGTGGCTGGCGCCGGCGCCCGCGGCGGCGGCGATCAGGAGGCAGGTGGCGGCGGTCAGCAGGCGCATGCGGTGGCTCCGGAGGTTTCTGGCCCTGGGTCAGGCCGGCAAGTGAACCAGATACCAGATGGGAACCCAACGGCGGCTGGACAAGGGCGGCTTGGCGAGGGCGGCGCGGGCGGTCCCGGGGTGAGACGCGGGTCACGGTTGGGCTTGGTTCCACGGCCCGGCGGGGCGCCGGTTTCCCGGTTCAAAACGCCGTTTCCAGGGTTTCAGGCGAAGTCTGGGAGACCCGTGGAACATCTTGAACCGGCTGATTTTTCCGACGTGCCGGGGCGTTGACAGGCCCCCCGGGGAGGGGTAGTTTTGGCTCCCGCCGCCACTACATCTTGTGTTGGGCGGCGGGGGGCGGCCCCAAGGCTTGGGGTCGCGCAGCACGCACGACGCGACGGCGAGACGGCATGCAGGGAGCGGAAAGGACAGCGGCCAGGCCACGGGGCAAACCCCTGCGGACGGGCGCCCTGTCCCCCGGCTTCCTGGCCGGCACGACCCGATAAGAATTCACAACAAGGCGCCCCCACCGATGGGGTGCCCCGGGAGGAAGAAGGGACTTATGAGCACGGTTCGCCTGGAGGCGGTCAAGAACAGCACGGCGCAGGTCATCGAGATGCAGCCGGCATCCCAGGACATCTGGGACAAGAAGTATCGCCTCAAGACCAAGAAGGGCGACCCGGTCGACGCCACCATCGACCACACCTACCAGCGCGTGGCCAAGGCCCTGGCCGAGGCCGAGCCCACCGCCGAGAAGCAGAAGTACTGGTACGAGCGCTTCCTCTGGGCCCTGCGCCGCGGGGCGATCCCCGCCGGCCGAATCACGTCGAATGCCGGGGCGCTCGAGCACAAGCCGGCCACCAGCACCATCAACTGCACCGTGTCGGGAATCATCACCGACTCGATGGACGACATCCTGGGCAAGGTGCACGAGGCGGGCCTCACCCTGAAGGCCGGCTGCGGCATCGGCTACGAGTTCAGCACCCTGCGCCCGCGCGGCGCCTACGTGTCCGGCGCCGGCGCCCACACCTCGGGCCCGCTGTCGTTCATGGATATCTACGACAAGATGTGCTTCACCGTCAGTTCGGCCGGCGGTAGACGCGGCGCCCAGATGGGCACCTTCGACGTCAGCCACCCGGACGTGAAGGAATTCATCGGCGCCAAGCGCGAGGACGGCCGCCTGCGCCAGTTCAACCTCTCGCTGCTGGTCACCGACGAGTTCATGCAGGCCGTGGAGAAGGACACCGACTGGCCGCTGGTGTTCCCGGTGAACATCAAGGAAAAGAACGAAATCGACGTCAACGACCCCAAGCAGGTGGTCTGGCGCGACTGGCCGCACAGCAACAACTACGTCACCCGCGAAGACGGCATGGTGGCCTGCAAGATCTACGGCCACATCCGCGCCCAGATGCTGTGGAACCGCATCATGGCCTCCACCTACGACTTCGCCGAGCCGGGCTTCATCCTCATCGACCGCGTCAACGAGATGAACAACAACT
>DAORUD010000074.1:0-11904 GCA_035433005.1 Arenimonas sp. | reverse complement strand
TGAGACTGAAAATGTACCTGGTATGTTTTCTTGGGGAGGAGGAGGGAGGCCAGGGTGGCCAGTACGGGCCAGGCCAGGTAGCGGAACTCGGCGCTGCCCGAGGCCAGGGCCAGGGGCAGGGCGTAGGCGAGCGACGAGGCCGCCACGGCGGCGGCGAGGCCGGCCGGTGGATGGCGCGCGATGCGCCGCGCGCCGGCCAGCATCACCCCCACGCATACCAGCAGGTAGATCCAGCCCGCGAACAGCGGCGTGTCCACCATCGCCTGCAGCGCCGCCAGCACGCGCGCATGCAGCGCGCCGGACTGCGGCGCCACCGGCGGGTTGTCGTCGTAGGCGTGCAGCCCCGGCATCAGCACCAGGCCGTCGGGCAGCGCGGCGCGGTCCCAGCCCAGCAGCAGCTGCGCCAGCCGCCAGCGGTGCGCGAAATAGGCCGGCGCGTGGTCGCGCGGCAGCGACCAGGCCAGCGCATCCAGCGCCTCGCGCTGCGCCGGCGTGTAGGGCCCGTCGAAGCTGTGGCGCAGCTTGCCGGTTTCGTACACCGAGGTGTTGCTGTAGTCCACGAACTTGCCGCGCAGCTCGTCCAGCGTCAGCGTCGGGTCCACCAGTTCGGGCGGGTACACCAGCGCGCCCTCGGCCAGCGACACCGCGGCGGCGTCCCACAGCGTCACCACCGACCAGACTTTCTCGGTGTGCTTCACCCGTGCATCCAGCGAAGGCAGCGCAGCCAGCACCCACACCGGCACCGCCAGCACCGCACCTATCAGCACCGACCGCAGGGCCTGGCCAGGCCACGGCGCCTTCGGGCGCCGCAGCGTCAGCTCGCGCCAGCCAATCCACGCCAGCAGCGGCAGCGCGCCGGTGATGGCGTTGTGGCGGAACGCACACGCGAACGCCAGCGCCAGCAGCGCACCGAAGCGCCAGCCGCGGTGCGGCGCGCGCAGGTCGTGCGCCAACAGCGCCAGCGCCCAGGCGAAGCCCGCCAGCGTCCACAGGTCCTTCCACACGTGCGGCAGCAGCGCGAACAGCGGCGGCCAGAACCCCAGCCCCAGCACCACCGCGAAGCGCAGCGCCGGCCGCATCGGCAGCGCCGCCGCGAACATCGCCAGCGCCGACCACAGCCCCACCGCCTGCAGCGCGAACATGCCGCCCGGCCCTTCCACCACGCGGTCGCTGAGCTGCCAGACCATCGCCATCAGCGGCGGATGCACGCTGTCGAACGCGTCGTGCCGCGCCTGCCACCACTGGTAGGCCGAATCCCAGCTCATGTACCCCGGCCAGAACACGCCCAGCGCCACCGACAGGCCCAGCAGCGCCGCCAGCCAGGGCGCCAGCCGCGTCACGGCCGGTGCCCGCGCGCCATGAACTCCGCCGTGCGCATTTCCACCAGCCGCGACGCCGTGCGTTCGAACTCCTGCCGCAGCTTGTCGCCGCCGTACAGCCACATCGGCTCGGCCGCGGCGCTCAGCAGCAGGTTCACGTTGCGGTCGTAGAGTTCGTCCACCAGGTGCACGAAGCGGCGCGCCGCATTGTCGTGCGCCAGGTCGAACACAGGCACGCCCGACAGCAGCACCGTGTGGAAATCGCGCGCAATCTCGATGTAGTCGGCGGCCGCGCGCGGGCCCTCGCACAGCGCGGCGAAGTCGAACCAGGCAATGCCCTCGGCCAGCGCGCGCACCGGGATGGACCGGCCGTTCACCTGCAGCGGGCCTGCTTCGCGCGGGCAGTCCGAAGCCAGCACGCGGAAGTGTTCGGCCAGCGCCTGCTCGGCCGCCTCGCCCAGCGGCGTCAGGTAGGTGCTGGCGCGCGTGAGCTGGCGCAGCCGGTAGTCCTGCGCGCTGTCCAGGTGCACCACGCTGCAGTGCTGCTCGATCAGCGCGATGGCGGGCAGGAAGCGCGCGCGCTGCAGGCCGTCGCGGTAGAGGTTTTTCGGCTCGGTGTTGGAGGTGGTGACCAGCACCACGCCGCGCGCGAACAGCCGCTCGAGCAGCCGCCCCAGGATCATCGCGTCGGCAATGTCGCTGACGATGAATTCGTCCAGCACCAGCAGCCGCATCTCGTCCGCCAGCGCGTCGGCCACCACCGCCACGGTGTCGGCGGTGCCTTCGGGCAGGGCCTGCATGCGCTCGTTCACCTCCACCATGAAGCGGTGGAAGTGCCAGCGCCGGCGCGGCAGGTCGCCCAGCTGGTCGAACAGCAGGTCGTTGAGGAAGGTCTTGCCGCGGCCCACGCCGCCCCACAGGTACACGCCGCGCACCGGCACCGGCGGCGCGAAGCGCCACAGCCAGCGCCGCAGCAGCGGCTTGTGCAGGTGCGCCTGCGCCTGGCGGTGCACGCGGTCGAGTTCGGCAAGCGCCTGCTGCTGGGCCGGGTCGTGCTGCCAGCGGTGCGAGGTGACGCCTTCGGCGTAGATCGCCGACGGCGGCAGGACCGCCAGGTTGCTAGCCATGGCGCGGCGGCGGAAGGTTCTTGCGCACGCCGTTCTTGATCGCGCCGCGCAGGTCCATCAGCCGCCGGTGGAAGAAGTGCCCGGTGTCGGGCATGCGCACCAGGGTGGGCTTGTCCTTGAGCGAATCAATCCAGTCGTACACCGCCTGCGGATCCACGATGTCGTCTATTTCGCCCTGCACCACCAGCCACGGGCAGGGCGGCGGCAGCACGCCGGCGAACTCGCGCAGGCCCACCGGCGGCGCGATCGAGATCATCTGCTTCACCGGCAGGTGGCGCGCGCCCTGCAGCGCCACCCAGCTGCCGAAGGAAAAACCCGCCAGCCACAGCGCATCGTTCGGGCGCACCTTGCGCACCCAGTCGGTGACCGCCAGCAGATCGAGCGTTTCGCCGCGGCCCTGGTCGAAGCTGCCCTGCGACTGGCCCACGCCGCGGAAGTTGAAGCGCACCGCCGCCAGGCCCAGTTCGCTCAGCGCACGGGCGGCCATGGTGACCACCTTGTTGTGCAGCGTGCCGCCGTCGGGCGGGTTGGGGTGGCAGACCACGGCCACGCCGGCGCGCTCCTGGCCCGGTTCGGGCAGGTCCACCATCAGTTCCAGCTGGCCGGCCGGGCCGGGGATCAGCAGGGGGCCTGATTCGCTGGGAAAGTCCGGGAGCGCATTCATGCCGGGATGATAGCCCTTAGCGAGCCAGGTCGAGGCCCAGCAGCATGGGGTCGTGGTCGGACGCGCGCCAGGGGTCGTTGTCGCGGTCGCGGCGGTAGTCGAAGCGGTCGGACTCGTCGGCGTTGGCGTGCCATTCGGCGGCGCCGCGCAGGCGGCCGGCCAGGCCCGCGTCCAGCAGGGCATGGTCGAGCCGGGCCGAATGCCCGGCCCACACGAAGGAATACGGCCGCTCGGCCTTGGCCAGCGCGAATGCGTCCTGCCAGCCGCGCGAGTACATCAGGCGCAGGGGGTCTTCCTGGGCGTGGGCGTTGAGGTCGCCGATCACCAGCGCGCCTTCGGGCGACGCGCCGGTGGGGTCGGTGGCCAGCCATTCGTTCAGGCGCCGGGCCGATTCCACGCGCGTGGCGTTGAAGCAGGCCTGGCCGTCGCCGCTGTCGGCGTCGCCGCCGGTGGCGCCGTCGCAGCCGCCCTTGGACTTGAAGTGGTTGGCCACCACCACGAACACCGGCCCGCGGCCGGCGCGGAAGGCCTGGGCCAGCGGCGCGCGGCTGGCGCGCTCGAACGGACCTTCGGCGATGGACGCCGGCTTGCCCACCGCTTCGAACCGGCGGCTGCGGTAGATGATGCCCACGCGGATGGCGTTGCTGCCCGGGCCTTCGCCCGAATCCACGAAGCGCCAGTCGGCATGCGGGCCGGCGGCGTTGAGCGCGTCCACGAACTGCGCCAGCGACGAGTCCGGCCCGTAGCCGTCGTTCTCCAGCTCCATCAGCGCGGCCAGGTCCGGGTCCAGCGCCTGCACCGCGGCCACCAGCTTGGCCACCTGGCGCGCGTGCTCGGCCGGCGTGGCGGCGCCGCGGTCGGTCGGGAAGCCGCCGCCCTGGCCGTCGCCGTTGAACAGGTTCAGCACGTTGAAGCCGGCGATGCGGCGGTCGCCGGGCACGGTGGGCGCGGCGGGGCGCGGCGCCTGTTCGATGCTGCCCAGGGCTTCGGTGAGCTGCAGGCGGAGGCTGCCGAAGCGCTGGTCCAGCACGCCCTGCACGCCCGTGACCACGCTGCCCGTGCGCAGCGGCGCGGCGTCGTTCCAGTCGCCGGGCAGGAACCACAGGTTCTTCGGGTCCTGGCCGCTGCGCGCGTCGTCCAGCCGCAGCGACAGCCGGGCGTTCTCGTCCGCCACGGCCTGCGCCCCGGCGCCGGGCGCCGCCACTTCGGTGGGCGAATACAGCCGGCCCCCGAAGCTGGTGAACAGCTCGCCGTAGCGCGCCAGGCCGTCGTTGCCGGTGACGGTGAGCGGCGCGGTGATGGACAGCAGCTCACCCTCCAGGCTTTCCCAGCCGGCGGCCGTGGCCGGCGCCTGCGCGAGCACGCGCGGCCTGGCCTGGCCGCGGCCGGTCACTTCCACCGACGCCGCGTCCAGCGCCGTCAGCGTCTGGTCGCCTTCGCCCTGTTCCAGCACCGTGCCGGTGAGGCGCACGCGGTCGCCGGCGCGCAGCCGGGGCTCGGCATCGGCGCTGCGCAGGACGAACAGGCCCTCGGCCGTGGCCGGGTCGCCGTCTTCGGATTCGGACTGGATGAAAACGCCGCCCAGGTTCTTGGCGAAGTTCGCCACCACGATGCCTTCCACGGTGACCTGCTCGCCTTCCAGCGGGCTGCGCGCGCCGCTGCCCTGTACCTGGCCGATGGCCTGCAGGCCATTGGCCAGGGCGGGCGCCGCGGTGTCCTGCGGCGGGGCTTCGCAGCCGGCCAGCAGCAGGGAAGAAGCGATCAGAAGGCAGCGGCGCATGGCGACTCCGGGCAGGACGAAAGGGGGGTCAGAAACAACGACGCCGCCCGAAGGCGGCGTCGAAAGCGGGCGAGGGCCCAGCTTACTTGAGGTTGTCGACCATCCAGTCCACGGTGGCGATGACCTGTTCGTCGGTGAGGGCCGGGTTGCCGCCCTTGGCCGGCATGATGCCCGCCGCGCCCTGGAAGCCTTCGATGGCGTGCTTGTGCATCACGTCCGCGCCCTGGGCGATGCGGGCGGCCCAGGCCGCGCGCTCGAGCTTCGGGGCGCCGCCGGCGCCGGCGGTGTGGCAGGCGCCGCACAGTGCGGCGTAGATGACCGAACCGTCCAGCGTGCCGTCGTAGGCCACCTGGCCAGCGGCGGCCGCAGCCGCGGCGGCCTTCGCGGCGGCCTGCGCCGCGGCACCGGTGGAGCCGGCGTAGACGCCGCCGACCGGCTGCAGGCGCTGCTGCACGGCGGCTTCGGCCACCGGGTTGGGCTCGGGTTCCTGCTGGGCGTTGATGTACACGCCGGCCAGGATGAGCACGATGGTGAGGGCCACCAGGAAGGCGATGACCATCGAGAATTGCTTGAGGAAGACCAGATCGTGGTTGCGCACTGTCGTACCTGGACGGCGGGCCGGAGCCCTTCGGAGGGAAGGCCGCGATTATATCGGCACCGCGCCATGCACGGAAGGCGCGTGTCCGGGGCTTCCTTCACACGCCATGCTGGGGGCATGCTGGGAGCCGGGAGCCCGGCAGTCCAGCCGGGTCGGGGGCAACAGGCGGGTCGCATGGTGCGGGCACCCTTGGCGCTGCTACAGGATTCGCCTCCGGCCAGCCGGTGGCAGTGGGCGCTGGTGGCCGTGGCGTCCGTGCTGGCCTGGCTGGCGTTCGAACAGCTCTCGTCCCAGCTGTGGTTCCTGCCCGCCGGCCTGCGGCTGGCCCTGCTCTGGCTGACCCCCGCCCGCCGCTGGGGCTGGCTGGGTGCGTCCGAAGTGGCGGCCCAGGCGGTGAAATCGCTGGTGCTGGGCTACCCGCTGTTCACCACCACCTTCCTGGCCGTTTGCGTCGCGCCCTGGCTGGTCTACGCCGCGGTGGTGCTGGCGCTGCGCGGGCCGCAGCCGGTGCCGGCGTTCGAAGGCCCCACCCGCATGATCGTGTTCCTGCTGGCCGGGTTGCTGGGCGCGGCGGGTGTGTCGCCGCTGCTGTGGATGTTCCTGGTCACGGTGCCCATGAGCACGGCCGACACGCTGGCCAGCATGTTCGCCTTCATGTACGGCGACCTGATCGGCCAGCTGGTGCTGGCGCCGCTGCTGCTGGCGGTGATGCACGGCGAACTGGCCAAGCGCCGCGGCCGGCTCTGGCGCGACCTGGTGCTGGTGCTGTCCGGTGCGCTGGCGGTGTTCCTGCTGCTGCATTCGTACGGCGGCCTGGCCACGTACGTGCTGCTGCTGGCGTTCGCGCCGCTGTTCTTCCTGGGCTTCCGCCACGGTTGGGAGGGCGCCGCGCTGGGCACGGCCGCGCTGGGCCTGGTGGTGCATGCGCTGGTGCAGGCCGGGCTGCTTACCGCCAGCGTCACGGTGATGCAGCTGGTGCTGGCGGTGGTGGGCGCCGGCGCACTGGTGCTGGGCGCCGCCAGCACCGCCCTGCGCCTGAGCCACCAGTCGCTGGCCCTGCAGCACGAGGCGCTGGCCGCCAAGAACGCCGAGCTGGCGGCGCTGGCCGACGAGCTGCGCCACGTCACCCAGCGCCTGGTGCGCATCGAGGAACAGGGCCAGCGCGAGCTGGCCAACGAGCTGGACTACGAACTGGGCCACGCCATCCACGCCCTGGGCACCCGCATCAGCCTGGCTTTCCGCGACGTGCGCGACGAACAGGGCACGCGCTTCCTGGAATCGCTGCGCGAACAGGTGCGCGAGATCCAGGACAGCCTGCGCCGCGCCCTGCGCCAGCTGCGCCCGTCCATGCTCGACAGCCACGGCCTGCGCCACGCGATAGACAACGGCCCGCTGCGCGAAATGCTGGAAGACGCCGGCGTGAAGTTCGCGCCGGCCTTCAACGGCCCCGTGGACGGGCTGGACGACGACGCGCGGACCGCGGTGTACCGCATCGTGCAGGCCGCCGTGCGCGAGGCGGTGCGGCTGCAGGTGGTGGCGCGGTTCGTGCTGGCGCTGGACGTGGCGCCGGAAGGTCCGGGCCAGCGGGTGGGCCTGCGCATGGACATGGAGTTCTCGCCGCAGGCGCGCATCGAGCCGCCGATCGTGGCCCTGCCGGCCATCTTCGACCGCGTGCTGGCCGTGCACGGCAGCTACGAGCTCGACCCGCTCGAGCACGGGCAGCGCCACGCCGTGTACTTCACGTCCCGGCCGCGCTGAGTCTCAACCCGTGGGACGCGGGTGCGGCATCATGGGGCCATGCCCGCCCCGCCCGACTTCCGCCTCTACCACGGCAACCACCTGGACCTGCTGGCGGAGCTGCTGGCGTCGCAGCTGGCCCTGCCCGAGCCCGGCGCGCCGGTGCTGGAGCCCGACACCATCCTGATTCCGCAGCCGGCCATGCGCCGCTGGCTGCAGAAAACGCTGGCGGAAAAACACGGCATCGCCGCCAACCTGCGCTTCCTCACCCCGGGTGAATTCGTCAGCCAGGCGCTGGCGGCCAACCTGGCCGGCAGCGACGCCACCCTGGCCAATGCCGACACGCTGCGCTGGCGCCTGTGGGCGCTGCTGGCCGATCAAGCCGCGATGCAGGCGCCGGTGTTCGCGCCGCTGCAGCCGGTGCTGGCCGGCCCCGACCGCGCGCTGGCGGCGTGGTCGCTGGCGGGCGAAGTGGCCAACGCCTTCGAGAAATACCAGGCCTGGCGCCGCGGCTGGCTGCTGCGCTGGGACGGCGGCGCCGACCCGGACGACTGGCAGGCCGAGCTGTGGCGGCGCGCCACCCGCGGCCAACCGCACCGCGCGCGCCGGCTCGACGCCTACCTGCAGCGCTTCGACGGCCCCGCGGCCGTGGCGCCCGCGGGCCTGCCGTCGCGGCTGTTCGCGTTCGCCTGCCAGAACGTGTCGCCCGACGTGCTGCGCGTCATCGCTTCGGCGGCGCTGTCGGGGCCGCTGCACTTCTTCTTCGTCTCGCCGGTCAACGGCTGGTGGGGCGACCTGCCGGGCGCGCGCGAACGGCTGCGCGCCGACCTGGCCGGCGTGTTCGCGCAGGACGCCGACCATCCGCTGCTGGTGGCCAACGGTGCCGCCGGCCGCGATTTCGTCAACCTGCTGTTCGCCGGCGACGTGGTGCAGCCCAGCGGCGAATTCACCGCCTATGCCGAACCCGACAAGGACGGACTGCTGCAGGCCCTGCAGCGCGACCTGCTGGCGCGCCGCGCGCCGCCGGCCGCGCCGGTGCGCGCGTTCAACCCGGCCGACCGCAGCCTGCAGCTGCACGCCTGCCACACGCCGCTGCGCGAAGTGCAGGTGCTGCACGACCAGCTGCGCGCGCTGCTGGACGCCGACCCGGAGCTGCAGCCGCGCGACATCGCCGTGCTCACGCCCGACGTGGACGCCTACGCGCCGCTGGTGCACGCCGTGTTCGGCGCGGCGATGAACACGCCGCGCGCGCTGCCCTACGCCGTGGCCGACGGCAGCGCGCTGGCGGGGCAGTCGCTGGCCGACTGGTTCCTGCGCGTGCTGGGCCTGCCGGGCGCGCGCTTCACGCTGGCCGAGGGGCTGTCGCTGCTGTCGCCGGCGCCGGTGGCGCAGCGGCTGGGCCTCACGCCCGCGCTGATCGACCGCCTGGGCGAAGCGCTGGCCGAGGCCGGCGCACGCTGGGGCCGCGACGCCGCGCACCGCGTGGCCAGCGGCGCGCCTGATGAAAACGCCTACACCTGGCAGTGGGCCATCGATCGACTGCTGCTCGGCCACGCCAGCGCCGACGACGGCGACATCGAAGGCGTGGCGCCGCTGCCGCGCCTGGAGGGCGGCGACCTGGCCGCGCTCAACGGCCTGCTGGCCGGGCTGCGCGCGCTGGAGCGGCTGGCGCGCGACCTGGCCACGCCGCGCGCGCCGCTGCACTGGCCGCGCCTGCTGGCCGCCGCGCTCGACGACCTGCTGCCCGACCGCCCGCAGGACCCCGCCGACGCGCGCGCCATCGAAGCGCTGCGCGCCCACGTGGGCGCGCTGTCGGAACAGCTGGTGGCCGCCGAACTCGACGCGCCCATGCCGTCCACCGTGGTGCGCGCCTGGCTGCAGGCGCGCCTGTCGGAAAGCGACGACCGCCAGCCCTTCCTCAGCGGCGGCGTCACCTTCGGCCGCATGGTTCCCATGCGCCTGATTCCGTTCAAGGTCATCTGCCTGCTGGGCATGAGCGACGGCGACTACCCGCGCCGCGACCCCGGCGGCGCGCTCAACCGCCTCACCGCCGCGCTGGGCACGCCGCGCCGGCAGGTGGGCGACCGCTCGGTGCGCGAAGACGACCGCTTCCTGTTCCTGCAGCTGCTGGCTTCGGCCGGGCAGGTGTTCTACCTCAGCTTCGTGGGCAGCGATCCGCGCAGCGGCGACGCCAAGCCGCCGTCGGTGGTGGTGTCGGAGCTGATGGACGTGGCGGCGCGCTATTTCGCCGACGCCGGCGATGCGGCCGGGCGCCTGCTGGTGCGCCACCCGCTGCAGCCCTTCGCGCCGCAGGCGTTTGGCGCCGTCGTGGATGCGCGCGAAGCGCCGGCCGATGCCGCGCGCCGCATCGGTTTCCACAGCGCCTGGCGCCCTGCCGCCGAAGCGGCCGGCGGGCAGCGCCAACCGCTGCCGCCCTTCGTGCCGAAAGTGTTGCCGGTGCCGCCGGCGGCCGAAGGCGTGCCGGAGCTTTCGCGCGCAGCGCTGTTCAGCGCCCTGGCCAATCCGTCCCGGCATTTCCTCACGCAGCGGCTCGCGCTGCGGCTGCCCCGGCCGGAAGACGAATTGCCCGACAGCGAACCGTTCGACAGCGCCGACAGCCGGCTGCGCCATCGCCTGGGCCAGCAGGTGTTCGAAGCGCTGCGCGCCGGCGACGTGGACGACGCCACGCTGCAGGCGCGGCTGCTGTCGCAGGCCCTGCTGGCGCCCGGCCCCGCCGGCCGCGAAACGCTGCGCGAGGTGCGCGGCCTGGTGGGCGGCGCCGCGCGCAGCGCGCGCGACTGGGCGCCCGACGCCGCGCAGCCGATGCCGTGGCGCCTGGCGCTGCCGGGCCGTGACCTGGTAGGCAGCTTCGCGAACGTGCACGCGCGCGGGCTGCTGCAGTTCCGCCCGGGCAAGGCCCACGGCCGCGTGGTGCTCGACCTGGGGCTGGACTGGCTGGTGTGGAGTGCGCTGGGCGAAACCCGCCCGGTGTTTCGCCTGCTGGCCGGCGAGCCGCCGCGCCTCCTTGAACCCCTGCCACAGGCGCAGGCCATCGCGCGCCTGGCCGACCTGGCGGCGCTGGCCGACCAGGCCGCGCAGCAGGCGCTGCCCTTCCTGCCCAAGAGCGGCTGGGTGTGGTTCCAGCACGCCAGCAGCGAAAAGCCGGATAAATCCGAGCCCATGGCGCGCGCGCAGTGGTGCGGCAGCGGCAACGGCTTCGCCGGCGAGGGCGACGACCCGTGGGTGAAGCTGGCGCTGCGCGGCCAGGACCCGTTCGTGGACGAAGACGCCGGCGCGCTGCAGCACTTCGACGAACTCAGCGACCGCATCTTCCGCGGCCTGCCAGCAGGCGCTTCAGAGGAGTCCGGCGATGACTGACGCCGACACCGACCTGGGCCTGCGCCTGCCGCTGTCGGGCCTGCAGCTGGTGGAAGCCAGCGCCGGCACCGGCAAGACCTTCACCCTGGCCACGCTGTACGCGCGCCTGGTCATCGAACGGCAGCTGCCGGTGGAGCAGATCCTCGCGGTCACCTTCACCGAGGCCGCCACGCAGGAGCTGCGCACGCGCATCCGCGAACGCCTGGGCCTGGCCGCGCGCCTGGCCGAGGGCGCCGCCGCCGATCCGGCCCAGGCCGGCGACGTGCTCACCGCGCGCCTGGTGCAGGCGGCGCTGGCGCACGAAACGGCCGACACGCTTCGCACGCGCCTGCGCCTGGCCGCCGAGGCGATGGACCTGGCGCCGGTGCACACCATCCACGGCTTCTGCCGCCGCGCGCTGGCCGACCACGCGCTGGAGGCCGGCCAGGTGCCGGGCGACGTGGAGCTGTTGAAGAACGAGCGCGGCCTGCGCGAAGAAGTCGCCACCGACCTGTGGAGGCAGGTATGCCAGGACGCCGACGACGCCCGCACGCTGATGGCGCTGTGGCCGTCGCCGGCCGCGATGGCGTCTTCGTTGCGCGACCTGGTGGGCGTGGACGTGCTGCTGCCGGCGCCGACGGTGCCTGATCCGGTCGCCGAGCGCGCGCTCCGCGCCCGGCTGGCCGATGCGGCGTCGGCCGTTGCGCGTGCGTTCGCCGCGCACGGTGACGAAACCAGGCGACAGCTCGACGCAGCCATTGATGCCGGCTGGATGCACGCCAGCCATTTCTCGCACGACCGGCTGACCCTGGGCTGGATAACGCTGGCCGAATGGGCGGGCCTTGGCTGCGACGGCGACCCCCCGGGCGACGACAACGACCGCAAGCGGCTTCTGCTGGCCGGCGACCAGCAGATTGAGGCCAAGACCAACAAGGCGAACAAGGCCAGGACCGCCCTCATCAGCAATCCTCTGACGCAGGCCGTGGACGCCTGGGAGGAGCTGCGCGAACAGGTGGCGCAAGGCAATGAACAGCGCCGCATCCGCCTGGTGCACCGCCTGCGCCGCGAAGCCGCCGACCGCCTCGCCAAACTCAAGCGCGAGCGCCGCCTGCAGGGCTTCGACGACCTGATCCGCGGCCTGGCGCAGGCGCTGGACGGCGAACTGGGCGAAGCCCTGGCCAACGCGCTGCGCGCGCAATACCGCATCGCGCTGGTGGACGAATTCCAGGACACCGATCCGCTGCAGTGGGCCATCTTCAACCGCGTGTTCGCGCAGGCGCCGGACGACGGCGGGCCGCGGGCGCTGTTCCTGATCGGCGACC
>DAORUD010000073.1:0-12098 GCA_035433005.1 Arenimonas sp. | reverse complement strand
ATCGCGGGCCACGGTTTCCCTTGCGTGCTGTTCCTGCAGCCAGCGGCGGCGAAGGGTGCCCAGGGCTTGGCGGCCAAGGGCCTCGTCGGACTGCATGACGGGCTCGGGGATGGCGAACGGGGCGCCCTTGCCGCGGGACGCAGCGGCGAGGCGCTGGCGGTACTCGCGGGCCAGGCGCTCCTGGTCGCGCCTGGCGGCGCGCACCAGCGCGTCCACCTCGGCCTCCAGCGCGGGCGTCAGTTCGAAGTCCCCGCCCGTGGGAAGTTCGCGCGGGAAGTAGGCCGCGGTGCGGAACTGGCTTTGCTCGCCGAACGGCACGTGCACCAGCCTGCCGTCCACCATGCCCGCCGCCGCCGAATAGCTGGTGCCAAAATCAATGCCGATGCGCATGCCCATCCTTTCCTGTGCCTGACCCCGCCCTGCTGCCTATACTGGCAGCCGCCGACCCCGAACGAGGAACCGACATGCTTGGCACATCCCTGATCCTGGCCGCCGTGGGTGGCGTCGTCGCCATCCTGGCGGTCGTCCTGTTCTTCTGGGTCATCGCGCTGCGGCGGGTGGTGCCGGTGAACGAGGTGCACATCATCCAGACCCGCAACAACACCGTTTCCTACGGCAAGGGCTTCGACAGCAACACCTACTACGAATGGCCCTCGCGCCTGCCGCTGATCGGCCTGCAGCGGGTGACGCTGCCGGTGTCGAACTTCTCGATCGACCTGCCCGACTACGCCGCCTACGACAAGGAGCGCGTGCCCTTCCTGGTGCACGTGATGGCCTTCTTCCGCATCAACGACTCCAACACCGCCGCCCAGCGCGTGGCCTCGTTCGACGAGCTGAAGATGCAGCTCACCGCCATCGTGCAGGGCTCGGTGCGCACCGTGCTGGCGGGCCACGAGATCGACCAGATCATGCTCGACCGCAGCCGCTTCGGCGAAGCCTTCACCAAGGAAGTGCAGCCGCAGCTGGGCGGCTGGGGCGTGGAGGCCATCAAGAACATCGAGCTGATGGACATCCGCGACGCCAAGGAAAGCGACGTCATCCACAACATCATGGCCAAGCGCACCTCGGGCATCGAGCGCGAATCGCGCCTGGTGGTGGCCGACAACGCCCGCCAGGCGGAAATGGCCGAGATTGCCGCGAAGCGCGAAATTGAAATGTCGCGCCAGCTGGCCGCCGAACAGGTGGGCCTGCGCACCGCCGAAAAGGACAAGAACGTGGGCGTGGCCAACGAGCAGGCCTCGCAGCAGGTGAAGGTGCAGCAGCGCGAAACCGCCGCCAAGGAAATGGACGTGGTGCAGGTGAAAAACGTGCGCGGTGCCGAGATCAGCCGCGAAGTGGCCGTCATCACCGCCGCCCAGGCCAAGGAAGTGGCCATCGTGCAGGCCGACGCCGCCAAGCAGGTGGCCATTGTCTCGGCCGAGGGCACCAAGCAGGTGGCCATCGTGTCGGCCGAAGGCCACAAGCAGCAGACCGTGCTCACCGCCGAAGGCCAGCTGGAAGCGGCCAAGCGCAACGCCGAGGGCATCGCGCTGGAAGGCCACGCCAAGGGCTCGGCGGAAACCGCCATCCTGATGGCGCCCGTGGACGCGCAGATCAAGCTGGCCGAGAAGATCGGCAGCGACCAGGGCTACCAGACCTACCTGCTGGGCATCCGCAACATCGAAGCGGCCCAGGCCGTGGGCATGGCGCAGGCCGAGGCGCTCAAGACCGCCGACGTGAAGGTGATATCCAACGCCGGCACGCCGGGCAAGGGCCTGTCGAACGTGATGGACCTGTTCTCGGCCGACGGCGGCACCGCCGTGGCCAGCATGCTCGAGGGCCTGGCGCAGTCGCCCGAGGGCAAGAAGCTGCTGGAGAAATTCGTCAGCAAGCCTGATGAGCCCAAGAAGTAAGCGCACCGGCCGCCGCCTTGGCGCGGCGGCCGTGGCCGTGGCGCTGGCGGTCCTGGCGGGCTGCGCCACCACGCCGCCCGGTCCCACGCCGGCGCAGGTGCGCAGCGACATCGTGCGGCGGCTGCCGGCCACCCTGGCCGATCGCGAGGGCTGGGCCGCCGATATCGAAACCGCCCTGAGCGTGCAGGACATCGCCCCCACGCCGGAAAACCTCTGCGCCGTGCTGGCGGTCACCGAACAGGAATCGGGCTACCAGGCCGATCCGCCGGTGGCCAACCTGCCGGCGATCGCCCGCCGCGAAATCGAGCGCCGTGCCGCCGCGCTGCACATACCCCGGCTCATCCTCGACGCCGCGCTCGGGCTCAGGTCCACCGACGGCCGCAGCTACGCCGACCGTTTGTCGCGCGTGCGCACCGAGCGCGAGCTGAGCGAGATCTACGAGGACCTGGCCGGCCGCGTCCCGCTCGGCCAGCGCCTGCTGGCCGACCGCAACCCGGTGCAGACCGGCGGGCCCATGCAGGTGTCCATCCCGTTCGCGCAGTCGCATGCCGCGGACTATCCCTACCCGGTGGAGCAAAGCATCCGCCGCGAAGTCTTCACGCGCCGCGGCGGCATGTACTTCGGCATCCTGCACCTGCTGGGCTACGACACGCCCTACGAACGCAAGGTGCACCGCTTCGCCGACTTCAACGCCGGCTGGTATGCCAGCCGCAACGCGGCCTTCCAGAACGCCGTGGCGGTGGCCAGTGGCCGCGACATCGCGCTGGATGGCGACCTGCTGACGCCCGGCGCGCCGCTGTCCGAGCCCGGCCAGACCGAGCGCGCGGTGCGCTCACTGTCCGGCGCCATCGCCATGGACGACCGCGCCATCCGCAGCGCGCTGCAGCAGGGCGATCGCCTGGACTTCAATCACACCGAACTGTCCACGCGGGTGTTCGCGCTGGCCGAGCAGCGCGGCGGCCGGCCGCTGCCGCGGGCCATGATTCCCGGCATCACCCTGGACAGCCCGAAGATCACCCGCGAGCTCACCACCGCGTGGTTCGCCACCCGCGTGAACGATCGCTACCAGCGATGCATGGCGCGCTGAGTCGCGGCGTGCCTGCCATGGTTTCGCCGCGGCGGCCGCGGGGCCCGGAAGCGGTACCGGCCCGGTGATAACCTACCGGCCACCCCGCACCGCCCCGGAGACGACACGCCGATGACCACCGCCCACGCTTATCCCATCGGCAACCCGGGCGAGCCCTGGGGCGCCGGACACGTCGCCGCCTGGCGCCAGCACCAGCGCGTGCAGCGCCGCTACGCCGACGACGTGGTGGCGCGCGTGGACGCGCTGCGCGAGGCCTGGGACGTGGTCGAGTACGGCCAGTTGGCCTACGGCGACGACACCTACCCGCTGTTCGCGCTGCGCTCGCGCGGCTGGAACGATGCGCTGCCCTGCGCCCTGGTCACCGGCGGCGTGCACGGCTATGAAACCAGCGGCGTGCACGGTGCACTCCAGTTTGCGCAGCGGCATGCGGCGGACTACGCCGGCCGCCTGAACGTGCTGGTGGCGCCCTGCGTCAGCCCCTGGGCCTACGAGCGCGTGCAGCGCTGGAACGCCAACGCCGTGGACCCCAACCGGCAGTTCCGCGCCGACGGCTACGCGGCGGAATCGGCGGCACTGGCCGCACTGGTCGCCCCGTGGCGCGATCGCTTCGTGGTGCACATTGACCTGCACGAAACCACCGACAGCGACGAATCCGAGTTCCGCCCGGCCAAGGCCGCGCGCGATGGCGAGGCGTTCGTGCCCGGCGAAATCCCCGACGGCTTCTACACCGTGGGTGACACCGAAGACCCGCAGCCGGCGTTCCAGGCCGCCGTCATCGCCGCGGTCGCGAAGGTGACGCACATCGCGCCGCCCGATGCCCACGGCCAGATCATCGGCGAAGCGGTGGTGCAGCCCGGCGTCATCAACTATCCGGTGCGCGAGTTGGGCCTGTGCGCGGGCGTAACCAAGGCACGCTTCCGCACCACCACCGAGGTCTACCCCGACAGCCCGCGCGCCACGCCGCAGCAGTGCAACGACGCCCAGGTGGCCGCGGTGCGCGCCGCGCTGGACTTCGCGCTGGCGGACAGCGGCGGGCAAGGCTGAGGCCACTGCACGCAAGAGAAACGCCGATGCGCATCGTCACGATGGTTTGCCTGTGCCTTGCGGTGGCCGCCTGCGGCTACGACAGCCCGCCGCGGGATTTCCGGCCCGACAGCCGCAGCTGCGGTTCACTGGCCGGCGACTATGTGGTGGACGACGCCGACCTGCGCTGGCTGGCACCGAGGCAGGCGCCGCCGTCCGGCGTGCGCTTCCCGTTCCTGAGCATCGAAGACCCGGGCAACGGCACCGTGACGATGGTGCTGCGCCGGCGCACTTCCGACGTGCTGGCCGAGGCGGCCACGCTTCGCATCACCCGTCCCGACGATTACCGCGCGTGGCGTGCCCGCGTGCTGGGCGAGCCCGCCGAAACGCAGATATGGAACGCCGCTGCCTCCAGCGCCGGGCCGGTGATGGAGCATCGCTGGCAGCTGTCGGCCGGCGATTGCGATGGCGGCTGGCGCGGCGGTTCGGGCGGCGTGGACGTCACGCCGCGCCCGGGCAGTGCACCCACGGAACACCTGGCCTTCGTTTCCCTGGCAAAAGGCGAGGGCGGCGGCCTGTTGGTGCAGCACCACGTGCGCAGCCGGCGCGACACCGGCATGCACTTCCGCGGCCAGGAGCTGCGCTGGTATGGCTACGCCTATTCCGACTGGCACCGCATTCCCGCCGCGCCCGCCGGCAGCGTGCCCGCCGCGCTTACGGCCGGCGACCTGCCCGCCGTGCCCAGCCCGGCCCGGCGCATGGCGCTGGACCACGCGCGGCGCGCGCTGTGGGGGCGCTTCCAGTACCGGGTGCGAGAGCGGCTGCCGCCCGGCACCACGGTCACCGTGTTCCGCGAACGGCAGATGGACCCCGAGGCCCTGCAGCTGCCGCTGGGCCAGTCGCGCATCGAGATAGCGGGGCACTGGCCGCCGGGCGCGCCGGACCCGTTCACGCCGCTGCTCAATGCCCAGCGCGAAGTGAGCGACATCGAGGTGAAGCAGTCGCGCCTGCAGCCGGACAACCGCCACTACCTGCTGCTGGAGTTCACGCTGACGGCCCAGCCCTGAGGGCGCGCGTGCCGCCGTCGCGGCCGCCAGTCGGCGCCCGCACGCCCTCGTGGCCGAGGTTGGCGCAGGGTTCCGGCCGGCCCCCGACTTTTGCCATACGCGCCGGCGCGCTCCGCGGTGGCACTGTGCGGGGTACCAACCCCAAGAGACCGCGCCCATGACCACCTCCCGTCGCGACCTTCTCAAGCTGGGCGCCCTTGCGGCGGCCGGCTCCGTGCTGCCATCGCTGGGTGCGGCGTCTTCGGTCGTCGCGATCCCGAAGGCCGACAAGCCGCTGCGCATCCTGATCCTGGGCGGCACGGGTTTCACCGGCCCGTTCCAGGTGGCTTACGCGCTGGCGCGCGGCCACCAGGTCACGCTGTTCAACCGCGGCCAGCGGCCGTCGCCCGAGTGGCCCGGCGCGGTGGAACAGCTCCATGGCGACCGCAACACCGGTGACCTCAGCGCGCTGGAAGGCCGCGAATGGGACGTGTGCATCGACAACCCCACCACGCTGCCGTTCTGGGTGCGCGACGCAGGCAAGGTGCTCAAGGGCAGGGTGGGGCACTACCTCTTCATTTCCACTATTTCCGTGTATGCCGACGGCGCCAGGCCTGGCCTCAACGAGGACGCGCCGCTGGCGCCGTACAAGGGCAGCGACGCGATGGCCGAGACCATCGAGAAGCTGCGCGCCGACGTCGAGAACCTCTACGGCCCGCTCAAGGCCCTGAGCGAAGCCGAGGCCCGCAAGCAGTTCGGCGACAAGGTGACCATCGTGCGGCCGGGCTACATCGTCGGCCCGCGCGACGACACCGACCGCTTCACGTATTGGCCGAGGCGCATCGCCCAGGGCGGCGAAGTGCTGGTGCCCGGCGACGGCCAGGACCCGCTGCAGATCATCGACGGCCGCGACCTGGGCGAATGGATGATCCGCCTGGCCGAGGCCGGCACCACCGGCACCTTCAACGCCTGCGGGCCGGACTACGCGCTCAGCACCGACGCCATGGTCCACGGCTGCCATGCCGTCACCGGCGGACCCGTCACGTTCACCCATGTCAGCCCGGAGTTCATCGAAAAGAACGAAGTGGCGCTGCCGATCTGGGTGCCGCGCGAGGGCACGCCGTACTCGGGCTACGGCGCCGTGGACAACACGCGGGCCATCGCCGCGGGACTCACCTTCCGCCCGCTGGCCACCACCGTGGCCGACCTGCTGGCCTGGTACCGCGGCCTGCCCGCCGAGCGCCAGGCCGAAGTGCGCGCGGGCATCACGCGCGACAAGGAAGCCGAACTGCTCAAGGCCTGGCACGCACGCCAGGGCTGAGGCCCGCCACCCGGCGCGGGCCTGCGCGCGCGCTGCGGCGGTCATTTCGCGGCGCCTTGACCGGCGTCAGGGCGCGCCCCCGGGGCGTGGCGGCACGCTGGCGGCCGATGGCACCGGTTCCGGTGTCGCCCAACGGAGTCGACCGCAGTGGAATTCCAGATCACCCTCGCGGGGCATCGCCCCGACCTGGCTGCCCTCCGCCACGGGCTGGCGGCGGCCGACCCCGCCGCGGTCGTGGACCAGGACCCGACCGGCGAATACCTTCGCGTGGCCACCGTGCTGGACGAGCTCGGCCTGCTGATGGCCCTGCGCGGCGCCGGCTGGCCGCTGGAGGCCGCGCAGCTCCGGCGGCTGGCGTCGAACTGCTGCGGTGGCTGTGGCGGCTAGCGCCATCGGCGTGCACCGCGAACCGGGGTAGTCTCTTGGTACCAGCTTCGCGCAAGGACGGGCCATGAAATCCTGGATCGTGTTGATCGCCCTGCTGCTGCCGGCCGTGGGACTGTGTTCGCCGGCAGCGGTCGAGACGCCGCCGGCGCACCAGACCTTCCGTCTGCCCTCGCGCCACCTGCACGAGCCGCGCGTGGTGAACGTGTACCTGCCCCCGGGCTACTCGCCCCTGGCGCGGGGCGGCTATCCCACGCTGTACCTGCTCGACGGCGGGGTGCGGGAGGACTTCCCGCACGTGGCCAGGGCGCTGGACGCCGCCATCCGCAGCGGGCGGGTGCGGCCGCTGCTGCTGGTCGGCATCGAGAACACCCAGCGAAGGCGTGACCTTACCGGCCCCACGCGCGTGGCCAGCGACCGCGCCATCGCGCCGCAGGTCGGTGGCTCGGCGGCGTTCCGGGCCTTCATCGCCGATGAGCTGATTCCCGCCATCGCGTCGCGCTACCGGGTGGATGCGTCGCGCGGCCTCATGGGCGAATCGCTGGCGGGCCTGTTCGTGGTCGAGACCCTGTTCGAGCAGCCGGCGCTGTTCGACACCTACCTGGCCCTGAGCCCCAGCCTGTGGTGGAACGACGCGGCGCTGGCCAGGCGCGCGAAGGCGCGGATGGGCGCCAGCCCGGCGCTGCGTGGGCGCCTGTTCGTGGCGTCGGCGAACGAAGACAACATCGTGCCGCACGTGGCCACGCTGCAGCGGGCGCTCAGGTCGAAGTCGCCGCCGGGCCTGTACTGGACGGTGAAAGCGCGCCCGGACCTGGACCACGCGACCATCTACCGCACCCTGGTGCCGCAGCTGCTGGTGGACTACTACGGCGCGGTGGCGGCGCAGGATGCGGGGACCGCGCTGCAGCCACGCCGGCCGGTGACCGAATAGGTTTGCCCGAAATCCCGGTAAGCCCCGGCTGGGTTGACGCGCCGGGCCACCGGCCCAGTCCAGGGAGCGGGCGAAAAAAAACCAGCCCCACGCACGATGCGATGGAAGGCTGGTTTTTCAGCGGCAGCCGGGGCTGCCGGCGGCTCAGCGGCCCTTGAGGCGGGCGGCGCGGCGGCGGTGGCGGGCTTTCTTCTTCATGGGACAGGCCTGGGTGGTGGAAATGGGCGCGCAGTGTCCCACATTCCGGGGCCGGCCGCCCGGCGACGGCGTGTCGCGAGACCGCCGGCCTTGTCTGGGCGCGCCGGGCACGCAATCATCGCGTCCTTCACGGGCCCTTCCGCCGGCCCCATGGGATGAAGCGAATGAACAGGCCCCTGCGGCTGCGTTGCATGACGGCCATGGCCATCGCCCTGGCCCTGGCGGGCTGCCGGGCCGAGCCCGAGGCAGAGGCCGTGGCGCAGGCGCCGGTGGACAACGCCATGCCGGGGCCGGGGGCGGCGCAGGCCGAGCCGGAAGCGCCGCCGCCGGGTCCCTTCCTGCCCCCGGCCTTCGACTGCGCCCAGGCCACTGGCGACGCGCAGAAACTCATTTGCAGCGACCAGCGCCTGGCCGAACTCGACGTGGAGTTGGGCCGGCTGTTCACGCTGGCCAAGGCCGATACGGCCCTGGGTGCGCCGGCGCTCGAAGCCCTCGAGGCCAGCCAGCGCGCCTGGATCCAGCGCCGCGACGCCTGCACGCCGTCGCCGGCGCTGCGCGCCTGCATCCTGGGTGAATCGGTGCGCCGCGTCTTCGAACTGCGCCAGGGTTACGCGGCGGCCCGCAGCGACGACGGTGGCGGCATCAGCCGCGGCCCCACGGCGTGGAAATGCGCGGGCGCCGACGTGCTGCTGTCGAGCGTGTTCGTGAACGGCGAGCCGCCGTCACTGGCCCTGGCCTGGAACGACCACCTGGTGCCGATGGAGGCCTATCCCGACCCGGACGGGCAGCGCTACGCCGGCAAGATCGGCGACGGCGACGTCACGTTCCTGGTCAACGGCACCCGCGCCATGTTCGCCCAGCCCGGCCAGCCGGCGCTGAGCTGCGAAATCGAACCGGTGGGCTGAGGAGCGGGCAGGCCATGGCGACCGGTTGGGCCGGCGACGGCGCGGTGCAGGACCAGATTGACGCCACCATCAAGGACGGCATCCAGCGCGTGCGCGCGCAGTTGCCCCAGGGCCAGGGGCTGGAGCGCTGCGAGGAATGCGACGCGGCCATCCCCGAAGGCCGGCGCAAGGCGCTGCCGGGCGTCAGGCTGTGCGTGGGGTGCCAGCAGGTGCACGACGGCCGATCGGCCGCGGGCGCCGGCTACAACCGCCGCGGCAGCAAGGACAGCCAGCTTCGCTGAGCGCCTGCGGGTTCGGGCGGCCCGTTCGGCGCGGGCTTGGCAACGCGCATCACGGTGCGGGGGGTGGCGCCACCGGGTCGCGCGACACGGTCTGGTTGCGGCCGGCGTTCTTGGCGCGGTAAAGCGCGCGGTCCGCGGCCTCCATCCATTCCCGCAGCCCCAGCCCGGTCTCCGGCGGCGCGGCCAGGCCCAGGCTGATCGAGCAGCGAAGCCCGGGGTGGTTGGCCATCTCGATGGCTTCCACCGTTTCACGCAGCCGCTCGGCCACGGCCTCGGCATCGCGCAGGTCCACCGGCAGTGCGGCCGCGAATTCATCGCCGCCCAGCCGGCCCGCGTGGCTGCCCAGCGGTAGCGTGTGGCGCATCACGTCGGCGATGCCGCGCAGCACCGCGTCACCCACGCCGTGTCCGAAGCGGTCGTTGATGGCCTTGAAGCGGTCCACGTCCAGCAGCAGCAGCGTGGCGGCGCGGCCCTGCGCCTGGTGCTGCCCGAGCAGCGCCGCGGCCTCGCGCTGCCAGTGCCCGCGGCTGGCCAGGCCGGTGAGCTGGTCGCGGCGGGTGAGTTCGGCCAGCAGCTGGTTCTGCTTCTGCACCTTGCGCACCAGCTGGTAGCTGCCCTGGCTGACCGCCAGCGTGTGGATGACCATGATCGGCAGGCAGGCCATCATCACCAGCAGGCTGGTGTCGTAGGCCACTTCGAATCCGGTGAGCAGGCCGCCGGCTAGTGCCGCCCCGAACATGCCGGGCAGTGAGCGCAGCCACAGCCCGCGCACGCCCGTGTTGATCTTGTCGGCGATGGCCACCGACACCAGCACCGCCGAGGGCAGGAGGTTGAAGTGCAGCATCGGCACGAAGCCGCCGATCAGCGCCGAATCCATCATGAAGTTGCGCAGCTCGGCCCTGAACGGGTCCGCGCTGCGCACCGCAATGGCATAGGCCAGGTGCGGCCAGGCGAAGCACGCCAGCGCCATCCAGGCCCAGGCCAGCAGGCCCGCGTCGCGCTCGTGCAGAACGGCCATCAGGGGCAGCGCCGCCAGCCCCATGCCGAGGACGCGGAACCGGTACGCGCGGCCGGGCAGCGAGCGCAGCCGGCTGGCCGAGTCGGAGTCGGATTCGGCGTCGGGGGCGAAGGGCGGTGGCGCGCTGGCGGTCATCCGGCCCAAGCATAGCAACTGGCCCGCGGGCGGCGGCCCGCGGATGCGGCCGGCGCCGGCATTGTCCTGCGCCGGCGCGGCGAGGCATGCTGTCGGCCCGGCAGGCTGCGGCATGCCGGCACGAAAGGAATCCCGCGCCATGTCCAGCAGCAAGTCCAGCGCCGAGGTCGACCGCATCATCGCGCAATCCCGGCGCGATGCCGCCCAGCGCGACCTGGGCTACCGGGAGCGCGCCCTGAAGCTGTACCCCTGGATCTGCGGCCGCTGCGCGCGCGAGTTCACCCGCGCCAACCTCAGCGAACTCACGGTGCACCACCGCAACCACGACCATGACTTCAACCCGGCCGACGGCAGCAACTGGGAGCTGCTGTGCGTGTACTGCCACGACAACGAACACTCCCGCTACGTCGACCACACCGGCGTGAGCGCGCTGGACGCGGAAGACAAGGTGGCGCCCGCCACCGCCAATCCCTTCGCCAACCTCAAGTCGCTGCTCAGGCGCGACTGATCCGGAGCCCCATGCCACAGCCTTCCGATTGCCCCGTCTGCGCGATGGGGAACACCTACCCCGACGGCGACAACTTCGTCTGCGCCGACTGCGGGCACGAGTGGCCGCGGGTCGCGGCCGCCGCGGCCGACGAGGCGCCGGCCGAAGTGCGCGACGCCAACGGCAACCTGCTCCAGGACGGCGACAGCGTGGTGCTGATCAAGGACCTGAAGGTGAAGGGTTCGTCGCTGACGCTGAAAATGGGCACCAAGGTGCGCAACATCCGCGTGGTGGGCGGCGACCACGACATCGAAGGCAAGGTGGACGGCAGCCCGATGATGCTCAAGGCCATGTACGTCAGGAAGAACTGACCGCGGGCCGCGGGCCCCGGGCCGCTAGCGTTCGCGCCAGCGCGCCGCGCCCAGGAAGATCACCCGCAGCTGGCGCACGAAATTGTCCACCAGCTCCTTCTCGCGCTTGGGCTGGCCGGCGGGCAGGTCCAGGATGTCGGACGCGGCGTTGAGCATGGTGGTCACCACCAGGCCGCAGATCATCTGCAGGCTGGCGCTGGACAGGTCGGGCAGGGTGCCCAGTGCGCGCAGGTCCTGGGCCATTTCCGAGGCGAAGTGGCTTTCCTCGGTGCGGATGGCTTCGCGGATCACCCGCGAGCCGCCGCCGCGTTCGCCGGCGATGAAGCGGAACACCAGCGGGCGGTCCTCGACGAAGCGTTTGTAGATCAGCACCGAGCCGCGAAGCATGTCGGTGGGCGGAATGCCGTCGCGCCGCGCCTCGCGCAGCAGGCGGCGCAGCGTGACGCCGCCCATTTCCACCAGCGCCAGGCCCAGTTCGTCCAGGTCACGGAAGTGGCGGTAGAAGGCCGCCGGCACCACGCCCGCTTCGCGCGTGACTTCGCGCAGCCCCAGTGCGGGGAAGGGCCGGCCCTGGCCGATCAGGGCCAGGGCTGCCTCCACCAGGCGCAGGCGGGTGCGCTCCTTCTGCTCGGTGCGGCTGACGGGGGCGTCCGGCTCGGGGTGTGCCGGGGTGTTTCTGCGGGCTACCAAGCCTGGCTCCAACGGGTGATGACCGGGAATGACGCGGGAAGTATAGGCACAACAAGGGCTTACGGGTTTAGGGTTGATACTCGGTCGGTATTCGGTAAACATATGTTCACGCAATGACCGGATCATGGCTCGCCAATGCCTTCAAACCAGCCCAAAGAGCGCGTTTCGACTGTTCGCCGGGTGCTGCGCAGCCCGCTGCTGGCGCCCCTGAACCAGGCCGAGGCCTGGAGCCGGCTGGCCAGCGCGCTGAACCCGGCCTGGTCGCTGGTGGAGTCCCGCGCCCGGGTGGTGCGCATGGTGGATGAAGCGCCGGGCGTGCGCAGCCTCTG
>DAORUD010000072.1:0-12641 GCA_035433005.1 Arenimonas sp. | reverse complement strand
GCGGCTGGAACTCGCGGTACGGCGCCACCCGCGGCCGCTCGAACACGCGCACCGCGTGGCCCTCGGCCAGCAGCCGGTCGACGATGGCCGAGCCGATGAATCCGCCGCCGCCGAACACCGTGAACTTCATGCGGGATATCCCTTGGCCTGGGTCGGATTGGCTTTCATCGCGTCACGTCCGGCACGTGGGTCACCGCGCAGCGGAACCCGCGCGACGCCGCCACGAACGGCAGCAGGCGCTCGATGGCGTGCAGCATGGTGCCGTCGTAGCCCAGCGGTTCTGCCGGATAATCATCCCACTGCAGGCCGAGCGCGGGCAACGCGGCCAGGGCCTCGGGCCGCGCCCAGAACATGGTGCCGACCGGGAACTGGAACTCGCGCGGGAAGTCCGCCAGGCCCAGGCGTGCGCCCAGCTCGCGTGCAAATTCGAGGTTGCCCGACCAGCCCACCGCGTGCGGGTCGTCGGGGAACACCAGGCCCAGGCCCGGGTCCGCCAGCATCCGGGCCACGATGGCGTCGGCCATGCGCAGGTGGCGGCCCAGCAGGTTGTCCAGCAGGAAGGCATTCCAGCGGAAGCTGAAGGCGGCGTCGTTCAGGGCCAGCGACTTCTTGGTGTGCAGATGCCCCACCAGGTCGTAGCCCGCCCAGTCCGCACCGAACGCGGTGAGGAAGGGCCCGATGTCGCGACCGCGGTTGGGCACCACCGCCACCTTGGCGACAGTGCCGTCGTAGTCCGCCAGCACGGGCTGCACACGGGCCATGGCGGCGCTGTTGGGCACGCTCACGTACAGGTCGGGGCGGACGGCGTTGGCCACCAGCCGCGCCAGGATGTCGGGCAGCATGTCCGGGTAGTACACGTGCAGGTGCAGCGCCAGCCGCGCGCCGGCCGCCGGTGCGGGCTGGTCGGCAGCAGCGGTGATCACGTCCAGGCACCAGGGCCCGGCGGGCCGGCCCGCGCGCAGGTAGTCCACCAGCGGATCGCCGGGTTCGCGCAGGCCATGGCGCTCGCGGTACACGCCGGGGTGGAAGCCGGGGAAGGGTTTGCGGCAGCCGATGCCGCTCGACCACGACCGGAGGTAGTCGTGTTCGATCACGCTGGCCAGCGACGCCGTTGGCGGCTGCCGCGAGCCGTGGAAATCAAGCTGGAACAGGCCGGACTGCTCGATCTCGCGCACTTCGCCGGCGCGGCGCAGGCGCCGTGCGTCGGCGTCCAGCGCCAGCTTTTCCAGCGCCGCCACGTAGGTGTCCATGTTGAAGCGGCGGTCCACCACGTCCAGCACGCGCTGGCGGATGCGCTGGCGCAGGTCGGGCGACGTGGCCAGGTCCAGCACCTTGGCCGCCATGTCGTGCGTGTCCAGGTAGCCGGCCACCAGCGCATCGCGCAGGCCCTCTTCCACCAGCACGTCGGCGATGCCCGACGTCCGGTCGAAGCACACCACCGGCAGGCCGTGCGCCATCGCGTCGATGGCCACGTTCGGCAAGGGATCCAGGCGCGAGCTGAGCAGCAGCACGTCCGCCGCGCGGTAGGCGGTTTCGATGCTGGAGGTTTCGTCGACGATCCGCACCACCTTGTCCAGGCCCGCGCGGCGCAGCTGGTCGGCCAGGTAGACCGAATAGGCCATGTCGCGCTCGGGGTCGTAGCCGCTGCCGATCCAGACGAAGCGGCAGTGCCGGCCCCGCTCGGACGCCACCACCCGGCTGGCGCACTGGATGAACAGGTCCACGCCCTTGCGCTGCTGCACGAAGCCCGCGCCCAGCACCACGAACGCATCGTCGGCCTTGCCGCGCGGCCGCATGGCCGCCATCAGGCGGGCGTCCTCGCGGCGGCGCGCGTCTTCGTCGCGGGCGGTGGCGGGCAGCACGCAGCGGCCCTGCGGCAGCACGGTGAAGGCCTGGCCGGCGAGGTCGGGGAACTCGATGTGCGCGCTCTCGCGAGTCAGCGGCGTGGAGAACACCGTTTCGTCGGCCCAGTGCAGCGCGGCGCGGAACTCGTCGCGCGGCCGCGTGTAGGCGGCGAACTCGTGCACCAGGTTCACCGTGGCGACGCCGTGCCGCGCCAGCGGCTCCAGCACCACGCGCGATTCGATGCTGTTCACCACCGCGAACTTCGGCCGGTGCAGCGCCACCAGCTGGTCAATGATCACCGCCGCCCGCACCGGCGCGCCGCGCAGGTCCATGGGCCCGGCCAGCCAGGTGCAGGCGCGGCGGAACTCGTCCACCAGCGGGCCGTCGCCCAGCACCATCGCAACCACGTTGTAGCGCCTGGCCAGCGACGTGGCGAGGTTGAGGCTGAGCACCGGCGCGCCGGTGCGCGAGGCTTCGTGCGCCAGCACCAGCACGGTTTCACGCGCCGGGTCGAAGGCCACGCCGCCGTCGGCGATCAGCAGCCGCGGACGTACGCCGTGCCGGCCCTCGGCTTTGCCGTGCGAAACGTAGTGGTGGTAAGGGTCGACGCCGGCGCTGGCGATGTCGGGGTACTGCAGCAGGTAGAACTCGGCGTCGAAGGTTTCGTCGCCCGCGGGCGCGGCGGCCGGGCCCGCGGGCTCGGGCCGCGGCGCGGGCGCGTAAGCGGAAGCAGGTGCAGGTGCAGGTGCAGGTGCCCGCGGCAGGCGCCCTTCCCGCCGGCCGTTGGCCACGTAGTGGGCGTAGGGGTCGATGCGGCTTGCGGCCACGTCCGGGTACTGGGCCAGGTACCACTGCGGGTCGAACCCGACTTCGTCCACCGCGATGTCGGCGGCCGGTTCACGGCGCAGCAGCGAGCCCAGCCGGCGCAGCGGCCGGGTCAGCTTCCAGGACCGCGACTGCACCAGCGTGAGCAGCTTGTCGCGCTGCTGGTGCACGGTGTCGCGCAGCGAGGCCAGCTGCGCGTCGTACTGGGCCAGCAGGCCGTCGCGGTAGGCGATGTCTTCGTCCACGCCGGCGGCGCGGTCGCCGGCCGCATCGGCGGCATCGGCCACGAAGGCCTGCACGCCGGCCTCCTGCAGGGCCGCCAGCCACACCGGCGACAGCCAGGCGAACCGCGCGTCGTGCAGCACGCTGAGCGAGTGCGGCGCCACGTGCGCGGCCACGAAGCCACGCACTTCCGAAAGCGCCAGCTCCGACCCCGACGCCGCGCGCCAGTCGCCCGCCAGCGCGCCGCCGCGGCCGATGCAGGACGCCAGCATGGGCGCGATGCGGTCGTTCACCGCGCCCGCCAGCGCAGACGCGTGCGGTGATGCGGCCGAATCCGGGGGCGGCGCCGTGGCCACCAGCAGGCAAACCGGGCCCGGCGCTGAAACTTTGGTTCCGTCCTGCGCGCGATTGCTCATCCCTGACCACCCTTGATCTGCCATGCCTCTGGACTCCATGCCGCCGCGAGCGCCTGGACTTCGCGCACTTCGCGCTGGTGTGCGGCCGGATCCTGCCGGGCCACCACGCTGCCCGCATGCCGGCGGTGCAGGTTCTCCGGCGCGGGGTCGAACCGTATCCGCCCACGCTGCAGCACGCGCAGGTACACCACCCAGTCACCGGCGGTGGGGAAGGACGCTACTTCGTCCAGGTGCGCCTCCAGCACGGCCGCCAGGGCGTCGCGCCGGAACACCACCGCGCTGGCGCTGGGGAGGGTGTTCTTCACTCCCAGGCCGGCCTGCACTTCCTCGTGCCCGGAGCACACGTACGCGGTTTTCCAGCGCTCGGTGGACAGGTCGTCGGTCCAGCCCGAATAGTCGGGCGCGGTGATCACGCCGTCGGCGTCGATGGGCCGGGACTGGCAGTACGACATCACGATGCCCGGGTCGGCCTGCATCGCCGGCACCAGGGTTTCCAGGAACGCGGGCGTGGCCAGGTCGTCGGCTTCGGCAATCCAGACGTAGTCGCCGCGGGCCAGCGCCACGCCCTTGGCCCACTGCCGGAACACCGACCCGCCGTTGGCCGCGGCGAGCTGCAGCTGCGGCATGGGCGAAAGCTCCACGCGCAGCGCCTCCAGCACGCCGGCGCTGCCGTCGGTGGAGCCGTCGTCGAGCACGATGATTTCGTACACCGGCAGCCCCTGGCCGACGATGGACGCCAGGCGCGCCGGCAGCAGCGCGGCGTAGTTGAAGTTGGGCACCACCACGCTCACGCGCGGTATCGCGATGCCGGCCAGCGCCAGCAGGTCGATGGCATAGCGCCGGAAGCACGCCTCGCGCTCCACCCACTGCACGCCGCGGCGGGCCAGGCGCGCGTGCAGGCCGGCGTCGTTGAGCAGCGCTTCGATGGCCGCCGCATACGCCGGCACGTCGAACGCCGGCACGGTGGCGGCGCCAAGTTGCGCCAGCAGCGCCGCGCCGCCGCCGCTGCCGGCGAAGGCCACGGCGGGCGTGCCGACCGACAGCGCTTCGAGCAGCACCGACGGGTACGGGTCTTCGCGCGACGCCAGCGCGTACACGTCGGCGCCGGCGTAGTGGTCGGACGTGTCGAAATCCAGGCCCACGAAGTGCACGTGCCCGGCCAGGCCCGACGCGTCCAGCAGGGACTGCGCCTGCGCCATCTGCCCGGCGTCCTGGTGCCCCACCCACACGCCGTGCACGCGGGCATCGCGCTGCGCCAGCGCCAGCACCGCGGCCACGAACAGGTCCACGCCCTTGCGCCCGTCGGCGTAGCCCACGGCCAGCACCACGCGTGCGTCGGCAGGCAGGCCCAGCCGCGCGCGAAGGCGCCGGCCCGCCTCTTCGCGCCCGCGGCCACCGAAGTGTTCGCTGCGCACGAACAGGCCCTGCGGCCGCTCCACGCACAGCGCGTCCACCGCCGCCGGATCGGCCAGCAGGCGCAGGCCGTCGGCCACTTCCCGCGACGGCACCACCACGCGGGACGAGTGCGCCAGCACGTCGGCCAGCGCCGGCTCCAGCCCCTGGGCGCGGATCACGCCGGGCATTTCGTGCACCAGCGTCACCACGCGCAGCCCGGCCTGGGCCAGGCCGCGGACCACGCGGCCCGACACCAGGGTGTTGGCCAGCACCGTGCGGAACCCGTCGGCGTGCAGCTGGCGCGCCAGGCGGCGCAGCGCCACCGCATCAGCCGGATCCAGCGCGTGCACCGGCGCCAGGCGCTCGAAGGCCGGCGCCAGCGGCCCCGGACCCAGCAGCACCACGCGCACCTCCAGGCCGATGTCCTCCACCAGTTCGCCCAGCAGGTTCAGGGCCAGGAACTGCGCACCGTGCGGGTGTGCGTCGTGCACCACCAGCACCAGCCGGTGGCCATGGCGGCGCGCGAACGATGCAGGCGCCACCGCGCCGGCCCCGTCGTCGCCGGGCCGCCACGAACGGCGCCGCCGCAGCGACTGGCCCAGCGTGGACAGCGCCTGCTGCGACTGCGCCATGGCCGCCAGCGCCGCCGACTCGCGCTCCGCCGCCTGCCAGCGCTGCCAGGCGCCGGTCCGCCGCAGCAGCGGCGCCAGCGCGGAAAAGACCGCACGCTTGATTCGCAGCCGCGCCGGCCATCCCAGCGGGAACCGCAGGTATGCCTCGCGCAGGGCCCGCTCCAGCCAGCGGGGCGACGCCCGGCTCACCGGCCGGGCCCGCCGTCCGGGCGCTCGCCGGCCGCCAGCACCTGCCGCGTCGCCTCCAGGTAGGCGTGCCCGTGGCGCGCGTCGGGCTCGAGCTTGGCGCCCTCGGCCCACTCGTTCCAGGCGTTGATCATCACGATGGATTCGCCGGCCACCGGGTGCGACTGCGCGTACGACACCGCGAACTCCAGCCAGTCCCGGTAGCGGGCCGGCGTGGAGAACGCGAAGGTGTAGCCCTTGCCCGGCCGGCGCGCTTCGTTGTCCCAGCCCGGGAAAACCGTGCGCACCAGCGGGAAGCCCTTGTCGGGCCAGGACTTGGCGCTGTCCACGATGGACTGGTAGTGGAACACGCTGCCTTCGTAGGCGGGGTTCACCACGTCCAGGGTGTCGTTGATGCGGTCGAAGCCCTTGGCCAGCTTGTGCGGCGGGAACTCCACCGCGGCGTCGAAGCCCAGCGCGGTCGGGTCCTCGACGTCGAACTGCGCCATGGCCACGAAGATTTCACCAATGCCGGCCTCGCGGCAGTGGCGGCGCCAGCGCTCCACCGTGGCCGCCGGATCGGGCAGCAGCGAGGCGCGGTACACCACCAGCAGCGGCCGGCCATCCACGCGGATGTAGCGCGGATCGCGCAGGTGGCGGTCGAGGTCGCGGATGAAGGCCAGGTCGTTCTCCGGGCCGTGCTGCTGCGAAATCAGCACGTCCTGCTCGCGGCCGTCCCAGCGCCGGGTCCAGTTCTCGTTGGCCCAGCAAAGGCAGTACGGGAAGTCCAGGTCGCGCTGGTCCAGGAACAGCTCCAGCGGCTGCTCCATCAGGCGCTTGCCGCCGAACCAGTAGTAGTGGAAGCAGAACCCGTGGATGCCGTAGCGGCGCGCCAGCGCGACCTGGCGGCGGAGCACCTCGGGCACGCGCAGGTCGTAGAAGCCCAGGTCAGCCGGCAGCTGCGGCTGTTCGTGGCCCACGAACTGCGGCACGGCCCGGGTGACATTGGTCCACTCGGTGAAGCCCGGCCCCCACCACGCCTCGTTCTCGGGGAAGCAGTGGAACTGCGGCAGGTAGAAGGCGATGGCCTTGGCGCGAAGCGCGGCGGGCGGCTCGGGCGCGGTGTCGGCGGGACCCAGGTGGTCGGGCGCGCGGCGCGCCGTGGCGTCCGCGAACAGCGCCTGCAGGTAGCCGGCCGGGGCGTGCGCAAGGCCCGCCGGCGCAGCGGCAGCGGCTGCGGCCACGGGTTGGCCGCCCACCGGCACTTCGAGCATCTGCGCATAGTCCGGCGCCGGCGTGCCGTGCCGCAGCGCCGCCACGCGCGCGCGCAGCCAGCGCAGGGGCGCGGTGATGCGCCAGCTGTGGCTGCCCACCAGTCGCCCCACTTCGTTCTCGCGCAGGGCCAGGCGCGAACGCAGGTCCTGGGCCTCGGCGTCGCGCTGGCGCAGTTCGGCGCGCAGCCCGGAAAGCACCGCCGCGTTCGCGGCCAGCGCGACCGCCATGGCCTCGTCGTGCCGTTCGCGGGTGGACGCCAGTTCGGCCTCGAACGCGGCGAGGTTCGACGCCAGCTGCGCCTGGGACGCGGCGCGGGCGGCCAGCTGCTCGCGTTCGAACTGCGCGTGGGCTTCGCCGAGGCGGGATTCGAGCGCTTCGATGCGCTGGCGGGCGGCCTCGCGTTCGGCCCCGTGCGCCTCGAGCGTGGAGGCCAGCGCCGCGATCTGCGCCGACGCGGCCTCGAGCTCCCGGCGGCGCCCCTCCAGCTGCGCACCGAAGCTGTCCATGGCGTGGCGCAGGTTGGCGTCGGTGCTCTCGTACATGGCCTGGTAGTTGGCGGCATGCTGCACCGCGTCCGCGGTGCGCGCTTCCAGCTGGCCGATGCGGTCGAGCAGCGAGAAGCGCTGGCCCAGGGCGTCGAACAGGTTCGACGTCACCGCTTCGGCCGGCGTGCCGGTGAGCGCACACAGCGCCGCCAGCGACGCCGGCGGCTGGTCGCCCACCAGCAGCACGCCCAGGCCGTGGGTGTGCTTGAACTCGAACGACGGATAGCGGCCGCGCAGCTCTTCCCACAGCTGCCAGACGCCGAACCCGCGCTCGCGCACCATGGTGTCGTGGAACAGCACCACGCCCCGGCGCGACATCTTCGGCAGCCAGGTGTCGAAATCGTGCTTCACCGCGTCGTAGGTGTGCAGGCCGTCGATGTGCAGCAGGTCCACGCTGCCGTCCGAGAAATACGGCCGCGCCTGGTCGAACAGCATGCGCATCAGCTGCGCGAAGCCGGCGTACTTGGCCTTCACCACGCGGTCGAGGCGGTCGTGCACCTCGTCGCCGTACAGGCCCGCGTGCTCGTCGCCTTCCCACGTGTCCACGGCGAAGGCCTTGGTGCGCGTGCCGCGGGCCTTGATGGCCTGGCAGAACGCCAGGAACGACGTGCCGTTGTGCGTGCCCAGCTCCACCAGGATGTCGGGCCGGGCTTCTTCCACCACCCAGAACGCGAACGGCAGGTGGCCCACCCAGGCGCTGGGCAGCACGTCCTCGGGCACCATGGTCAGGCTGGTATTGGGCGGCAGCGGGTTCATGCGCGCGGCGCCTGCAGGCCCATGCCCAGCCGCGCCAGCCACAGGCCCAGGCGCTGGCGCAGGCCCATGCCGCGGGAGCGGAACGCCCCCACCGTGTCGCCCCAGGGCGCACTGCCGGCGTCGTCGGCCGGTTCCCAGTCGGTGTGCACCTCGAGCAGCTCGAAGTCGCCCAGCCTGGCCAGCGCGCGGTAGCCGTCGGGGTAGAAGCGCCAGCAGTCCTGCGGGTAGCGGTGCTCGGGCCCGCGCGAAGGCGCGATCAGGAACACCAGGCCGCCCGGCCGCAGCACGCGCTGCATTTCCAGCCAGGTCATCCAGAAGTGCTCGATGTGCTCGAAGGCCTGGCCCGACACCACCACGTCAACCGAGCCGGTGGCGAACGGCAGGCGGTAGGGCGAATCCAGCACCACGTCCACGCCGGGGCCGGCCTCCAGGTCCACGCCGGTGTAGCGCCACTTGGGCTGGCCGAACAGGGTGCGGTACGAACCGTTCACGTCGAACGAACCGATGTCCACGGCATGGATGGCCTGGTCCGGCGACAGGTACGTCGCGACCAGGCGCTGCATGTGCTGGAGGGAACTCTTGTGCATTGCTTCTCGCTCGGCGCGGCGGGAGAACGGGGGGCTGCAGGTGTCGCGCGGCGCGGGCGGGGGCCACGCGCCGCCTGGTGCATGGAAGTCTAGGAGCTATGCCACGTCGTTGCCATCCACCACCGCCAGCGTCACCGCGCTGTAGGGAATGCCGATCAGCCCGGCGGCCAGCGAACTCGACACCGATTCGACCACCAGCGCGTCGAACGCCCAGTCGTTCTGCACGTGCTCGGCGTGGGTGCCGTCGGCCAGGGCCACGTCCACGGTGTACTTGCCCGCCGGCAGGTGCGGCATGCGGAACCGGAACTCGGCGCGCAGCGCCTCGCCCGGCCGCGCCGGGCATGGCCCGCCCCGCCCGCCCAGGAAGGTGTTGGTGCCGAACAGGTGCTGGCCCAGCCGGTCCTTGAGGAAGAAGCCGACGATGGGGCTGGCCAGCGGCGCGTGCGCCTGCGCCTGCACCCGCAGCGTCACCCGCTCGCCCCCGGCCAGCCGCGACAGCGGTGCGCCGGACGCGTCGTGCAGGGCCACCGAGCGGATTTTCGCCCGGCCGTCGCCGAAGCTGGCGCTGGGCGCGTTGAATCGGAACACCCGCATCGTGCTGCTGTCCAGGTCGGGCCCGGGCAGGTCGGCCTCGTCGTCCGGGCCGCCGTCCTGCGCCGCGCCGGCCTGCACCGCCATGCCGTAGGACCTTGCGTGGTAGGCCCGCGACACTTCGCTGGCGGGGCCGTCCATCACCACCCGGCCCTGGTCGAGCCAGATGGCGCGCCGGCACAGGTTCACCACGGCGGCCGAATCGTGGCTGACGAAGATCAGGGTGCCGCGCTTCTGGAAATCGCGCAGGAAGCGCATGCACTTCTGGCCAAAGAACACATCGCCCACCGACAGCGCCTCGTCCACGATCAGCACGTCCGCGTCCACGTTGGCGATGACCGCGAACGCCAGCCGCACGTACATGCCGCTGGAGTAGGTCTTCACCGGCTGGTCGATGAACGCGCCGATGTCGGCGAAGGCGACGATGGCGTCGAAGCGTTCGTCCAGCTGCTGCCGGGTCAGGCCCAGCACCGAACCGTTGAGGTAGACGTTCTCGCGCCCGGTGTATTCGGGGTTGAAGCCGCTGCCCAGCTCCAGCAGCGCCGCCACCCGGCCTTCCACCGCCACCTCGCCGCCGGTGGGCGTGAGCGTGCCGCACAGGACCTGCAGCAGGGTGGACTTGCCCGAGCCGTTCTTGCCGATGATGGCGACGGTTTCGCCCTGGCCGATGCGCAGGCTGACGTCGCGCAGCGCCCAGAACTCGGAGTAGTGGCGCGACGGCGCCAGGCCCAGCGCGCGGCGCAGGCGCGGCACGATGGCCTGGCGCAGACGGTCCTGGGGCCTGGCGTAGATCTGGTAGCACTTGCTGACGCCGGACACGGCGATGGCCGCGGGGCGCGGCGCGGCGGATTCGCTGGCCGGGTCAGAGGACATCGGAGAATCCATGGCGTGATTTCTGGAACGTCCAGTAGCCGAACTGGGCCACCGCCAGCGACACCGCGTAGAAAATCGCCAGCCCGGCCGGCTCCGGCGCCACGCCGGCGAAGATGACGCCGCGCGCCTGTTCGATCACGTAGGTCAGCGGGTTGGCGTAGATCAGGCCCTCCAGCCCGTCGGGCAAGGCGCTGACCGGGTAGAACACCGGCGCCAGGAACATCAGCACGCTGGCCAGCACGCCGGTCACCTGGCCGATGTCGCGCAGGAACACGCCCAGCGCCGCCAGCAGCCACGCCAGCCCCAGCGACATCGCCAGCAGCGGCAGCATCAGCAGCGGCAGCCACAGCACGGTCCAGTGCAGCCCGCCGCCCAGCGCCACCACGCCGGCCAGCAGGATGGCCGTGGCCACCAGCGCGTGGAAGCCCGCCGCGCCCACCAGGGTGGCCGGCAGGATGTCGATCGGGAAGATGACCTTCTTCACGTAGTTCGCATTGGCCACCACCAGCGCGGGAGCGCGCGTGATGGCCTCGGCCAGCACGCCGTGCAGCAGCACCCCGACGAACACGAACAGCGCGAAGTCGAACTTGTTGCCCGGGCTGCCGGCCGCCGACCACTTCGCGCCGAACACCACCGAGAACACGAACGTGTACACGGCCAGCATCAGCAGCGGCTGCAGGATGGACCAGCCGATGCCCAGCATGGAGCCGCGGTAGCGCCCGCTGATCTCGCGCCAGGTCAGGTCACGCAGCAGGCGCCGGTTCGACCACAGCGAGGCCACCGCCGAGGGCAGGCCCGTGGCGCGCTGCGAGTGGGGGTTCATCGCCGGTCAGCGGCCCAGGGCGTCGTCGAGCTCGGCGCGCAGGTCGGCCACGTCCTCCACGCCCACGCTCAGGCGCACCAGGTTGTCGGCGATGCCCAGCGCGGCGCGGCGCTCGGGCGGCACCGAGGCGTGGGTCATGATGGCCGGGTGGTTCACCAGGCTTTCCACGCCGCCCAGCGATTCGGCCAGGGCGAACAGGTGGCAGCGCTCCATGAAGCGGCGCGCCGCGTCGGCGCCACCCTTCACATAGATCGAGATCATGCCGCCGAAGCCGTGCATCTGCCGCTTGGCCAGGGCGTGCTGCGGGTGCGAGGCCAGGCCCGGGTAGATGACCTTGTCGATGGCGGGGTGCGTTTCCAGCCACGCCGCCAGTTCACCGGCGTTGTCGCAGTGCGCCTTCATGCGCAGGTGCAGGGTCTTGAGCCCGCGCAGCGCCAGGAAGCTGTCGAACGGGCCCTGCACGCCGCCCACGGCGTTCTGCAGGAAGGTCATGCGTTCAGCCAGCGCCGCATCGTCGCCCACCACCACCATGCCGCCCACCATGTCGCTGTGGCCGTTGAGGTACTTGGTGGCCGAATGCATCACCAGGTGGGCGCCCAGCTCCAGCGGGCGCTGCAGCATGGGCGAGCAGAAGGTGTTGTCCACCGCCAGCCAGATGCCGCGCTTGCGGGCGAACTCGGCCAGGCGCGCGATGTCCACGATCTTGAGCATCGGGTTGGTCGGGGTCTCGCACCAGATCAGCTTCGTCTGCGGCGTGACCGCGGCTTCCAGCGCCGCCATGTCGTTGAGGTCCACGAAGCTGAAGTCCAGGCCCGCGCTGCGCCGGCGCACGCGCTCGAACAGGCGGTAGGTGCCGCCGTAGACGTCGTCCATGCACACCACGTGGCTGCCGCTGTCGAGCATTTCCAGCACCGTGGACGTGGCCGCCAGGCCCGACGCGAACGCGTAGCCCTGGGTGCCGCCTTCCAGCGCCGCCACGCAGCGCTCGTAGGCGAAGCGCGTGGGGTTGTGGCTGCGCGAGTATTCGAAGCCCTGGTGCACGCCCGGGCTGGACTGCACGTAGGTGGACGTGGCGTAGATGGGCGTCATCACCGCGCCCGTGGTCGGGTCGGGGGACTGGCCGGCGTGGATGGCGCGGGTGCCGAGGCCGGTGTGCTTGCCGTCGCTCATGGGTTCTTCCTTGGGATGCGGTTACTGCGCGCGCCGGCGCAGGTAGTTGAGCAGGTCGATGCGGGTGATCAGGCCCAGGAACTTCGGCCCGTCCATCACGATCGCCACGTGGCCGCGTTCGAACACCGGCAGCAGCCTGGCCATGGGCGAGGTCACCTCCAGCTTGTCGAGCTTGCTCACCATGGCGGTGGACACCGGCTCGCGGAAGCGCGCGTCCTGGCCGAACACGTGCATCAGCACGTCGCTTTCGTCCACGATGCCCACGATGTCGTCGCCCACCATCACCGGCAGCTGCGACACGTCGTACATCTTCATGCGCTGGTAGGCCACCTGCAGGCTGTCGGTGGGCGCCACCACCACGGTGTCGCGCTGGGCGTAGGGCCGCAGGATCAGGTCGCGCAGGTCGCCGTGCACCGGGCGCTCGAGGAAGCCGTTGTCCAGCATCCAGTAGTCGTTGTACATCTTGGACAGGTACTTGTTGCCGGTGTCGCAGACGAACACCAGCACGTTCTTCGGCGAGG